>DATHOG010000083.1:0-9961 GCA_035485115.1 Candidatus Sulfotelmatobacter sp. | reverse complement strand
GGCGACCCGGTGATCGTCAAGGGCGGCGCTTTTGAGATCAAGCGCAGTGAACTGGACCAGATGGTTTCGGCCATCAAGTCCCGCGCCGCGATGCAGGGGCAGACGGTCACCCCGCAGGAGGGCGACCAGATCAGCATGAATATCCTCGAGCGGCTCATCGCCTACCAGGTGTTGCTGCAGAAGGCCACGCCCGAAGACCGCGCCGCCGGCCAGAAGGATGCGGACGCGCAGTTCGACAAGCTGATCAAACAGGCGACTTCGCAGGAGAACCTGGAACGCCAGCTAAAGTCCGAAGGCATGACGCTGGCGGACTTGAAGGCGAAAGGCGTGCAGGAGGCGACCGCGAATGTCGTGCTCAAGCGCACCTTGAGCGTGAACATCACCGATGAACAGGTCCGCGAGGCGTACAGCAATCACGAGGCGGCATTTGAAATGCCGGAGACCGTGCACGCCCGGCATATTTTGCTCATGACGGTGGATCCCGAAACGCGCGCGCCGCTCGCGACCAATGCCGTGGCGGCCAAGCGCAAACAGATCGATGACCTTTTGAAACGCGCGCAGGCCGGCGAAGATTTTGCCGCGCTCGCGAAACAGTATTCCGAGGACCCCGGCTCGAAGGAGAATGGCGGTGAACTGCCGAAATTCAGCCACGGTGAAATGGTGCCCGAGTTTGAATCGGCTGCCTTTGCGCTCCAGCCCGGCCAGCTTTCAGACGTGGTGACGACGATGTATGGCTTTCACATCATCAAGCTGATTGACAAGACCCCCGCGAAAAAATACGGGCTGCTGGAAACCATCCCGCAGGTCGACCGCACGCCGGCGGCCATCTGCAAGGACCAGCTGGAATCAGAGCAAATGGGCAAGCTGATGCCCGCCCTCGTCCAGAAGTTGCGGGTTGAGCAGAAGGTGGTAGTCGTGGATTCAACCTTGAAGTCGATGGAAGACGCCATGCTTGCGGAGAGCACCAACGCGCCCGCCGCCACCGGGGTGAATCAGTAAGTGGCTTGCAAAAGCCGCCGGAACGCGACACATTGACCGCATTGTTTATGAAAACAAAGATTGTCATCATCCTGCTGGCCGTCGCGGTCGTCGGCCTGGCCATCGCGCTCATCGCCACCAAAAAACAAGGTGACGAGCAGCACACGGTGGATATCAGTTCCATCAGTTCTTTTTCCAACCAGGTGGTCGAGGTCAACGAGCAACTAAAAGATTTGAGCCAGGCGAACCTGGAGCTGACCAATGACCTGGCCCTGAGCCGCGACCAGACGTCCGACCTGTCCAATTCGCTGGTCGCCGCCAACTCGACGCTGGCCAGCACCAAGTCCACGCTGGTCGACGCGCAGATGCAGGTCACGAATCTCAACTCGGAGATCGCCGATCTGGAGGCGCAGAACAAGGTGCTGGACGATCGCGCCACCGAGCTTACCAACACCATCGCACAACTGAACACGATGATCGACCAGACTTCCATCAAGCTGGCCATCGCCGAGACGAACCGCGACTTCCTGTCCACCGAGCTGCAGAAGCAGATGGCCCAAAAGGCCGAACTGGAACACAAGTTCGGCGACCTGGATGAAGTCCGTGCGCAGGTCAGAAAATTGAAGGACGCATTGTATGTCGCCCGCCGGGTGCAGTTGATGAAGTATGACAACAGCACCAAGCACGGCGCGGAACTCCTCATGATCCGCACGCCGCCGGCCAGCACCACCACCACCTCCAACCTGCCGCCGAATTACGACCTCAACGTGGAAGTCGGGTCCGACGGCTCGGTGAAGATCATCCCGCCCATCAGCGTGACGAATTCCGCCGCGCCCTGAACCCTCCGCCGGTTATCATGCCGACCTACGAATACGTCTGCAAAAAATGCGGCCACGAGTTTGAGGCTGTTCATTCCATGGCCACCGCGCTGAAAATTTGTCCCGAGGATGCCTGTGGACAAAAGAAATGGGGCCGGGGCAAGGTCACCAAAAAAATCAGCGCCGGGGCCGGCCTGTTGTTCAAGGGCAGCGGGTTTTACATCACCGACTACCGCAGCGAAGGGTACAAATCCGCCGCCAAAAAGGATTCGGGCGCACCGAAAACTCCCGAATCCAAACCGGAAAAAAAATCCCCGGCCAAGTCTGAAAAATGAATCCGGCGTCGAACTGTTCGTCGCGCAGGGCATTGCTCCATTACAGTGATTTAACGGTTCAACGATTCAGTTTTGCGGCAATCCTGTTCGCCGCAATTTTTTCCACGGCCGCCGCCCGCGCACAGGTTTCGCCGCCCACATTTATCCGCAGCCTGTCCGGGCAGTTCACCGTCACCGCCGCCCCGTCGGTATCACCGCTGTTCCGTCCGCCCGGCCTCGCGACGAACTGTTTGCGGCTCGATGCCGCGCTGCTCGCCGTGGCCGCCGAAAATTTCAAGGGGTCGCTGTGGCGGCAGATCGGCTTAAATCCATCCGCCGCCTGGAGCGGAAGGGTTTTTTTCGAACTGCGTCCCGCGCGCTCGGCTTCGGATGAGGTGACCATCGCCAGCCGTTTTTTTGTCAAAGCATGGGACTATCACGTTGCGATGCCGGATGTCGTTCCGCGGCCGCGCTACGCCCGCGCGCTGGCGGCGGTGCTGTTGCTGGAGATCGCCAACCGCCAGAACCGGGATCCGCTCCGCTCCGCTGAAATCCCGCAGTGGCTCGCCGCCGGCCTGGCGCAGGAGGTCCTGGCCACCGACGGGGTGAACGCGGCGTTGACGATGCCGGCGAAATCGTCCGGCGGCATTTTGCAGGCGCACGTGAATGAATCGCGGAGAGAAATCGATCCCTATGCAGGCGCGCGGTACGCGCTGGAAAATTTTCCGGCCCTGACCTTCGATGAACTGGCCTGGCCGTCCAGCGCGCAACTGGACGGCGAGGACGGCGGCGCCTATCTGGCCAGCGCCCAGCTGTTCACCGCCAGCCTGCTGGCGTTGAAGGACGGCCCGCAAAAGATGCGCACCTTCCTGGCGCAACTTCCGGATCATCTGAACTGGCAGACCGCTTTTTTTGCCGCATTTCATGCCGACTTCAAACGTCCGCTGGACGTGGAGAAATGGTGGTCGCTGCGGCTCGTTAGTTTCACCGCGCACGCCCCCGGTCCGCACTGGAACACCGATGAAAGCCGCGGCCGGTTTGATGACCTGCTCGCCGTGCCGGTCGAATTTCGCTCCACGACCAACGCCTTGCCGGAACACATGACTGTCACCCTGCAGACGGCGATTCGCAACTTTTCAACGGCGGACAGCGAGGCCATCGTACGCGTGAAGCTGCGCGATTTCGGGATCGCGCAATACCGCATGGCTGCGCCGTTCGATTCCCTCGCCGCCGGTTATCGCGCCGTGCTGGCGGATTATCTCGGTGAACAAGGCGGATCGCGCGCGGTCATCCGCGACAAGCGCGGCCGGCCCGTGCACGCCTTCGCGGGCGCGGAGGGGACCCTGACCAAACTGGACGCCCTCGATGCACGCCACCGTGAAATCGAGGTGAAGTTGAACGCCCTGACTTCGCCAAGGAATTTGACCGGGCAGTAAAATTGAACGTCAACCCGCCCGCGGGGTCAACTTGACAGACACAAAATCGCAATTATAGTGCGCTACAGAAAATGCAGGCAGACATTTCATCCACGGAACGCGGGGAGCCGCCTTCGGGCAACGCGTTTTCACAACTGAAACAGTTCCAATCCGCCGGTCGCGGCTTCTGGCGCGATGTCCCGGAGAATGAATGGAACGACTGGCGCTGGCAGATGAAGCATCGCATCTCCACCGTCGAACAGCTGCAAAAGTTCCTGCCCACGCTCACGCCGGAGGAGCTGGCGGGCGCCCAGCTGGCGAACCACAAGCTCGCGCTGGGCATCACGCCATATTTTTTCAACCTCATCGATCCCGTGGATGAAAATTGCCCCATCCGCCGGCAGGTCGTGCCGCGCCTCGAGGAAACGCAAACCGCGCCGTGGGAGATGGCCGACCCGTGCGGCGAGGATTCGCATTCACCGGTGCCCGGACTGGTGCATCGTTATCCCGATCGTGTGCTCTTTCTGGTGACCGACCGCTGCGCGAGCTATTGCCGTTACTGCACGCGTTCGCGGCTGGTCAGCAACGCCAGCGGCTACGATTTTCATCCCGAGTATGACAAACAGATCGAGTATATCGCGCAGCATCCGGAGATCCGTGACGTGCTGTTGAGCGGCGGCGACCCGTTGCTGTTGAGCGACGAGAAACTGGAAAATCTCCTGAGCCGTCTGCGCGCGATCCCGCATGTGGAATTTCTCCGCATCGGCACGCGCATCCCGATCTTCCTGCCCCAGCGCATCACGCCCGAGCTGTGCGCGATGCTGAAACAGTTTCATCCGCTCTTCCTCAGCGTGCATGCGAACCACCCGCGCGAGCTCACCACGGAGGTCCGCGCCGCGCTGGGCCGCCTCGCCGATGCCGGCATCCCGCTCGGCAACCAGAGCGTGCTGCTCAAACACGTCAACGACGACGCGGAGGTGATGAAGGCGCTCGTGCAAAAGCTGCTCATGTGTCGCGTGAAACCGTATTACCTCTACCAGTGCGATTTGATATCCGGTTCCGCGCATCTGCGCGCCAGCGTGGCTAAGGGGCTGGAGATCATGGAAAAATTGCGCGGCCACACCACCGGCTATGCCGTGCCGACCTACGTCATCGACGCGCCCGGCGGCGGCGGCAAGGTGCCCATCAATCCGGAATACATCCTGTGCCGCAACGCGGGCCGCGTGCTCATCCGCAATTTCGAGGGCAAGATTTTTGAATACCCCGAAACGGCGGATGGCAAACCCTGCGGCCGGCCGCCGGAAAAAATTTCCACATCGGAGATGGTTTGAATTAAAATGCTTGCAGTGAGACGACCTTGATTCCCGCCGCGCGGAACACGGGCTTGCCGGGCTGTTCGGTGGTGACAAATTCCGCCGCGCCCTGCCGGATGGCTGAAGCCAGATGCAGTGCATCCACTGCCGCCAGTCCGTGTTTCTTCGCCAAGACCAGAGCTTCGTGTCCCAGTTCCCCGCTAAAAGGTTCGCTGGTCGCGAGGGCGAAATATCGCTGATAAAACTGCGTTTCCGTGTGGCGTTTTTCATAGGCGGGCTTGGGCAACAATTCCAGCTTCACCACCTCGGACGAGATGAATTCGCGGCTTTCATCCGCCAGAATCTCCCGCGCCAGATCGCTACGAGGCGAATTGCCGCGCCATGCGGACAACAAAACACCCGAATCTAAAAATGTTTTCAATGAACGCCTCCGCGCCGTTCGCGCAATTCACGCGCGATACCCTCGTCATCCAGCAACGGTCCGCGTTCGGCTTTTCCTTTGTCCAGCAGTTCGGCGAACATGCGCCCGCGCGCCGTGGTTGGTTTCCATTCGGTTTCGCGCCGCGAAATTTTCTCCTCGAGCGCGGAGACGATGAACCGGCTGCGGCCCTTGTGCGCGCCGGGCAGCGCGCGGAAAATTTTCATCGGCACCTTCACGCTGATGAGCTTGGTCGAAGTCATACCATGAGTAATACCCGCATTTTACACGCTGTCAAATACGTTGTGAAAAAGTTTTGCTTGGCTGGCAAATGTGAAAAGTCTAGTTTTTCCACATCATTCAGGGGAAACCATCATCCAAATCAATGAGCTATACATGGAAATTCTTTCGCGCCGGCGGTTTTGACCAGGTCAAGCTCGAATCCGGCAGCGACCTGGCCAATCTCGACCAGCTCGACCAAAAACTTTGGGTCGCGCTGGCGTGCCCTACTCGTGGCCTCGAATTCGACAGCCGCACGCTCGACCTTGTCGACACCGACAAGGATGGCCGCGTGCGGGTGCCTGAGGTCATCGCCGCTGCAAAATGGGCGACGTCGCTGCTAAAAAATCCCGATGGCCTGCTGAAAGGCTCGCCAGCCCTGCCGCTGGCCGCCATCAATGATGCATCGCCGGAAGGGAAACAAATTCTGGCCTCGGCAAAACAAATCCTCGTCAACCTCGGCAAAAAGGATGAAACCGAAATCACGCTGGACGAGGTGAGCGACACGGCGAAAATTTTCGCCGCCACGAATTTCAACGGCGACGGCATCATCCCCGCCGATGCCGCAGGCGATGAGGGCACAAAAAAAGTCATCGAGGAGATCATGGCCTGTTGTGGTGTCGAGACGGACCGCAGCGGCAAGCCGGGCATCGGCCAGGCGAAGGCCGACGCATTTTTCGCCGATACCCAGGCCTTTTCCGACTGGTGGAAGCAGGGCGAGGCGGACAAAAATATTTTGCCGCTGGGCGAGGCGACTTCCGCCGCCAGCGCGGCCGTCAAGGCGGTGAAGGTGAAGGTGGATGATTTTTTTGCGCGCTGCAAACTGGCGGCATTCGATCCGCGCGCCGTGGCCACGCTGAATCGCGCTGAATCCGAATACGTTGCGCTGACGGCAAAAGATCTGACGGCGAATGCCTCGGAAGTGGCCGGTTTTCCGCTCGCGCAAATCGCCGCCGGAAAATCATTGCCGCTCGCGGCAGGCGTGAATCCCGCATGGGCCGCCGCGCTCGGTGCGTTGCAATCCGCTGGGGTGAAGCCGCTGCTCGGCGACAAGATGGAATTGACCGAGGCCGACTGGCTGGCGCTGCAAGCCAAACTGGCGGCGTTCGAGGCGTGGTCGGCGGGAAAACTCGGTGCGAGCGTGGAAAAGCTCGGCATCGCGCGCGTGCGCGAGATCCTGACGGGGGACGCGAAGGTGAAAATTTCTGCGCTCATCGCGCAGGACAAGGCGCTCGAGCCGGAAGCGAATGCCATCGCCGCGGTGGAAAAATTGATCCGCTTCAACCGCGACCTTTACACGTTGTGCGTCAATTTCGTCAGTTTTAAGAATTTTTACAGCCGCACAATCCCGGCAATTTTCCAGGCCGGACGATTGTATCTCGACCAGCGCAGTTGCGATTTGTGCCTGACAGTCGAGGACGCGGCCAAGCACGCGACGATGGCGGGGCTTGCGGGCGCGTACCTGGCGTATGTGGATTGCGTGCGCAAGGCCACGGGTGAAAAATTGAACATCCTCGCGATTTTTTCGCAGGGCGACGACGACAATCTGATGATCGGCCGCAACGGAATTTTTTACGACCGCAAGGGCAACGATTACGACGCGACGATCACGAAAATTGTCGCGAACCCAATCAGCGTGCGGCAGGCGTTCTTTGCGCCTTACAAAAAACTTGCCCGCTTCATCGAGGAACAGGTCGCCAAACGCGCGGCCACCGCCGATGCCGCGGCGACGGCGAATCTGCAATCCGCCGCCACTTCCGGTCCCACGCCGGCGGCGACACCGAACAAGATTGACACCGGCACGCTGGCCGCGATTGGTTTGGTGCTGACGACGTTGATGGGTGCGTTGGGTGTCATCTTCACCAAGATTTTTGACATCCACCCGCGCTGGGAAATCCCGCTGCTGTTCATCGGCCTCTTGTTTGCCGTTTCCATGCCGTCGGTCATCATGGCGTGGCTGCAATTGCGCAAACGCAACCTGGGTCCGATTCTCGACGCCAACGGCTGGGCGGTGAACGCGAAGGCGAAGATGAACGTGCCGTTCGGTGCGAGCCTCACACAAATTGCGACGTTACCGCCCGGTTCGCAACGCGACATGGTGGATCCCTTCGCGGAAAAGAAAAGTCCGTGGCCGAAAATCATCATCGTGCTCGTTGTTCTCGCCGTGCCCGGCGCGGCGTGGTATTACGGCAAGCTGGACAAGGTTTTGCCGCCCGGTGCGAACAGCATCTCGATGTTTGGCGGCACCAACGCACCGGCGTTTCAAAGCGGTGGCACCAATGCTCCCGGTTGGAAGGCGTTGGGCACGAATGCCCCGGCTTATCAATTATATTTCCCGCCCGTGATGCCAACCAACGCACCGGCCGCGGTCACGAAATAATCTCCCAAAGCAAAAGCCCGGATGCCTGCATCCGGGCTTTTGTTATTTTTCGTGATGTGCAAAAATCATATCCGTGCCGCGCGAAAACCTTGCCGACAAGATCGGGCGAACACAGAAAATCATTTCTGTGTTGAAGCGCGTTTATCCGAACGCGCATTGTGAACTCAATTTTGAAAATCCCCTGCAGTTGCTCATCGCCACGATTCTTTCCGCGCAGTGCACGGACAAGCGGGTGAACCTGGTCACGGCTGAGCTGTTCAAGAGATACAAGACGGCACAAGATTTTGCGGATGCACCGTTGTCTGAACTGGAGGAGGCCGTGAAAACAACGGGGTTTTTTCGCAACAAGGCGAAGAACATCAAGGCGTGCTGTGCCGCGCTCGTGGAAAAATACGGCGGCAAGGTGCCGCGGACGATGGACGAGTTGCACGCGCTGGCGGGGGTCGGGCGCAAGACGGCGAACGTGGTTTTGGGGAACGCCTTTGGCATCAACGTCGGCGTGGTTGTGGATACGCATGTGACGCGGCTCTCCAACCGGCTCGGTTTGGTCAAGGGTACGGATGCGGTGAAGCTGGAGCAGGAATTGATGAAGCTCGTGCCGCAAAACGACTGGTGTTTGTTCAGCCACTGGCTCATCTGGCACGGACGCCGTCGCTGTGACGCGCGGAAGCCGGCCTGCGCGGATTGCGAGGTCAAAATTCTTTGCCCGCAAACCGGCGTGAAGAAATGATTTTCTGCCTGACTTTATTCCGATGAACTGGCTTTTCTTAAACTCCGGCAAATGCGGCGCAGCGTTCAACATGGCACTGGACGAGGCGTTGCTGGAAGGCGCCGCGTCCATCGGTGCGCCGGTGTTGCGTTTTTACGGCTGGACCGAACCGGCGGCGACGTTCGGCTATTTCCAAAAATATACGGAGGTTGAAAAGACGACGCCTCTGCGCCCGCTCATACGCCGTCCGACCGGTGGCGGCATCGTGCCGCATGATGTGGATTGGACTTATAGCTTTGTCATGCCGCCAAATCATGAGTGGTATTCCGTCGCGGCGGTGGAAAGTTACCGGCGGATCCACGACTGGCTGCGGCTGGCGTTTGCGGAACTGAAAATTGAAACCGAACTTGCGCCGTGCTGCCAAGAATCGCTGCCGGGGCAGTGTTTTGCCGGCCACGAAAAATTTGACCTGCTCTGGCACGGAAAAAAAATTGCGGGTGCGGCGCAACGCAGGAACAAGCTGGGTTTGCTTGTCCAAGGTTCGATCCAGCCGCCGCCTTTACAGAAATTAGAAGTCAGAAGTCAGAAGTCAGAAACGGGAAACGGCAGCTTGGATTCATCGCGAAGTTTTTTTGAGGAGGCGATGCGCGTGGTGGCCGCTAAAAACTGGCAGAACGGCTGGGAAGAGTTTCTGGTGAATGATGTTTTGCGGCGGGCAGAGCATTTAGCAGGTGAAAAGTTTTCGCAGGCATCATATAATCGAAAGCGTTGAACAAACAAGGGGCTGATTTTACACAAATGGATCCTGTATGAAGCCATACACATTATTTTTGTCTTTGCTGGTCGTGTTGGTTTTGACGGACGCGCAGGCGCAGACGCGCATCCTGCGCATCGCGGCCTACAATATCGAGGCGGACGTGACGACCGGTTATTATGGGCCGTTGCCGGGTTTGATCGCGCCGCCGAGCAATACCAACGACGTGCAGGCCGGGGGCGTCCTCGAAGGCATCGGCGAGGAACTGGTCAACGGCAACGCACAGCCGCTGGATATATGCACGTTGGAGGAGACGACCAGCAACTCGTTGACGGTCGTGCCCATTGTGAACGGGTTGAATGCCTTTTACGGCGTGAGCGGAATGTATTCCAGCAGCCCTTATCAAGCGGTCCAATCCGGCAGCACCAGCACCGGCAACGGCCCGAATGCGTTGGTCTATAACTCCAAAACCGTCCAGTTGCTCGCGTCAGTTCCCGTAGACCCGTCAGGCGGCACGAGCCAGCTGGGTGGTGCCAGCTCGGGAAAATCGGGGGAATATCGTGAAGTGATGCGCTATCAATTC
>DATHOG010000082.1:0-39456 GCA_035485115.1 Candidatus Sulfotelmatobacter sp. | reverse complement strand
TGATTCGTGTTTCAAGGGTTCGCGCCTCCGCAAGGTTTTCCGTCCATCCTGGAATTAAGAAGCGGAATCAATGCTCGCTTTCCAGCTTGTGCCGACGAGACTCTAGCCATTGAAAACCACCACCCTCCAGGCCCAACGGATCGGGCCGACGCTCAAGCCGGATCCCTCGCGTGTGCTGTTGCGTGCGTTTCGCCCCAGCAGCGACGACATCGCGCGGCGCATCGTCGCGCGGGTCATGGCCCTGTCCGAGGAGACCGCCGCCGGTCTGTTGGGCCGGGTGATGGACAAATTTACGAACCGGCATTGCGGGGTGGAGGAATTTTTCCAGAATCGTTTTAAGCAGGTGGACATTTATCTGGAACCCGGCGCCCAACCTTCGCCACCGCGCCAGCAACTCATCGGCGCGCATTTCACGAACGAGTATTCCATCGAGGCGGCGGCACTCTTCAATCCGTCCATCGTGCCCCATCCCGACCAGGGCGGATTGGCACCGGGCGAACTGCGTTTCATCCTGAGCCTGCGCGCAACGGGTGAAGGCCACATTTCCTCCATCACCTTCCGCGAGGGCATCATCAACGCCCAAAACCAGATCACCCTGACGCCGCCCGTGCCGTGTGTGCTGGAGCCGGCACGTGTCCCCAATGTCGCGTATGCGAAAGGGCTGTTCACCCACAAGCTCGAGGAAGCCGGCGTGCAAAATGATTTTTGCCGGCGGGTGCTGGACAAGTTGCATGAGGATTTCACCTTGAAGCAACTGCATGCCGTATTGCTCGCATCGGGGCTGACGGAAACTTCCGATGTCACGGCAACGTGGGCGGCGCGCGGCATTTTGCTGCTGGCCGAATCCAATTACGAGGTGGACTTTGCTCCTGACAGCACGGTTTCACAACGCGTGCTTTTTCCGTCCGCGCCGAGCCAGAGCAACGGCATCGAGGACGCGCGCTTCGTGCGTTTTCAAAGGGACGACGGCAGCTTCACCCACTACGCCACCTACACGGCTTATGACGGGAAAGTCACCTCGCCGCAACTGCTGGAGACGCCGGACTTTTTGCATTTTGAATTCAGCACGCTCAACGGCTCCGCCGTTGCGAACAAGGGCATGGCGCTGTTTCCGCGCAAGGTCAACGGTCGCTACGTCATGCTCTCGCGGCAGGACGATGAAAATATTTTGATCATGGCCTCCGCCAACCTGCATTTTTGGGAGGCTCCAAAAATATTGCTCTCGCCCGCGCAACCGTGGGAATTTTTCAAACTGGGCAACTGCGGTTCGCCCATCGAGACGGAAGCGGGCTGGCTCGTGATCAGCCACGGCGTCGGCGCCCTGCGGCAATATTGCATGGGTGCGTTCCTGCTGTCCTTGGAAGACCCGACCCGGGTCATCGGGCGCCTGCGCGAGCCGTTGCTGTGCCCGGATGAATCCGAGCGTGAAGGCTATGTGCCGAACGTGGTCTATTCCTGCGGCAGCCTGCTGCATGGACGCCAGCTCATCATTCCTTACGCGATGAGCGATTCCGCCACCAGTTTCGCCACGGTTTCGCTGGATGAACTGCTGGCCGCGATGAAATAGTTTTTTGATGGCGATTCATCCTTAAGAAACCCCCTGGGTCGGGTTTTACCCCATGGTCGCGTGTGTCCGGATTGGATTACGCTTTTTTATGACTGACCAACAAAATTTCATCCGGGCGGACAAACATTTAATCGAATAAACCATATGCTGCGCAGCCTCAAACATTCTTACGGCGAAAAACTCGGCGCTCTGGACGGCGAAATCGGACAGGTGAAGGATTTCTATTTCGACGACCGGGACTGGACGGTGCGTTACGTCGTGGCGGAAACCGGAACGTGGCTGACCAGCCGGCAGGTGCTGCTCTCGCCCCGCGCCATCGGCAGTCTTTTCCAGGATGGCCGCGCCATGATGGTGAACCTGAAACGAAAGCAGATCGAGGACAGTCCGGCGATTGAATCGCACAAGCCGGTGTCCCGGCAATACGAGGAGGAATACCATCGCTATTACGGCTGGCCCGGTTATTGGGAAGGTGATGGGTTGTGGGGCGGCATACACGGCTTTCCCATTTTGCAAACGCCGGAAAAGCTTTCGCCGGAAAAATCTGAAGCCAAGGTTGCCGGCAAAGGTGAAAAGGCCGATGCGCATCTGCGCAGCACGCTGGCGGTGAAGGGCTATAATCTTGAGGCCACCGATGGGGTCATCGGCCACGTCTGCGATTTCATGGTGGACGAGAACAATTGGGCCATCGGCGAACTGGTCATCAAGATCGGCCACCGGTTCACCGGCAGCGAGGTGCTGGTTCCGGTGAACTGCGTGGAACGCATCAGCTACGAGGAATCCAAGGTGTTTGTGAATTTGACCAAGGCCGCCGTCGAGGAAAGCCCCCCTCAACAAAAAGCATTTGATGGTGCCCTTACCTGACGCCTCAATAATTTGCCATGAAAGCTCTTGTCTATCACGGTCCCGGAAAAATGAGTCTGGAAGACCGTGCCAAACCAACGTTGCTCGCTGCGACCGATGCCGTGGTGCGGATCACCAAGACCAGCATCTGCGGAACCGACCTGCACATTCTCAAGGGCGACGTGGCCACCGTCGCGGTCGGCCGCACACTCGGCCATGAAGGTATCGGCGTCATCGAAGAATGCGGAACCGGGGTCAGCCGGTTTCATAAAGGCGACCGTGTCTTGATCTCCTGCATCACCGCCTGCGGTCAATGTGATTATTGCCGGCGCGGCCTCCCTTCCCATTGCGTGCAAGGCGGCTGGATTCTCGGTAACACGATTGACGGCACGCAGGCCGAGTTCGTGCGAATTCCCTTTGCCGACCTGAGCCTGCATCCCATGCCTGAAAACGCGGACGAGGACGCGATCGTGATGTTGAGCGACATCCTGCCGACCGGGTATGAATGTGGCGTGCTCAACGGTTCGGTCAAGCCCGGCGATACCGTGGCCATCGTCGGCGCCGGCCCGGTGGGTCTGGCCACGCTGCTGACCGCGCAGTTTTTTGCGCCCTCAAAAATCATCGTCATCGATCTCGATGACGGCCGCCTCGAGGTCGCCAAACGCTTCGGGGCGACGGTTGTCATCAACAGCACCGATGGCAAGGCCGTTGAAAAGATCATGGCGCTGACGGCATCGCAGGGCGTGGATGTCGCCATCGAAGCGGTCGGCGTGGCGGATACATTTGAACTCTGCCAGGAAATTGTCGGTGCGGGCGGCCACATCGCCAACATCGGCGTGCATGGCAAAAGCGTCACCTTGCATCTCGAAAAACTTTGGTCGAAAAACATCACCATCACGACGCGGCTGGTGGATGCGGTGACCACGCCGCTGCTGCTCAAGACCGTCATGTCCGGGAAACTCCAGCCGAAGCAACTCGTCACGCATAGCTTTGAATTGAATGACATCCTGCGGGCCTACGACACGTTCGGTCATGCCGGCCGGGAGAAGGCTTTGAAAGTCATTATTTCGAACACAAATCATTAAACGTTGGCCAATGTCTTTGTGGGGTAAACACCCCATGGCCGGCGAACTCCCGGCATGCTATCGTGCTTTATGAAATTTACCTTTATGATCGCCGGCAGTTTGCTGTTGCTGGCCGCGCCCGCGGCCCCGGCGCAAACCACGGCCCCGAACACCAATGCGCTGCCGCAAGTCCAGACCGTGAAATACCAGGACGCGCTGGAAAACGACCGGCTGGAGGGCGAACGCGCCATCCTGCCGCCCGGCCTCAAGGAAAAAATGCGGCTGACCGATGAGCAGCGAAAAGAATTGAAACCCATCGAGAATGATTTTGCCGACTCGAGCGAACAATACCAGGTCGCCAACCAGCCGCGGATTGAGGCCGCCGAGGAGGCCAGCCGGGAGGCGCGTGAATCCAAGGACACCGGCCGGATTGAGACCGCCCGCAAGCAGTTGCAACAGGTCTGGTCCGGCTTGCAGCCTTATCGGACGGAAGCCGTCAAACAAATCAGGCCGCTGTTGACGCCGGAGCAGATCACAATTTTGGATGATGCAAACAACCAGTGGCGCGAAAACCACGGCATCGAGTCAAACGATCCTTCCTCACATTGAAAATCAAATCTCCGCTGGCGAAGCTCGCCGCCGTGCTGCAAGTTGACTGACTTATGAACTGGAGACCGCTGAATATCGTCGTCCGCGTCGGCTGCAAGCTCGCCTATGAAACCACCGTGCAGACGCCGGTGCTGTTCGTGCTCAGGCCGCGGCTCGAAGGCCACGTGTTCGTGATGCAGGAGCAGCTTTCCTTCGGCATCGGCCTGCCGTCGTATGAATTTCAGGATTCGCACGGCAACATCACGTATCGCTCCATGCTCATGCCGGGGCGCAATGAAATCCGGCACGACGCGCTCGTCGCCGTTTCCTCGCTGCCGGACAACCGGGAAATTTTTGGCAACCTTGTGCCGGTGGGACAATTGCCGCATGAATTGCTGCGCTATACGCTGCCGAGCCGTTATTGCGATTCCGACAAGCTCATGAATTTCGCGTGGAATAATTTCGGACAGATCCAACATGGCCTCCCGCGCGTGCAGGCCATCTGCGACTGGGTTCATAACAACATCGAATACCGTTATATGTCCGGCCGCTCGGACTTGTCCGCCTCCGAAGTCATCGGGCGGCGTTACGGCGTCTGCCGTGACTTTGCCCACGCGGCCATCGCCTTGTGCCGCGCCTTTAATCTGCCCGCCCGCTATGTCACCGGACATCTGCCGGACATCGGCTATACCGACCCGGGCACGCCCATGGATTTTCACGCCTATTGCGAAGTGTATCTGGGCAACGAATGGCTCACATTTGATCCGCGTTACAACATCCCGCGCATCGGCCGTGTCAAAGTTGCGCATGGATCGGACGCGGTGGATGGCGCCTTCACCACCATTTACGGCCAGGCCAATCTTGCGCATTTTGAAGTTTGGGCTTATCAGGTGAACCCGCAGCAAGTTACCGTGGGTGACCCGATAGATTTATCCAAACGGCTGGACGGAACGCAAACGATCCGGCTCAACTAGGGGGAAATTTCCCTGTCTCTAAATACTCCATGGCAGTGTCGCGCTCCGCTATCCCGGAGCCGCTCTGGAAGGAGTGAATTCTTCTGGCTGGCACAGCCCTTGCAATAGCTTGGCATTGTCCGGAGCAAACACCGGGAACTTAAACCAATACTACTATGAAACGTACCAAATCCATCAGTACGCCTTGCGCCTCCAAACCGGAACCCACCCTTTCGTGCGGTTGGTCCTTTACCATCAGGAAATAAACCACTTGGCGCGTTTAAAAGAGCCTTGTGAAAAATCGTCACGCCCTCAAATGAATTTAACCTGCGAGCTATTACCAGTCGAGGGAGGCCGTTTTGGGGTTTAATAACAAGAAACCGTGTCTATCGGGGAATATTGCAGATTGCACAACTCCGGAACGCAGTGTGCGATTTGCAACGCGTGTTTGAAAAATGTCGTAAGAATTAATCTTTAAATGAAAACAATCGAAACAGTGAAATTGAAGACCGGGCGCAACCTTCAGACAGGAACCCAGAGCCCGAGACAATTCAGGCGTTTGAAATGGGATGAACTCGTTACTTCGGGTGACTACGTCGTGAACGAAAACCGGCGCTTCGAACCGTGGGACGGTCCACGCGGATTCCGTGCCGACTCATTTTTGAAACCGATTTACCGTCGAAAAAAACGCTGACCTGTTTCTCGTTTGGTAGGGCCGACCTGCTGGTCTGCCCAAACTAAACAAGTGGGGTGAGGCTTGGCAGCCGGCCTCCGTCCGGCCACGAGCCCGGCATCTTATTTCGCACTGCCGTCCAAGGACGAAAAAGTGCGGCTCCAGCGCGGCAGCCAATAATTATTTCTGTCGAGCGACAGCACCACGCTTGAAACGCGGCCCACGATTTGCCCCCGTTCGACCGTGCCGAAATAGCGCGAGTCAAAACTGTTGTCGCGATTATCGCCCATCATGAAATAATGACCTTCCGGCACCGGCACCGGCCCGAAGGTGCGTTTCGCCGGAACGCCGGTTATGGCCATGACCGCATGCGCGTGGGCGGGGAGTTGTTCGGTGGCGAATACGCCCTGCGTGAGTTCAGTTCCGGCCAGTTGCTCCGGAACTTTTGGTTCCAACGTCGTATAGTCAACCGGTTTCCCGTTGATGACCAGTTGGTCGTTCCGCAATTCCACGGTATCGCCGGGCAGGCCGATGACCCGCTTGACCAGCCGGGTGCCATCGCTCGGTGAATAGAATACGACTACATCGCCCCGCTGCGGGTTGCTCCATTGCGCGATGTGCCAGGTGGTGAAAGGCACTTTGAGGTCGTAGGCAAGCTTGTTGACCAACACGCGGTCACCGACCAGGATTGTCGGCTCCATCGAACCCGAAGGCACCACATTCCAATCCGCGAGTGATGAACGGAGCGAAAACATGACCAAGGCGATGATTAATAGCGGGCGAATTTCCTTGCGCCACCACCGGCAGGCGCGAACGCGATATCTGCGATTCATGCCATTTTGACCCCGTTACCATCGGCCTGTTCATTATTTCATAGCAATGGTTCCAACCTATATGCTTTGGATAATCCGTTGCTCAGCTGTTAAAATTTAAAAATGGCCGCCCCGCGCCATTACCGCAAGCAGCGGCCGGCCCGTGTGCGTGGAAATTTTAAATAACAACCATTGACAACTAATGTCATCGCGTTAGATTCGCCGTATGAACGTCGCCTTGAGCAAATACTACGAAGATTTTGTTTCGGACCTGATTGCCAGCGGGCGTTACGGCAACTCCAGCGAGGTCGTTCGGGCCGGTTTGCGCGCACTGGAAAACGCCGAGCAGGCCGCGGCGCTGAATATTCCCGACCTGGACAAAAAGCTTCTCGCCGGCCTCCGCAGCCCGGCCCGGCCGCTGACCGATGCCGGCTTCAACCTGATCCGCGAACGCACCCGCAAAAAGCTCAAGGAACTTGAAGCCGCTTAAAATCATCCGCAGCGAAGAGGCGTTACGCGACATCGCAGACATCCATCTTTATATCGCGGTGGAAAATCCTGAAGCCGCCGAAAAATTTCTCGAGGCGTTGCGTTGGAGTTTCGGAACGCTGGCTCAATGGCCGGAAATCGGCCTGCGCCATCAATCCAATCGCGCAGCGTTTTTGGGAATGCGCTTCTGGCCGGTGCGCCGGTTCACCAATTACCTGATTTTCTACCGTGTGACCAACCCTCCGCGCAAGTTGCACATCGTCCGCGTCCTGCACGGCGCACGGGATATTCCACGAGTTTTGTAAAGGCGCTTGCGCTTAACGCCGCCTAATTCAACCGCGCAGCGGCCTAGGCAGACGGACCCCGTGATGGACACCCCCCAACCCGCCCCACCGCACATAAATGCTATGGCTGACAGGGCTTTTCCAGCGTATTGTCTCAAGTCGTTCCCGCCCCCTGACTGTACGCTTGCCATTTGACAAGCGGCCCAAGTGGCTGGATTTTTTAACGACACCCAGAAGCCATTTTGCTGTGAAACGCCTTTTACGCCTGCCTCTCGCCGGAATCCTCCTTTTGCTGGCCGCCCTGCCCTCCGCCCGCGGCGAGGCGATGCTCGAATTGTTCAATGTCCCGTGGGCGCAGCTCACCACCAAGATGCCCGAAATCGCCGAGGCCGGCTACGATTCGCTCTGGGTGCCGAACCCCGGCAAGGGCAACAGCGGCTCCAGTTCCTACGGCTATGACATGTTCGACCCCTTCGACCTCGGCAGCACCAACCAGCAGGGATCCATCGCCACGCGTTGGGGCACGCAAGCCCAGCTTCTGCAGATGGTCCAGACGGCGCATCGCTTCGGCATCCGCGTTTATTTCGACAACGTGATGAACCATCGCGCCAGCACCGTACCGGGTTATCCCGGTTCGGGCACGGCGACGAACTATTATCCCGGTCTCATCCCGCAGGATTTCCACCTGCAAACCGTCACCGGCGGCTGGAACAACTGGCCGTCCATCGGCGACCCCTATTGGTGCACCACGTCGGTCGTCCAAAACCAGCCGTTGCTCGGCCTGTGCGACCTCGCGCAGGAACCCGGCACCTCGAACTGGAATTACGGCAACAGCATCGGCAACACCATCACCAAGCCATACTTCGTCCGTTTTCCCGGCCGCAACGACCTTTACATGGATACGAACCTGCCGAGCATCGGCGGTTCGTTTCACCCGTTCGATGGCAACGGCCAGCCGGTGAATGAATACGTGCAGGATTATCTCTGTCGCAACGTCGCCTGGACGGTCTGGATGACCGGGTGCGACGGCTTCCGGCTCGATGCCGTGAAGCATGTGCCCGTCGGGTTTTTCGGCGCGGAAACGGGGCAGACGGATGACTCCAGTTTCACCGGCTACACCGGCGCCATCCAGGCGATGTATGATTACGTCCACGGCTACGGCGCAAACGTCATCAGCAACGGCTACGTGGAGACCGACGGCAACCGCAACAGCCTCTTCAACACCGAGACCGCGCGCAACGACGCGATGATCTTCGGCGAACACATCTCGCCCTCGCCGCCGTTCGTGGATTATCTGCAATCGGGCATGCGCCTCGAAAACCAGCCGCTCTATTCGCAATTGAACAACACCTTCGGCGGCGGCTCGTCCGTGTCCGGCATGGACGGACGCGATTACTATCCGAACTATTCCAACTGCGACGGCACCGGAAATTACAGCGCCGCGCAGGGCGTCAATTTCCCGATGGACCAGGACTACGGCTACAATGCGAACCTCGGCCTGGAGGACGCCTATCTGTTTATGCGCGAAGGCCTGCCGATGACCTACTCGGACGGCTACAACCATAATTTTGCCGGCGGCACGCCCGTCGTCAGCTACGCGAATTACCTCGGCGAGTACTCGGACAATTCCCTGCCCGAAACCGTCTATCTTCACAACAATCTCGCGCGCGGCGGCACCCATTCGCGGTGGAGCGATGCGAACATCATCGCGTTCGAGCGCTATGACTATCGCGAAGGCACGAACACCCAGCCGCAGACCCAGGAGGTCTCGCTCACCCTCATCAATACCAAATCCGGCGGCAGTGCGGACATCACGTTCGATGATGGCGTGGCGCAAACGTCTGACGGTTATTACGGCGGCATCGCCGTCACTGGCTCTGAAAATCAGGGGCTGGCCGTCGGCTTCGCGCCCGGTTCCGTGCTCGTGCAATTGGCCAGCTCCTCGCCGACCGGCACCCGCGCCTATGCAAAACTTCTGGTGCATCATGCCACGAACAGTTTGTCCGCCGCGCAGGCGAGCGTGAATGCCAGCGACCCGACGCAACGGCTCATCTACATCGGTGGCCAGACCATCCCGAGCGGCGGCGGCGCGATCGAATTGAACGTGCCCACGCAATCGTGGTTGATCTACGGTTATCAATGGCCGGAGGCCAGCCGCGCGAACCTTTACACCAACGCCATCACCCTCAAGCAGGGCGGCAACCCCGTGCCGCATGTCATCGTCAACCGCACCGACGGCGCGAACGGCGACACGAACGGGTTCAATCCCGTTTATCCCTTCAAGATGCGCGGCAGCGTGGATCAATACGGCAATGTCATCGGCGGCGTGCACGTTTCCAACCTGACTTACGCGATCGACATCCCGATCGTCACCAACGCGAACTTCGACATCATCACGCGCTGCGATTCCTCCTGCGCGAACACGCTCGTCAAACTGGACGGCGGCGTGGACTTGAACAGCCAGATGGGGCTGGGGCCGACCAATCTGAACGGCAAAAGCTCGGACGGCCTGGCGCCGACAAATTTCCTCGATTTGCGCGACAACAAGCCCGGCTATGCGGACGACCGCTTTATTGGTTACGAGCAGACGGCGTTTCAGTACCGCGACAACCCGGAGAAGTTCGCCGCGAACCACTCCGCGAGCAACACCATCGTCTCCCTCGGTGCCGGTACCTACTACTACACCGTCGGCAACAGCGCCTCCGTCACCAACATCACCGGCTCCGGCTACGGACAGGCCGTGGACCAGACGGCGACGTTTGTCTATCACGATCCGACGAATGTCATGACCGCGACGAACCACCTGCAGTCCACCCAGCGGATTCCCCTGGTGCCCGGCAACAACCAGCCCACGACCATTTACGTCAAGATCGGTTACTCGGGCTACATCAATACCTGCTTTGTCTATTACACCACGGACGGCTCGAACCCCGATGGCGCGTTCGGCGCGGGCAGGGGCACCACGCAGGTCGTACAGGCGCTGTATCTCTCCGGCGATACGAACCAGAGCAGCATCGACTGGTGGTCGGTGACCATTCCCGGGCAGCCGGTGGGTACGCAGGTGCGTTACAAGTTCGGTGCGTTTTACGGCGGCAGCGGCGGCAGCATCTATGCCGGCAACAACGGCGCCCCGATTTCCGATTCTGATTCCACCGGCGCCAAATACTACGGCGTCTATCAGGCCGCCATCACCAATTTCAACCCGACCACCGCGACCGTCTGGCTGCACAACGACTTGAATCCGGCCAACACCATGACCGGCCTGCAAAGCGGATTCCACATCCTGCGCGCGCGGACCTATCTGCCGCGCACCGGGGAGT
The DNA here is from genome assembly GCA_035485115.1 of Candidatus Sulfotelmatobacter sp. Taxonomy (GTDB): domain Bacteria; phylum Verrucomicrobiota; class Verrucomicrobiia; order Limisphaerales; family UBA11358; genus UBA11358. Next base: position 28,866 of record DATHOG010000082.1, on the reverse strand, counting down.
CCTCCGTCTATAATACCTTCTCGCAAACGTTTTATTACGACGGCGCGCTGCCGACGGGCGCGATCGTTTATCCGGCCAACAGCTCGCTCATCGGCAGCAGCAGCTACACCGTCGTGGTCCGCGCCGACAGCACGGTGACCGGGGTGGATTACCAGATCCAGGACAGCAACCCGAACAACGACGATTCCGTCACCGGCCAGAGCAACGGCAACGGCACGAATGTGTTTGTCGCCGCGACGTCCGTCACGCCCAACTCCGGCATCAGCGCCACCTACACCAACCTGCCGCAGGAATATCGTTTCGTGTACACCAACGTGCCGGCCAGCGGCACCGCGCAGATCATCGTGCGCCTGAAGGAATTTGCCTCCGGCGTCTATACCAACCGGATCACGCTCCTCACCAACAACGTCACCACGCTCGCCCCCCAGCAGGTCGTCTCCATCGCCACCCCCGCGACCAATGACATCGTCCTGACCTACCGCACCAACATGACCTATCTCATCCAGGCGTGTTTCAGCAGCACCCTTGTCCCGGCCCAGACGAATTTCAATATCGTCATCAACGGCATCCTGCAGCCGCAAACGAATTATTTCTTCTCGCCCTTCAATGGCAACAGCGCCTGCTTCGGCTACCGCGCCATCGAATACAACTGGACCAACCCGCCGGCCGGCCTGGACACCATCCAGGTCAGCTATACCAATTCGCTCGCGCCCATCACCGATACGCGCTCCGTCACCGTCTCGCCGCCGGTCGTCATCGGCTCGCTGGCCAATAACAACCAGCTCGTTGTCTGGACCAGCGCGCCCGGCGTCAATTACCAGGTGCTCGCGACCACCAACCTGACCCAGCCGTTCACGCCCATCAGCGACCCGATTCCCGCCAGCGGTTCCACCACCTTTTTCTACGACCCGAACCCTGAGACGAACACCATGGCGCAAAAGTTTTACGAGGTCATCCAGTTGCCCAGCGGGCAGTGATGGGTTCCGAGCCGGACGGGATCCGAGCCGGATGGGCGATTTTTAACCGCCAAGACGCCAAGATTAGGAAGTCACCTTGAATTCTTGCTCTTGCTTGGATGCCACGATTATGCCATAATTATGCGCATAGTTTAATCAAATAAGAGGCAAAATGAACATAAACTTCCCGCCAGTGGATGACGGCTACATCAAAAACAAGGTCGAAAGCGGCTATTACAGCAACGCCACGGAAATGGTGCGCGACGCCGTTCGCCGTATGCGCGAGCAGGACGACCATCATGGCCGGCTTCTGGCAGCACTTGAAATCGGCGAGCGCGACATTGCCGTCGGCCGCACCGTTCCCTACACGCCCGATTTGCTCAAACAGGTGGAACAGGAGGCGCGTACACAAGCCGCCAACAACCGCCCGGCAAATCCTGATGTCATCCCCTAAAAACCACCTCGAGCTATCGCAGCAGGCAAGAGAAGATTTTCGTGACATCCTCGCCTACACGCTCACCACCTGGGGTGAATCGCAACTGGCAAAATACCGCGACAGCATCAATGAAGCGCTGCATGTTATTTTGCACAATCCTTCCGTGGGCCGTCCCTCGGTGAAGCCAACCCTTAAAGTCCTGACGGTCGGACATCACCGGATTTTTTACCGCACCATTGAAGAAACCATTTATGTCGTGCGCATTTTACACGAGCGCATGGATACGTCCCGGCATCTGTAAACCGCCACCAAGACGCTCACGCGTTGGCGGTGACTCTCGAGTTTTGCAAAGCATTTGGAATGCGGTGGCAAGCCCCGCGTGCGGGACGCGACACTGCTTTCGAGCGGGCGACACGCTTCTGAACGTTTGATAAATCTTCTCCCGGACGAAAGCGGCGTGGCGCTTCACTTCCCGCACGAATATGCAGGCAGTCTTTTCCTCGTTCCGGTGGTATCTTTACGGCCTTCCAATGAGCATGAAACTCAAAGCCGTGCTGGCACTTTTTTGTGTCGCCGCATTTTTCCATCTCGCCCTGCCCGCCCGCGCCGTGCTCGCCAACGCCTGGCATATCCCCGACGATACGGCCGACCTGACGAACAACATGCGCAGTCCGGAATTCGAGATCGGCACCAATACCATCGTCACGGTCTATTCCGGCGAGCAGAAGTTCAACAACTCGTTCGGTACCGCCAACCAGACCGGCGGCTGGGTCATCTACAAGGGCGCATCGCAATCCGCCTGGAGCAGCAATGCCCTCGGCTTTTTCCTCAACGGCGGGCCAAGCCCGAACAATCAATACTGGTCGGCGACATTCAGCCCCACGAACATCGGCGCGGATGACGTGATCCAATATTACTTGTTGCTCACGTTCGACGGCGTGAACGGCGTCCAGAACACCTGCGTGTACGCCGGTGGAGATTCCAGCAGCCTGACGACGGCGGCCCAGGGCACCGCCGCCGCCTCGCCCTTCACCATCCGCAACCGGCCGGCCTGGCTGTTTCACTCGAACAATCGCGTCATCAGCCCGAATCCGGGCGGCACCAATTCCACCGTGAGTTTCTGGACGGAGGTCGGTTATCAAACCAAGGACGCCACCGTCCGCTGGGCCAGCAACGGCTGCGTGTATTACACCATCGACGGCACGACGCCGTCCGGCGCGCTTGGCGTTCCCGGCGGCACCACCCGGGTCACCCCCGTCGTCTTCGACCATGAGCAGGACAACGCGAGCCCCGCCGGCAATGCAATGTGGTGGGCCGGCACGGTCACGAACATCCCGGCCGCCGTGATCATCAATTACAAGATCGGCATCTGGAATTCCGCGAACAACGAGGAGAAATTCGCCGATTACAACGCCGGCACGCCCAACACCGTCTTCAGTTTCGCCATCGGCGCGACGAATTCCAACGGCACCAACGGCGCGCCCACACTGACCGTGGACGGCCAGAACGCCGAATATACGACCGAACATCTGTTCCTGGATGAATCCATCGGCGGTTCGATCCCGGTCACGATCACCTTTTCGGCGAACACCAACGCCACTGTCACCGAGGCCGACGTGTTCGCCAACCTGAACCGCCGCAGCCGCGTGGCCCAGCTTTACACGAACGCCACCTATCCGAACGGCGTGGAGGAAGGCATGGTCGCGCCGGACGGCAATATGATCTTCACCAACGATGACTCGCATTATTACAAGGCCTACGCGATGACCAATCTCGGCGGCGGGCAATTTTCCTATGTGCTCAACGCTACCAACTGCGGCGCGTACCGCCTGACCGCGCGGTTCCAGGTCGCGGGCAGCACGAACTGGATCTGGTACGGCCTGCGCGACCATTGCATCGTCGTCACGCCCGTCCGCGCGCGCAACATGACGATGTATGAACTGGATGCGTTGAACATCGATGCCCAGGGCACGAACCAAAACGACCGCAGCACGTTCACCGACCTGTACAACGGCCCCGGCTCGCGGCCCTACGACGCCGTGACGAACCGTTTCAACCTGCAATATTTCCAGAACCTTGGCGTGAACTGGTTGTGGTTCCAGCCGGTGCATCCGGTCGGCATCTTGAACCGCCAGAGCGATCCGAATTCCGGCCTGCCCTTTTCCGTCGGCAGCCCGTACTCGATCAAAAATTATTTCCAGATCAACCCGCTCCTGAGCAAGGCGAACACGCGTGCCGCCGCCATGAACGAATTCACCAACTTTGTCGCCGCCGCCAACGCCGCCGGCGTGAACGTGATGATGGACATTCCGCTGGCGCATAGCGCGTGGGATTGCGAACTCGACACGCTCGGCACCAATCTCTTTGCGCCGGCCGGCCAGCCGACGGATCTCATCGCCAACGACCAGCCCCTGTTTTATTCGCGCACGAATGAATACGACCAGCGCGCCACCAGCGTGGCGCAGCAAACTGTCGCGCCCGACCGCTACGATTTCGGCAAGTGGACGGATGTGTCGCACATCTATGCCGGCCGCTACGCCGCGCAGGTGCCCAACGCCGCGCAGTCCTCGGATTATCTGAGCGAGGCCGACTGGTTCGACAATTCCATCGGCAGCGAAAGCGGCACCGGCACGGGCAACGGCCATTTTGATTCCGTCACGCAAAACGTCTGGCGTTATTACGCGGGCATTTTGCTCTACTGGCTGGATCAGACCGGTTGCACGAACAACACGCCCGCGAACCTTACCGCGGGCCGGGGCATTGGCGGCCTGCGCGCGGATTTCGGCCAGGGCCTTGCGCCGCAATGCTGGGAATATGTCATCAACAAGGTCCGCTGCCGCAAATGGGATTTTGTGTTCATGACCGAATCGCTGGACGGCGGCGTGGTGACCTACCGCTCCGACCGCCATTTCGATGTGTTGAATGAAAACCTGATTTACGACCTGCAAAGCGCCGCGAGCACGAGCGATTATCGCACCGCGTTCGACAACCGCCGCACCGCCTACGGCCAGGCCGTGATTCTGCTGAACAACGTTTCGCACGATGAACAAAGCTACAGTGATCCCTACGAGGCGCTCATCCGCTACATGGCGTGCGGCACGATTGACGGCGCGCCGATGACGTTCTACGGCGAGGAGCTTGGCATCTCGACCTATTTTGGTTTCGACGAATATCAGTTGAACTTCGGCAAGACGATCCCGCACTTCATGATTTTCAACGACCTTCAACCTATCTGCAATCCGGCGAACCGCACGTTCGGCCTCGACCAGCTCCGGCCGATATACGCCGGCGTGAACCAGGCGCGCCAGTTCAGCCCGGCCTTGAAAAGTTCCAACCGCTATTACCTGAACCAGACCTCCAGCGAAACGCCGCAGGCAAATATCTTCTCCGTCGCGAAATATCAGACGGCCAATGCCTCGCCGAATTTCGGCGACGTGGTCTTTGCCTTCAGCACCCTCGACCGCAACGACACGCAGGCGGGCAATTTTGACGTGAACGTCACGCAAAACGGCTCGAATCTTTTCGGCATCCAGCCCGCCCGCATCTACAACGTGAAAAATATTTCCGCCTACCTGGGCGCCGACCCCAATCGCCGGAATTACTGGCTCTGGGGCGGCGGCATCGCCGGCAGCAACGTGCTGGCGAACGGTGTTTATGTCTCGCTCAATCCCGTGCCGTCGAGCAACGCCGGCTGGACCAACGCGCCGTTCGAGGCGCAGTACCTGAAACTTTACGACGTCACACCGCCGCCCGCGCCCGCCGCCCCGGGGGTTTCCGGCACGACGAACAATTACGTTTTCGGCAACAGCGTGACCTTCACCTGGCCGGCCGTTATTGATTCGCAGGGCGGCATTTCCGGCTATCAGGTTCTGGTCGGGACGACGCCCGGCGGCTCGGACGTGACGAATGTCGTGGTCACGGGGACTTCCTTGACGGTGTACGGAAATATCGGCTCGCACCTGTACGCGACTGTCACGGCAATCAACAACGCCGGTATCGAAAGTTCCGCCAGCACCAGTGTCGGGGTGGCGTTGCTTAATTCCGCCTGGATTCCCGTTGCGGGCATGCCGTCCAGCACCTTCCTGAACTGGTCGAGCGTGTCCGGCGAAGTGTATCAGGTCTGGTCCACGACGAATCTGGTTTTGCCGTTCACGCCGTTCGGCAACGTCATCACCGCCGCCACGACCAGCGTATCCTTCCCGAACAACCCCACAAACGCCGCGCGCTATTTCAAGGTGCAGTTGATCCCGTGAAATGCCGCGCCGGTGAGAGCGACATGACCACGACGAAATGCTGGGAGCGTTTCCCCCTCTCCCCAAGGGAGAGGGCCGGGGTGAGGGGAAGTGGGCATCCAAATATTAGTCCCGCACAATTTAAAATGAGCGCCGCCTTCCCCCTCATCCTGACCTTCTCCCTTGGGGAGAAGGAACAGCAGCTGCACATTTCCACCTTTGCGAAAACCAGCCGAGCCGCTGACTGGGTTCATGGTGCGCGTCCCACCATTTTTGGGTTGAGGGGAGGTGGCGTTCCACCATCTTCCTCAACGTCCGTTCTCGCGCAGCAGTTGCGCCAGCCGGGCATTGAATTTCTTCTCGCGCTGCAATTTCTCCAGCGTCAAATGCATCCGGTAACACCAGTAGTGTTGCACGACCGCGGGCACGTTGATGCGCTCGGCCTCGACATCCTTGCGGCGTATCCGGTCGTCCAGCCCCAACAGATCCTGCAACTGGAAAACACTCCACATCGCCGGCGATGCGAGATGCTGTCGCACCACGGCCTCGACGATTTCCGGCGTCGCCCCGGCGGGTGCCTCGCCCGGCAGGCCCAGTTCGCGGTTGAAAAACTTTTGCGTCAGCGCCCGGTCTTCCGCCCACCAGCCCCGGATCGTGCTCATGTCGTGCGTCGAGGGCGTGACCACGCTCAAATACGGCGCATCGGCCGGACGCGAAAATTCCTGCGCCGGATTTTTCGGCATCCGCTGGATTTCGAGGCTCAAAAATCCGAGGTCGCGCATCACTTCCGGCACGCAGGCCGGCACCATGCCAAGGTCCTCGCCGCAGACGAGCATCTTCGTGACCCGCTTGAGCGCGGGCAATTTCTGCATCGCCTCGCGCATCCAGAACTCGTCCTGCCGCCGGAAGAAATAATCCACGTACAGGTCCTTCAACTTCGCCTGCTGGTCGGGGGCGAGGTTTTTGAACGATGCCGTCTGCTCCATCCCAAAGCGGAAATGGAGCTTGCCGCCGGCTTCGAGCAGGATCACGTCGCTGATCAGGTCGAACAGGCCGGTTTTCAACTTCGCATTGCGCTCGTTTTGTTCCAGCGCGGCAAAATGGTTTTCCACCTGGCGCTGCGTCGAAAATTTCGGCTTGAGCTGCCAGTTGTCATCCCCGGTCGGCTGCAAAAATTCGCGCCGGATGAAATCCGACTCGTGGCCAAAGATTTCCCCCAGCACGCCGTCGGTGATGAACGGCCGCGTCAGCCGCGCGCGGTCAAAGTGGATTCCCCGGTCCTGAAATTCCTTCTCCTCGAGCGGAATCGCCGGCACGAAATATCCCAGGATGCCCTCGACCGCCTGCGCCGGGCTGCTCCAGATGCGGAAAAATCCGAGGATGTGGTCGATGCGAAACGCGTCGAAATAATACGCCATCTGCGCGAAGCGTTTCTTCCACCACGCAAAGCCGTCGGCCGCCATGCGCGGCCAGTTGTAGGTCGGGAAACCCCAGTTCTGGCCCTTCGCGGCAAACGGGTCCGGCGGCGCGCCGGCCTGCAGGTCCAGGTTGAACAATTCGGGATGCTGCCACGCATCCACACCATGCCGGAACACGCCGATGGCGATGTCGCCTTTCACGACGATCCCGCATTTGTGCGCGTACGCCGCGGCCTCGGTCAATTGCAGGTGCAGGTGGAACTGGAGAAAGTAATGAAATGCGATTTCGCTGTTGTTGTTCGTGAGCGCGGCAATTTTCCGCGCATCGAATTTGGAATGCTCCGGCCATTTGCTGAAATCCGCCGTGCCGTGTTTGTCGCGCAAAAAACAAAACGCCCCGTACGGCTCGAGCCAGTGCCGGTTTTCCGCGAAAAACTCTTTGTATTCGGCGGTCTTGAAGGTCGCCGCTTTTTGCGATGGAAAGATCTTCCGCAAAAATTCCAGTTTCAACTTCATCACCGCCTCGTAATCCAGCGTTTTGCCCCGGTTCAATTTCACGCGCCCGGCTTCGAGCGGTTTGAGATATTTTTGATTCTTCTTGTCCGCCACGGCGGCCAGGTTCAGGTAAAGCGGATGCAGCGCGAACGCCGAGATCGCGGCGTAAGGATACGAGTCGCGCCAGGTGCCGGTCGCGCCCGTGTCGTTGACGGGCAAAAGCTGGATCAGTTTGATCCCGGCCTGTTTTCCCCAGTCGGCCAGCGGTTTCAGATCCAGAAATTCGCCCGTGCCGAAACCATTTTCCGAACGCAGGCTGAAAACCGGCACGGCTACGCCGGCGCCGCGCCAGGTGTTGTCCGGCAGATTCGCGAAACCGTCACGGACCAGCGTGTGCTTGTCGCGGGCCAGTTCGTCCTGCAGCTCGCGGTTGGCGCCGGCCTCGAAGCGGACGAGGGATTTTTTTTCGACGTCAAAAACCCCGTACTTGTAGACCAGCGGAAATTTCTGCGCGCGCAGATCCAGCTGCACCGAGAGTTCTTCCTCGCCCGCGATGCGGTCCAGCAAAACCGGGTTCGTCGTCCGCCAGTCCCCGAGGATCGCGCCTTCGCCGAGCAGACAGAGCGTCTGGTTCTTTTGCAGCAACGGGGCCTTCACGCGAAACGTGTGGGTGGGAAACTTCGGCGGCGGAAACTTGTGCCCGGTAAAATTTTCGGCGAGCAGGACATTTTTGAACGGCGCGGTCGCGAAGGCGTTGCCGTAAAACGCGGGGGTATTCCACGAATCCACCACCAGCAGCTCGACGGCTTTGAAATCGGCGCGCCGCAGCTGGCGGGTCTGTCCCCAATCCGTCGCCTGGGCCGCGCCATGGCGTAAAACATAACTGTAATTGAACCGGGTGTTGTAAACCTCCGGCGACAGCGGGATGGAGATCTCCCAATGTTCACGGTCGCGAAAGGTCATCGGCACGGGATGGCCCGGCAGCGGATTTTCCCCGGCAAGGGCCAGCGACTGACCGGGTTGCGTGACGAAGCGGAGACGGAACGTCAAATTCACAGCCATGTTTTACCACCCGCCGCCGCCAAGTGCAAACCCGCACAAAATTGTCGGGCCGGTTTCATGCCGCACAAAGATGCTATTCCCTTCGTCGCCATTTGAATTCATAATTAAGGAGAGATTCCCAATTTATGCGCATCAGAAGTGCTTGATTGCCCGATTGCGTTTCTGCGTCGGGACATTTAAACCATAATCAATTTTATAAACCCCTGAACCTTTCTGCGGCAACTAGTATGACGGTCTCGGTTGAAATTCTACGCAATCCGGTGGATATTGTCATCATTCCCAGAAAGACCCGGCATCTCGCAGCAATAATCCACGCCAAACATGGAATTGCGCGGATATTTTGAACCGAACCCTAAAAAACCTCAAACCGCTCCTATGAAACCATACCGCTCAGCCCGGGGACTATTCTTCGCGCAGTTGTTGCTGCTGGCAGCACTTATGCCTGCCCATGCCGACAACACCAATGGCACCGGCTGGAAAGGCACCCTCAACGTCAACTGGAGCACCCCCGGCAACTGGGACAGCGACGCGCCCACCAATTCCCCCGGCAGTAGCGACCGCAACTTGTTCTTCGGCCAGGGCTACGCCACCGCCGGCGGCACCGGCTCGACGACGGCGAATAACGACCTCACCGGCTGGCATGGATTCCGCGTCACGTTTCAAGATATTGGCAGCGATGCCTCCGGGGCAAACGACAAGAGTTTTACCATCACCGGCAACAGCTTCACTACCTACGATTTCGGCGGCAATTTTCCGCGCATTGAAAATGACTCCTACGTCACCCAGACCTTCAATTTGACCAGCGGACAGACGCTGGGTGTGGACGGCAATAACGGCGGCCAGTTTGGCGAGATCAATCCCGTGAATGGGGACATCATCATCAGCGCCGGCACCAAGGTGGATTTGGGCGATATCACGCAATTGCGAATCTATGGCAACAACGGCCACAACTTGACCTTCAACGGCCCGATTTCCAGCAGCGGAAACACCAACCTTAATTCCGTGGCCATCAACCAAAACAGCACCGTCATTTTTGCCGCCACGAACACCTACGGCGGCGACACCTTTGTCAACGCCGGCACGCTGCGTTGTGCCACGAACAACGCCATCACCAATTCCACCTTTGTTCGCCTGGGTGACGTCAGCGGAACCGTCGGAGCCAATCTGAATCTCGATGGCGGGTTGAATCTCGCCGCCAAGTTCAATGTCCGGGCCGGCAGTTCTGGAACCAAGATCATCGCCAACACCTCCACCACCACCGGCAATGCGACCTTCACCGGCAATTTCTTCCTGGATGACAACGTCACGTTGTTCGCCAATACCGGCGGCGGAAATACTCTGTCCGGCTCCACGCTGGACTTGAAAAACCAGACGCTCACGGTCAGCGGCACCGGCTCCAATGTCATCAGCGGCACGCTCACCAACTCCACCGGCAGCGGCAAACTGGCGATCAGCGCCACCGGCCCCACAACCCTCTCCGGCATCAACTATTATGCCGGCGGCACCACGTTGAATTCCGGCGCTCTCCTCTATATCAACAGTTCCACCGCCCTTGGAATCGGGACCCTCACCGTGAGCGCTGGCGCCACCAATGACAACACCAGCGCTTCCGCCATCACGCTCGCCAACAACAATCCGCTTACTTTGAGCGGCGGCAGCCTCACCTTCCTCGGCACCCACGATTTGAATATCGGTACGGGCACCGTGACCATCAGCGGCGCCACCCGCACAGTCACCGTGAATGCCGGCACCTTGACCTTTGGCGGCGGCGTGACCGATGCGGGGGGTGCCCGCCAGTTGACGAAGGCCGGGGCCGGCACTCTGGCGCTGAATGGAGCAGCCGGCACCTGGACCGGTGGCCTTTCCGTAAATGCAGGCACGCTAATTGCCGGGAGCGACACGGCGGCGGGAACCGGAAATCTTACCCTCCTGGGCGGCACATTCCAACCGGGTGGCACACGTACGTTTGCCAACAACATCCTGCTCGCCGCTTCTTCCACGATCACCGCAGCCAATAACCTGACTTTGAATGGCAGCCTCATCAGCTCGAACGCCAGCCGCACCCTGACCATCAACAACACCGGCAACACCACTTTCAACGGAAACATCTACCTTTCCGATGACAACACGACCGCCTCGCGCACGATGACTGTCAATGGCAGCGGCAACGTGACCTTCAACGGCCCCATCGCCAACAACAATGTTGGCAATACCGTCGCCGTGAAATTGACCATCAACGGCACCGGCGTTGTCACCCTGGCTGGCACCAACGCTTACACCGGCACCACGACCATCAGCAACGGCACACTATTAGTCAACGGCGTCGGCGCCGCTTCGGCCCTGACCAATTCCACGGGCATCCTCGGTGGCACCGGCGTGATCATCGGCGTCACCGCCATCCTGACCAACAGTATCCTGCAACCCGGCCTCGGTGGCGACACCGCCACGCTGACCATTAGCAATACCCTCTCGCTCGCCGGCAAGGCCATCTTTGGCTTGAACCGCACCAATACCCAAAACGCCAGCAAGATTTCCGGCCTCACCTCCGTCGCTTACGGCGGCACGCTCCTCGTCACCAACCTCGGTCCGGCATTGCAGGCCGGTGACACCTTCCCGCTCTTCTCCTCCGCGGCCTACAGTGGCGGGTTCACCAACATCGTTTTGCCCGCGCTGACCGGCGCGCTGGTCTGGAACACCAACAACTTGGCCGTTAATGGCAGCATCGCCGTTGCACTCAGTCCCGTCACGCTCGGGCTGACCTCATCCGAAAATCCGGCAGGCTTCCAGGATTCGCTTGCCTTCACCGCTAACGTCACGCCCACCGCCGCGACCGGCAATGTGGTCTTCATGACAAACGGCGTTCCCTTTAGCACCAGTTCCTTGATCACCGGCACCGCCACCAGCACGGCCCTCAATTCCCTGCCGCGCGGCACCAACACCATCACCGCCATTTACAGCGGCGATTCCAATTATTTCGGCAACACCAACTCCCTCTCGCAGATCGTCACCAACCACCCGCCCGTCGCCAACAATGCCGGCTATTCCCGCAGCGTCAGCACCTCCTGGAAAATCAAGCTCACCGACCTCGTCACCAATGCCACCGATGTCGACGGCGACACGCTCACCGTGACCGCCTTCGGCACCAGCACCAATGGCGTCACCCTGACGACCGGCAGCGGCTACGCGTTTTACATGAACACCAATGTTGTGAACGACCAGTTCACCTACACCGTCAGCGACGGTTTTGGCGGCAGCGCCACCGCCACCATCAGCCTCACCGCGCAGGCATTCGCCACCGGCCAGAGCGGCAGCGTCAGCGTCAGTGGCAGTTCCGCCACCGTCAGTTTCGCCGGCATCCCCGGCTTGAGCTACACCATCCAGCGCTCCACCAACCTTGTCAGTTGGACCGGCATTCTCACCACCAACGCCCCCTCCGGCGGCGTGTTCAACGTCATCGACAACTTCACCGACCTTGGCGGCCCGCCCGGCTCCGCCTACTACCGCCTGCAATACAACCCCTGATTTTCCCAACCCTGAACGGAACCATCGCGCGGGTCTGGACACCTCAGAACGTCCAGACCCGCTTTTTTTGCAGCCGGATCAAATTTCAAGAAGCTGATTGTGCGAACTCTCGCCCGTTCAGCTCGGACCCCTCCGTAAAAAATGGTCGGACAATTCGAACTTATTTTAACTTGTTAAAACTCGTCAAAATTTCTTTGACCCCGGTAGCGCAGGCGTTCCGTCACACCCGTGAGCCTGAACACTGAATACTTGAAAATTTTCAGGGCCATCACTCATCACTACGTTCCCGGTGGCCTTTCCGGCTCGGCGTGGCTTTATTGGGAGAACCCAAATCAAAAAAACGTAATGTTTATGCGGAAACGGTGGCTTCGTTTGGTAAAATTCACGTATCCACACACGCCGATCCAACGCTAAATACCAAATACACAATAACTTCCATCGCGTCCCGATCGCATTTTTCTGTGACAATCATCCTTTTATCGCCTATTCCCTGACTTCCGCTTCCAATTCAGGTTTGCACATCACTATTTTAGTTGACCAAATCGGACTCGCTCGCCGCAATAACCGCAGATCCCTTCGCCCCCTCGGGGGAAGGTTAGGATCAGGGGGCTTGGCTAGCCCCACACCCGCCGCCACTTCGTGGCTATGTCAAAGAACCGCCCGAACTCCGTTCCCGTCACGTCTCGTCTCGCATGCGGGACGGATTCAACATAGCCAACAGTGTAACCTTTGTCAACTCTTAAAGAATCTTAAGTTCGCACAAACATTTAAAGAATCGTCGCGCCCGCCCGTGGCCCGGTTAAACAAATGATATCGCTAACTCCAGGCCATTCCCGCTCGCTTTTTGCCGTCAGATGGACGACGTTTCCGTGCTGGCGAATTATCAGGAAATCAGCGATCAACGGCCCTGCCCGGTGTCGGTTGGCAGGGCGGGTTGTCATGGAAATTTCATGGGGCCAGTTTTGCCGGTTTGTAAATTGTATTCCGTGAAGATTGCCACATTCTTATTTTTTATCTGTCTCGCGGCGGTGGCTGCGCCTCCTGCCGTCACGTTCACACAGAATGCTTCGACTCTCGGGCGGTATGACGTTTACGAGCTGACGATGACAAACCCGGCGACGTACGCAAATCCATGGGAAGACCCTGCGATCACGGCGGTTTTTACCGGACCTTCGGGAACGACCAATACCGCGGGAGGTTTTTATTTCGCAACGAATACCTGGAAATTGCGCTTTGCACCGATGGTGGCGGGCGCCTGGTCGTGGACGTTGAGTTATTCGGATAGCAACGGGGTGTTCAATGCATCGGGTGGGTTTAACTGCACCAATTCCGGCAATATCGGGTTCCTCCGCAGGAATCCCGCCAACGCTTATAATTTCATCACCGACGCCCAAAGCAATGTCTTCCGCGTTTTCGGATATCAGCAGGGTTGGTCCAGCGCTCTCTCCGCAACGTATCCCACGGATATTTCGCAATTCAATTATCCGGTAGATGGCAACGCCCAGCCCACGACCCTTGAGCAACAATTGCAGAACGCGCAGGCTGCCGGCTTTAACATGATCCGGATCAATACACAGGAGGATGCCTTTGATCATTTGTCGCCCTATGGCCATTTCAACATCAATAACACCGGAAAAAATGAGTACGATTTGAATCAGGGATTTATTTGTGATGAACTCATGGCCGCCATCCACCGGGTGAATTTCAAGTGTCTGATGAGCTTTTGGAATGCTCCCGCAAACTGGGTGCCGGGTTCCGGAGCCTCGATCACGAATGCCGGCGCGCCGACGTCCCAGGCTGCCCTGCGCTACCACCAATACATCATCAATCGTTTTGGCGCGTATGTGGACATCTGGGAACTCTGCAACGAAAGCACTCTTTATCAGAGTTACATCGATGTCATCGTGCCGTATGTCCGCACCAACGACCCCTACCAGCATCTCATCACGATGAATGGAAACATTACGCCGAACAACAACCTCGGCCAGTTCGATGTCTGGACGTTTCATTCCTACTACAGCTCAGCGACTTTAGGGCTTTCCGAAAACGGAACGAGCGGACATGGCATGCCTGTATTTGACGAAGAATGCGGCAATGCAGCGCCATTTGGGTCCTATGACCCCAGGCGTTTTCGAATCCTGGCCTGGACGGGATTCTTCAAACAGACTTCCCTGCTTTTTTGGGGCTATGGCGGGGGCGGTCTTCCCTACCAGACGACTTTTTTTCCCGGCGGTCTTTCCAACGAAAGCATCGGCTGGCAGGAGCAACTCGAAACTAAAATTCTGACGGATTTCGTGTCCGGGTTGGATCCAGCCGCAGAAACTGCGGGCGTGACCCTTTCCCCGGTCAATGTGATGCAGGCCTTTGCCTTGTCGAGCCCCACCGACTTCGGAGTCTACATCACGCATGGCCTTTTGAGTTTAAATGCCATTGTCACAAACGCCACGCTGACCCTGACCGTACCCACGAATAACATGCAAGGCGCATGGATCGATCCGGCCACGGGCGGACTGTTGAAAACCATAACCGTCAATGCCGGCACCCAAACAATTCCCATTCCGGCTTTTTACACCGACGTCGCCTTGCGTTTGCGGGCGGGTATCACACAACCTTCCATACAATTCAGTTCTTCAAGCTACAATGTGGGCGCCAATCAGGGCAGTGTCACTCTGACCGTTTACCGGCTCGGCAGCAGTGCGGGCGCCGTCTCGGTTAATTACGCCACGAGTGATGGGTTGGCTCTCGCGGCGAGGGATTACACTCCTGTGACAGGAACGTTGACCTGGCCCGCCAACGACGTGAGTCCGCGCACCATCGTAGTTCCCTTACTTTATACCAATAACACGTTGCAGTCGGATCGGGAATTTTTGGTAAGCCTGAGTAATCCGGCTGGCGGCGCAATCCTCGGCTCCGCTAATACGGCGTTGGTGATGCTTTTGAACCCGGTGGTCAATTCGGCTGTATTTGACAGCGCGAACTACACTGTGCCGAAGGCCGCCACCAATGCGATCTTCACCCTGAACCGGCTCGGAAACGGCCACGGCCCCCTGACGGTGTACTTTAGCACCCGCGGCGGAACTGCCACGGCTGGCACGGATTACCAGGCCGTCAATCCGGAAAATCTGCCAACTTCATCGCTTACGCCCATAACGTGGGCCGATGGCGACCTCTCACCCAAGACGGCCACCGTACAGATTTTGAATAGCGGCTCGACCAGCAACAAAACTTTTGTCGTGGCTTTGGATGACGGACTTGCGCCCAGAACCGTCGGGTCGGGTATTCCGCCCTATTCCCGTGCCGGCGTTGTGATTCTGGCCACAAATACAGTGCCATCGCCCAGCATTCTGGCCTTGACTGGTTTCACGAATGAAGTGACCAGCGGCTTTGCCGACACTGCCGCGGTTTTTTCGGTGCCCGCCACCAATGTAAGCGCAACTTTTCAAGTCGCGCGGACCTGCGGCAGCAGCGGCCCCGTCAGTATTTCCTATTCGACTTCAATTGCTGGCACGGCCGAAGCCGCCTTCGATTACTCTAGCGTCAGCGGAACGCTTTCCTGGGCGGACGGCGATACGACCAACAAAACGTTTACCGTACCCTTCATCAGCCGCCCTTTTGAAGCTGGAAACCTGACTCTGTGGATCGAATTGAGCAATCCCACCGAGGGAGCCATTTCGGGCATGCCGTATGCCGCCTTGGTCACCATCGTTGAAACCAATTTGAATTTCATCACCCCTCCAAACTTGGTTCTTCAGCAGCCCAACGAAACCATCATTGCAGGCCAAAGCGCCACCATCAGCGTGGTCGTATCGGGAAGCCAGCCACTGACCTATCAGTGGCAGAAAAATGGCACCAACATTTTCGGCGCTACGAACGCCATTTATATCATCTCCAGCGCCCAAGCCTCTGACGCGGGAACTTACACGGTTGTGATCGGCAACTCCACTGGCGTCACCGCCACTACCGGTGCGCTGGTCGTGGTCAATCCGTTTTCCATCACGGATATCGTGAGCCAAACGAACGACGTAGTAATCACCTGGACCGTCCCGTTTGCTGGCACTAATTTCGTTCAGGCTGCGCCGCAACTGAATGGTGCCTTTACAAATATCAGTGCCCCAATCCTGGTTGGCAGCGGCCAGACCAACTATGTGGACCAAGGTGCCGCGACCAATTTCCCTGCACGTTTTTATCGCATTCTTCTGACGCCGTAGAACGGGGGTACTAGGCTGCACGCCCTTTTAAAAACGCTTTCTTTTCGTAATCCCCCAACGACGGAATTTTCACCAGCGCCTTTTCGCAAACCCTGTCGCGTCTTGCGGCGGGAATCCATCAAACTTTCAGAACCACCCGCCTGTCCAATGCAGAAATATTATAATACCAGGATCCGTTTCCGGTTGTACAAAAAAACGGGCGGGTTTCGTGAGAAACCCGCCCGCGTTGGAGTGTCGATCTGGATTACGGCTGGCTGATGAGTTCGTACAGCTGTGCGTTGGTCGCAGGGGCCGAGTTGGTGAACTGATAGTTGCCTGATCCTGCCGGGCTCTCGACCGCCTGTCCGATCACCGGCCAGGTCGCGGCGGGAGCCGTGACGTCGTTCGTCGCCAGCACGGAGAAGCTCAAGCCCGTGGCGTTGGTGAAGCTGAACATCAGGTTGCCGCCGACCAATTTCGTTTGTTTAAGCTTTGAAACAACCGGTTTCGGTATGATGAACGAGCTGCTGGTCGCCGGGGCCAGGCTGCCGGATGAGAATACAATGGTGACCACCGTGCCGGTGCCTGTCGAGTTGGTGCTGAATGCATTAAGTCCCGCATAGATGTTCGTGCCGGTTATCGCGGCCACGTTGGTCGAACCGCCCAAGGTCCAGTTGCTTTGTCCCGGCTTCGCGGTGACGGTGGCCGAGCTGGTGGTCACGTTGTTATATTGATCGTAGATGACCACAATCGGCTGCCTGGTCAGAACACCACCATCGGCCAACGGAGCCAGCGGCTGGGAGATGAGGCCCAGGCGCGCAGCGGCACCCACACCAATGGTTTGCGAGAACGTATCCGCATTGTAGTTCGACGCAATGATGGAAACCGTATCCGCGCCAATGTTGGTTTGCAGGAAAACCGACGCGGACGGCGTAAATACGACTTCGTCTGCCGTGTTGGTGGAATAACCTGTATTAAAACCAAGCAAGCTGCCGTTCACGGTGACGTTCGTGATGGCTCCGCGCCAGAACGGGTTGTCCGCAAACGCTATGCCATTCCACAATCCGACGTTGAACGGGCTGTCCACCGTGGCTGATCCGGCGGCAATGATGATCGGCGGGACACCCAGGATGGTGAACGCGGAGTTGGTTATGCCGAGCAGCCCGGGTGACGTGTAAGCGATGGTGGCGCCCACAATCGGAGTACCGGGCGTGGTGTTGCTAGCGGTCAGGCCGCTGAAGGTGGCCACGCCGGTCGCAGAGCTGGCGGCAACCACGGTCGTGCCCCCCAAGGTCCAGGTGCTCTGCACCGGGGTCGCGGTGATGTTGGCCGTGGTGGAGATGGGATTACCATTGGTATCCGTGACCGTCACCACCGGCTGCGTCGCCATGGCATAACCGTTGGTCGGCGGGGCTTTCCCCTGCGTGCTGATGACCAGTTTCGCCGGAGCGCCGGCAATCACCTGGGTGATGGAATTGGTGGTATAACCGGCCGCACTGATCACAATGAGGTTGGTGCTCACCGCTTCCAGCGCCGGGAGGGCCGACGGGTTGAACGTGATCATTCCAGCCTGATTGGTCGTGTAGGCGGTGCTCGGCACCAAAGTGCCATTGACGGTTACTGCCGTGATATTGGAACGCCAGTAGCCATCGTCCGGAGTCAGCCCGATGGCAAACGTCGGATAACCGCCATTGGTCGACGCCAGTTGCGTGGAGAAGATCGGCGGCGGGGTCAGCTCGTTCGTGTAAGGAACCAGCTGCGGAACGAAGGTGAGGCCCGCCACCTGCGTTCCGGACGGTGAAGTGTAGATGATGTTGGTCGAAATGAGGTTGAGCGATCCATAGATGGATGAGTCGGTCAAACGGACAATGGAGTTGGCTCCCTTCGTGCCGGCGACGTTGACATAGAACAGATAAACACCACCGGCACCATTCGTGGTGGCGAACAGGTTTTCACAGTTGTCGGCGTTGGTCCAGGAACCGATATTGATCCAGGTGATGTTGTCACTCTGCAACATCCATTTGTTGATGACACCGTTGGTTAATCCATTGCCGCCATTCTGGTCGGCGATGTAAACCAGGTTGGTCGCAACCATGTAGAAGTCCTGGGCCACGGCATCCGGAGGCGGGGTCGTGGGGCCGACCTCCGGTCCGTTGTCACCCGGATCCGACCAATCAATCACATTTGCGGCCAATGAAAAATTCTCACCACCGTTGACGAATGGGTAGAAGCTCGGCGTGGGCGGATATGCCACCTTCGCGGTCAGCGCATACGCCGTGCCGGCAAAGGACCGGACACTGATGTCATTCTGCTGGTAAACCAATGTGCTGTTGACATACAGACCGCCTTTGTCATTGATCAGGAAGTGGACATTGTCCGGGCTGCACGCGGAGCGGGGCTGGCTGCCGCCAAACGAGGTGGACACATAACTGATGGGCGAATTGAAGGCGAGATTGTTCGAGATGATGCCGACGGCGCGGTTCAAGTTGAAGGTTTCATCGGGCGTGGCCGAGTTGCCATCCTTGAAGGCGTTGAAAACCAGGAAGGTTCCGTCGTCACTCAAGGCCAGCTTGCCCATGCTCCCCGAAGTCGCGAAGCGCAAGGCGTTCGAGCCGGTGGCGGTGACCGGCACGATGTTGACCGGGGCGGTCTGGCCCGCTACGGACGGCTTGACTTCCACAATGCTGAAGGTGGAGTTGGCTGCTATCGTGTCGATCTGGATGACCGCCAAATTGCCCAGCGTGAACTGAACCGGCGGAGCGCCGATCGTGAACGTGGAGGAAAAGTTCGTGAAGGTCGTCGTGTGCGTGGAGGTGTTTGTGTAGTTATAAATGGTGAACTGGATGGCTGCGCCTTTGACTTGCGCGGAACCGGCGACGGTGGCGGTCAAGTTGGAGAAGACACAGTTGCCGTTTACAATCGGCTGGTTGGTGTCACCGCCCAAGGTCCAGGCCACCGAGTTGCTGACACTGGCCACGACATACATTGCAGCATAGGGATTCGTGGTGCCGTTGGCGTATTGATCCGTAAGCGCCTCCATGGGTTGCACGGTCAGGGTACCGCCGCTGGCCGAGGGCGCAGCCGGCTGGGTCAGTGTCAATTTGGTCGCTTTGCCTGTCGCGACAACCTGGTTGTATTTGGCAGAGGTAAATCCGGTGGCATAAATGACGACGGAATCCAAGCCGGCCGTCTGCAACGCGGCGGAGTTCGCCGGGTTGAAAAGGATGCTGGTTGAGCTGATTGTGTAGGCCGAATTCGTTACCGCCACACCATTGAAATAAATGGCGGTGATGCTGGCAGCCCAGGTCGGGTTGCTCGCAAAAGTGTTGGTGAACGGCCCGTCAACCGTGGCCACGGTGGAATTGGTGACCGTGGGCGCAATCGAACCCTCAAATTGGCCGTTGAAAGCGATGTTGTCCAAACGCGAATTGCCCGAAGCGTTGTTGTAAGGCTGGCCCAGGTAATTCACGCATTCGTTTCCCGTGGCCGCGTTCACGATCCGGATGGCGAAATTCGGGTTGTTTTCCACGGTGTGATCACCGGTGAAGTCAACCACCAGGTCGTTGAAAAAGGTCGAACCGTAGCTGTTGAAGAAATACGTGCCGGGGAGGTCGAGCGGATTCGCCAATGTGTTGGAAACGATCAAGGTGGGATTGGCACCATAAGAAATCTGGTTGGCGATATTCGTGGTCACCCAACCGTTGGTGGTGTAGAGCACGCACATCTTGGCTTCACCCTGGCTGGTCTGATAGAGGTCGAAGGTCAGGATGATGTTGGTGTAATTCACCGTGCTCACGTCAAACTCGGCACCTTGCGTGCCGATGGGCTGGGCGGTGGTCCAACCGTTGCCGGGGTTCTGGCCGCGCAAGCGCCAGACATACTGCCCCGCCGGGCCGGTGGACGAATAGGGCGCTCCGTTTTTGGTAATATCTCCAAAATTGGTGCTGCCCACGCTGCCATCGGCGAAGACATAACTGGGCAGGTTAAATCCGATCATCGCCGCAGTGGCAGTATTATTTGCGATGGCTGGCGGCGGATTATTGACCGGAGTTGACAGGCTGGAATCATTATCAAAAGTCCAGTTGGCAATGGTGTCAAAAGAAATACCCTGAATGGTGACGTTGTCAAAAACCCAGTAGCCGCTCGTGTTGTTGTACACCGAACCGGTAGTGGTCAGGCAGTTCGTTCCCGTCCCGGCGTTCACCAGCCGGATGGCAAAGGCGGAGCAATTGTCCACGCCCGAAATGCCGCTCAAATTGACCACCACCTGATTGTTCCACCCGCTGGCAAGGGTCAGGTAGGAACCAACGACCAGGCTGTTCGTGGAATTGCTGTTGTTTTGGATCGTTCCACCCGTTCCAACGGAAGTGATGGTCGCATTGTGCCAGATGGTTCCCTCGGTGGTGTATTGAACCAGGAGGTTTTCTTCTGCATCCGCAGTGGCGTACACATCAAAGGAAACCTGGACCTGATAATAACCCACCGTGCTGCCCGAAAACTGCGCGCCTTGCGACCCGATCGCCGCCGCGGTGGACCAGCCGATATTGCCGCCGGTGCCTTGAACCCGCCAGCTATACGGCAGGGAGGGCGTGCTGCTGCCGGAGAGCGAGAGAACATCGGGGTTGCTGCTCGAACCCAACCCGATTGCCGATGCGGTGCCTAACCCCGTGAAGGGTGTCGGGCTGGCGTTGACGCCGATGGCGTTGTTGTCAAAAGTCCAGCTGGTCAGCGTTGTCTGTGCTTCGGCTGCCGACAGGGAGGCGGCCAGCATAGCAACGGCAATTGCGGTTTTTGTTATTTTCATTAGTTATGGTGTGGTCAGGTTTCGTCAAATTGAAATAGATGAAATCAAGCGCGTATTGATTATCCAAGATTGGGTTACAAACACGTGGGGGTTGAGTTACAGTTTTGTGACAACTGGATTAACACCCGGATTGCAGCAACGGATGCCTGCCTTGATAAACCATGTTCCAACTGCGGAAGCCTCTGCTTGTGTATGGCAAATCACAACAACTTGGGCACGAATGAGGCGGGTTGGGCGCGTCACTCCGTGCGCGCCGCCTCGGCCAGACTTACCTTCTCGCTTTGGACAGAGTGGCAAGCCGTGCTTTGATATCAATGCTCTGATTCATGCAATTAAGATCTTTTAGCGTATTTTCCAAGCGAAACCGAAGCTGATACTCATATCTAATTCAACGCCAAAATCTTACCAGCCATAGGAGCGGATCGGGACTTGTGACACATTTGTAACAATCCCGACATCTATTCGTAATCTTTGTCGTTGATTCTTGACCCACAAAACGGGCGGCTTAAAACCGTTTTGATTTCCATCTCCTAAAATGAGTCCAAAACATCGTAATAAGAGCGGTTTCACGCTAATTGAACTGCTGGTGGTCATTGCCATCATCGCCATTCTGGCTGCGATGCTGCTCCCCACACTGGCCGCCGCCAAAAGACGTGCCCAGCAAACCGCCTGCTTGGGCAACCTCAGACAATGGGGCTTGGCTGACAACATGTACTTGGCAGATAACAACGATGTTTTTCCTTGGGCCAGATATGAAAATCAGCCTGGTGTCACCTACGCTTCCAGCGACCAAGATACCCCGGTCTGGCAGGACATCTATGCTTATCACACCACCCAGCACATCGGCGATGATGCTTGGTTCAATGCGCTTCCCTCTTACGTTGCCAGTCAGCCGATGTGGTTTTACGCAGCGAGCGCAAATAGGCAACAATTCGCCACCTCGGTCGCCCTCGGTAAGAATATTTTCGTCGACCCCACCGCTTTTTCCCAAGGCGTTTACCAGCCGGATTTATCGGATGGCGCGCAGATGGATAGCGGTATCCGTCCTCTGTTCGGCTACGGAATGAACTCAAAATCCACTGCCTTGGAAAGCTTGGGCTCGGCCTTCCGGCTCCCGTGTAAAATGTCCATGGTGAAACAGCCTGCCGCCTTCGTGATGTTTTCGGATGTGCGCTATCGTTCCATCGAAACGCCATATTATGGCTCTAATCCCACAACTCTCGCCACGCCGCAATGCTACACCACCCGCTTTTCGTCCCGGCACAATCTCGGTGGACAGATCACCTTTAGCGACGGCCATGTTGCCTATTACAAATACAATTACGTCGTCTCCGATGGTGTCAGCGAAACCGGCCCCCAAGGAACCATTCTCGCCGGCTATGACCCTGGACGCCCGGACATCAATTGGGATTACGCGGGAAATATCGTTCCGTCCAGTGGTGGCAACTAGGAGCGTCCGGCAGGAAACGTGTCGGTTCCCGGTTTTGTAGTATTTTATAATTCGGCTTTTTCTCCGCGTCCCTTTGCGTCCTTCGCACCTCTGCGTTTGGCCCACATTCTGATTTCATCGCAGACGCAAAAATCCGCGTAATCTACGGACAAAGTTCCTGCTTCGTTTTCTCCATATTTTCGAGCAGAATTTTTCAATGCTCCGTCTTCCGGCAAAAACCCGCGCCTTGGGAATTCTTTCCTTGATGACGTTCGCCGCCGTCCTCTCCCGCGCCACCAACTACGACGAGGCCAAAGTCGGCGATTATACCCTGCCCGACCCGCTCATCTGTGCCGATGGCTCGCGCGTGACCAACTCCGAAATCTGGCTGCAAAAACGCCGTCCGGAAATTTTGGGCCTGTACCGCGAACAGATTTTCGGCCGCAGCCCGGAACCCGGGACGAACATCACGTTCAACGTCTGGGAAGCCTCCACGAACGCCCTCGGCGGCACCGCCACCCGCAAGCAAATCGAAATCAATTTCTCCGGCACGCCCGGTGGCCCGTTTGCCCATCTGCTGCTCTACACGCCGGCCGCCAAAACCAATTGCCCCGTCTTTTTGTGCCTTTCGTTCACCGAAAATTACGCCGTGATTGACGACCCGGATGTCGCCATCTTTCCGGAGTGGAACAGTAAGGCAAAATCTTTCGGCATGCCGAAAAACCCCGTGCGCGGTGCCTCGGCGCGCAATTGGAAGATTGCCGAAACCATCGCCCGCGGTTATGGCATCGCCATCGTCTGTTATAACGACTTCGAGCCGGATCTCTCCGCCGGTGCCGGTCAAAAATACGGCGTCCGCAAAAACTTTCCAGCCCCACAGCCCGATGATTGGGGCGCGATCGCCGCCTGGGCATGGGGTGCCAGCCGCGCCGTGGATTATCTCCAGACCGACCCCGACGTGGATGCGCAACGCATCATCCTTTTCGGATTCTCGCGCCTCGGCAAAACCGTTTTATGGGCCGGCGCGCAGGACACCCGCTTCGCCGCCGTCATCGCAAACTGTTCCGGCGAACTGGGCGCGGCGCTGTCACGGCGCGATTACGGCGAAACCGTGGATGACATCTGCAAACATTTTCCGTACTGGATGGCGGAGAACTTTCAACAATATTCAAATCATTGGAACAACCTCCCCGTCGATTCCCATTTTTTGATCTCGCTCATCGCCCCCCGCCCGCTGTTTTTGAACACCGGCAGCGAGGATAAATGGGGCGACCCGCACGGCGAATTCCTGGGCGCGCGCGCCGCCACGCCGGTTTACGAACTCTTCGGCAAAACAGGCATCACCGAAACCAATTTTCCGCCGTTCGACGAACCGTTGAAGCACGATCTCTGGTTCAACTGCCATGTCGGCAAACACGATGTGCTGCCGTCCGACTGGGACAAGTTCCTGGATTTCGCCGACGCGCATTTTCCACAAAAAAATTAGCAAAAATTTTGCAATCCCGGCTCGTTCCGCCGCGTCTATTTAAACATCATTTCTGAACCCAGATTTGAGCCATGATATTGATTTGCTTTCAAAGCAACCACCCGGCGCATTCCAACGCCAGAACGCTGGGAGCGTTTCCCCCTCTCCCCAGGGGAGAGGGCCGGGGTGAGGGGGAAGTAGTCGTCCAAATTTCAAGCCCGCACCATTTGAAATGAACGCCGCCTTTCCCCTCATCCTGACCTTCTCCCTTGGGGAGAAGGAACAGCAGTTACACATTTCTACATTCACGAAAACCATTCGGGCCGCTGACTGGGTTCATGGGAGATGTTCGCCCCCATCTTTGGGTCCGCGGGCAACAGCCTTTGTTAACATTTTGAACACACTTTAGCATGAAACGTCTTTTCTTTGTCGCGCTGCTGTTCGCCGCCGCCCGCGCGTTTGCCGCCGTGCACCTCGGTGACCTGCGTTGCGAACATATGCAAAACCCGCAGGGCATCGACACGCCGCAACCGCGCCTGAGCTGGCAGCTCGCGTCCAGTGACAACAGTGTCAAACAGTCCGCCTATCAAATCCTCGTCTCCTCCACAGAAAAAAATCTCGTGCACGATACCGGCGACCTGTGGGACAGCGGCAAGGCAGCCTCGGACGCATCCATTTTGATCCCCTATGCCGGAAGCAACCTGCTCTCGCGCGAAGACTGCTTCTGGAAAGTTCGAGTCTGGGACGAAAATGGCAAAGCCTCCGCCTGGAGTCGCTCCGCGTCCTGGACCATGGGGATTTTGAATTCCGCCGATTGGGGAGATGCCCGGTGGGTCGGGCAGGACGGCGAGGACACCACCAACATCTTATCCGGCACCTCATGGATCTGGGCGGAGGACACCAATGCGCAGACAAGTTATTTCCGCCGCGTCATCACCATTCCAGCAGATAAAAAAATCCACCAGGCAATATTTGAATATACCGGCGACAACGAATGCCGCGGCTGGATCAACGGTTACGATCTCGGCGCACGCAATAATGTGCATACCGTGAAATGGAACGACATCACGACGCGGCTGGAATCGGGCAAGACCTACGTTTTCGGTTTCACCGGCACACACACCTCCGGAAAAAGTCCGGCGGGCATCATCGGCCGGCTGACGATCGAATTTACCGATGGCGAAACGTGGACGATTCCCACGGATGAAAAATGGAAGGTTTCCACAACCACTAACAGCGACTGGCTCACGGTGAATTTTGACGATTCCAAATGGAACACCGCCACGGTTCTCGGCGCGGCCGGCGTGGAACCTTGGGGTGAAACCCGCGTGCCGGAAAATCGCCGCCAGCCGGCGCGCTATCTGCGCAAGGAATTTTCAGTAGGAAAAAAAGTCGTTCATGCGACGGTTTCGTTCTGCGGCCTGGGCCTGTCGGAACTTTATCTCAACGGGGGAAAAATTGGCGATGCCCTCTTGTCACCAGCATTTTCACAATACGACAAGCGTGATTATTACGTGACTTATGATGTAACCAAAAATCTTTCGCGCGGAGCGAATGCCATGGGCGTCATCCTCGGCAACGGCCGTTTTTATGCCGACCGCAGCAAGGTTTATGCGGGCACGCAAAGCTTCGGCTGGCCGAAACTGCTGTTGAATCTCCACCTCGAATTTTCCGACGGTTCCACGCAGGAAGTTGTCAGTGACGGATCGTGGAAACTCTCGACCGACGGCCCGATCCTCGCCAACAACGATTATGACGGCGAGGAATACGACGCCCGCCGGGAATTTTCCGGCTGGACCAAGGCCGGTTTTGAAGATTCGAAATGGAGCGCCTCCCAAATCGTCTCCGCGCCGGGCGAAATCATTTCCGCCCAGATGCAGGAGCCAATCCGTCTGACCGGGACGATCAAGCCCGTTTCGGTGAAGGAAATCGAGCCGGGCATTTTCATCTACGACCTCGGCCAGAACATGGTCGGCTGGTGCCGGATCCATGTGCGCGGCAAGGCTGGCGATGCTGTGACCCTGCGCCACGCCGAAACCCTGACGCCGGATGGCTCGCTTTACATGGCCAACCTGCGCGGCGCGGAAGTGACCGATGTCTATACCTTGCGCGGCGGCGGCGATGAAACGTGGGAGCCGCGCTTTGTTACGCACGGTTTCCGCTTCGTCGAAGTGACGGGCTGGCCCGGCCAACCGGATTTGAATGCCATCGAAGGCCGTGTGGTGAACGATGATCTGCCCGTCGCCGGGGATTTTTCCTGTTCGAACGATATATTGAACCGGATTTACCACAACATCGTCTGGGGCACCCGCGGCAATTACCGCTCCCTGCCGACCG
Organism: Candidatus Sulfotelmatobacter sp.; assembly: GCA_035485115.1. Taxonomy (GTDB): domain Bacteria; phylum Verrucomicrobiota; class Verrucomicrobiia; order Limisphaerales; family UBA11358; genus UBA11358. The sequence continues at coordinate 2,523 of DATHOG010000082.1, read as the reverse complement.
ACTGCCCGCAACGCGACGAACGCCAGGGCTGGCTGGGCGACCGATCGGAAGAATGCAAAGGCGAGTCGTACCTCTTCGACATTTCGATGATTTACGCGAAATGGCGGCAGGACATGGCCGATGCGCAACGCACGAACGGCAGCATTCCGGACGTCGCCCCAAGTTATTGGCCAATCTATTCCGACAACGTGACTTGGCCGAGCAGCGCCATCATCATTCCCAGCGCGCTGGAAAGACAATTCGGCGACACCGCAAGCATCGGCAAAAATTATGACAGCGCCAGGATGTGGATGGACCACATGCTCACCTACGCTTCAAGCAACATCCTCTCCCGGGACAGCTATGGCGACTGGTGCGTGCCGCCCGAGGAAGCAACCCTGATCCATTCCAAAGACCCGGCGCGGCAGACGGACAAAGCCTTGCTCGCCACGTCGTATTTTTATTACGACCTGTGCCTCATGGAAAAATACGCACAGCAACTCGGCAAAACCGACGACGCGACCCGCTGGAAAAATCTCGCGGCGGATTATAAGGAAGCGTTCAATGAAAAATTCCTGGACCGTCAGGCCGGCCAATATTCCAACGGCACGCAAACCTCTTGCGTTTTGCCGCTCGCATTTGGCCTGGTGCCGGACGACATGAAGGCGGTCATTTTTGCGAAGCTGGTCGCCAACATTGAAAACGTGACCAAGGGCCACATCGGCACCGGCCTCATCGGCGGCCAATACCTGAACCGTGTTCTCGCCGATAACGGACGCGCGGATCTGGCCTACGAAATCGCTTCGCAGAGGGATTATCCCAGTTGGGGCTACATGGTGGAGCACGGCGCGACCACCATCTGGGAACTTTGGAATGGCAACACCGCCGATCCCGCGATGAATTCCGGCAACCACGTCATGCTCATCGGCGACCTGGTCGTTTATTTTTACGAATACCTCGCCGGTATCGCACCCGCCTCGCCCGGCTTCAAAACCATCAAAATGGAGCCGCATCTGGTTGGCGACCTGAACTTCGTGAAAGCGACGCACAATTCGCCTTATGGAAAAATTTCCAGTGAATGGCACCGGAGCGGAAACAAATTCGACTGGCAGATTGAAATCCCCGCGAACACCACGGCCCAGGTCATCGTCCCCGCCGGAAAAAACGGCACTGTCACCTGCAACGGCAATCCCGCCGTCGCCACCCTCGAACTCGGCAGCGGTAAATATGAAATCATTAGCCAATAAAGTTTTGCGACTCGGTAAACCTGAGGCTGCAAGCTGCTTGAAAGCTTGCGGGCTTTATAACACTGTCCAGCGGATGTTCCTTCTCCCTTGGGGAGAAGGTCAGGATGAGGGGGAACGCGATGAACTACCCGGATTTATGCTTAAATATTTGGGGCAATATTCTAAAACTTCCATAAGGCTGACAACCATTTGCCTTATGTCACTTTTCTGCGGCTGCACTACCATGCCGCCAAAATCAGCCGTGATTAAATCCGAATTCATCTTCACCAACGCCCCGTTCCCCTCCTGCCATGCCTCGACGATCGTAGAAACCAAATCAGGTCTGGTTGCTGCCTGGTTTGGGGGCACCGCTGAGCGCAACCCCGATGTGTGTATCTACGTGGCGCGGATGGAACACGGCGCCTGGACCGCGCCGGTCGCCGTGGCTGATGGCGTGGGGTTTGCGACCAACCGGTTGCCCACATGGAACCCGGTTTTATTCCAGCCGCGCAAGGGACCGCTGCTTTTGTTTTACAAGGTTGGTCCCGCGCCGGCGAAATGGTGGGGCATGATGACGACCTCGGCGGACGACGGCAAAACCTGGTCTAAACCGTCGCGCCTGCCCGACGGAATCCTTGGCCCGATCAAAAACAAACCAGTGCAACTCGCCAACGGCGACATCCTTTGCGGCAGCAGCACCGAAGGCAACGGTTGGAAGGTTCACTTCGAACGCACCGCAGATTTTGGAAATACCTGGACCGCCACGCCACCCGTCAACGACGGCAAAACCATTGGCGCCATTCAGCCGAGCATTTTGTTTCTGCGCGATGGTTCGCTTGAAGCCGTCGGCCGTACGCATAACGACAAACTCTTCCAGATCATTACACACGATCAGGGTAAAAATTGGGATGAGATGTCCCTGACCGGCCTCCCGAATCCCGATTCCGGAACGGACGCGGTGACGTTGCGAGATGGCCGTCAGCTTCTGGTTTACAACCACAATACGCGCGGCGGTTCCAACAACAAGGGCCGCAGCCCGTTGAACATAGCAGTCTCCCCGGATGGAGTTAATTGGTTCGCCGCCCTGGTTTTGGAAGATGATGCAGACGCGCCGAGCGGCTTCGCCTATCCCGCCGTCATCCAAACGAGCGACGGCCTGGTCCACATCACCTACACCTGGGAACGCAAACGCATCAAGCACATCGTGCTCGACCCCGCTGCGTTGAAATTAAAACCCATCGTCAACGGCCTTTGGCCGGAATGACTCATTCCGCAGATTGGAAGAGGAAGAACCCCTCAAACACCCGATGCGTTCAAT
>DATHOG010000081.1:0-11963 GCA_035485115.1 Candidatus Sulfotelmatobacter sp. | reverse complement strand
GGGCATTGGTATCTACACAAGTCGCGGGGTATTCGACGACTGCACGGTTTTTAGCCAAAAAACGGGCATTTGCAAAATCAAGTGTTCCGCAAAAAGTACCCGAAAACGGCCCATTTCTGACTTGTGTAGATACCAATGCCCAGCGGGAGAGGGCCGGGGTGAGGGAGAAAATTATCGGAAACCAATGCCTACAACTTATCTTATACCGCTCTAGCATGCGCGCGCTTCTGATTTCCATCGGATTGGCGGCATTGATTCTCGGCCTGGCCGTGGACGCCCATGCCGGCAAAAAGCCCAAGCCGCAGGTGGATCAGGCGCAAAAAGCCGCCGGCTTCCGTGATCTGTTCTCGCAGCTGTTCACCGCGTGGGACCTGAATCAGGACGGCAAGCTAGACCTCAAGGAAATGAACCTCGTAGTCCAGAACCCGCAAATCCAAGGCACTGAGGCGGCCGTCGCCGTTTATTTTCATCGGCGCCTGCAAACAGATGACGATGAAAAAACCAACGGCTTGACGATGGCCGATGCCATGGCCCTGGCCGATAACCCGGCCATCCAGAAAAATATCTCCGGCAAGGCCTGGCACATCGAGGCGATTGACCATTCGTTGTTCGCACCCGGCGACCCGAACCTGGAAACCTTTCATCAAGGCGGCATCGGCGATTGTTACCTGCTGGCGGTCATCGGCACTTTTGTTTACCAGCATCCGCAAACCGTACACGAGATGATCACGCCGCAGTCGGACGGAAGTTTCAAAGTCAAATTCGGCAACGGCAAAACCGTGGCGATCTCGCCCCTGACCGATGCGGAATTGATCATGGGCGCGAGCGAAGGCCGGGACCATGGCATCTGGCTTTCAACTTTGGAAAAAGCCTATGCGCTGGTTCTGGAACAATCCAAGGAACACAAGACCGGGGAGAATATCGAAGCCGATGACGCCGTGGTGACGGATTTCATCGGCCATGGCGGCACCTACGCCCCGGTAATCGCGCTGTTGACCGGCCACAAAGTTTCCGGTGCGTCCCTGGCCCGCTGGGTGAAACAGGACCCACAGGGTGGCTTGCAAAAAGCCGGCGACCTGCTGTCCAAACTGGCGGGCGAACACAAATTGATGGCGGTTTGCACCGGCAGCGGCAAGCCGTTGCCCAAGGGCATCGCCCACGGGCACTGCTACGGGGTGCTGGGCTACAACCCGGAGACTCGTGAAGTCCTGGTGTTCAATCCCTGGGGCAACCACTTTAAACCACCCGAGCCGCCCGGACTCGTCAACGGCTATCCCACGCAACGCGGGCTTTTTGCCGTGCCGCTGGCCGATTTCATCCAGATTTTCTCGGGCTTTGCGTATGAAACCGACAAGCCCGTCGTCGTCGCTCATTGAGAACATTTGAACGGCTGTAATTCCTGCTCGTCAAATTTGCGTCAACTGTTACATTCCAGATTCAATGAATTGTTGCTCACGATTTTTCTTCATTGCCTGTCTGTCCGTCGCCGCCGGAATTTTCTCCGCCGCCGCGCAAAATTCCAACATGGTCGCCACCACGCCGGTTTACGTGCCGGACACCACGCACCAGAACGAGCCCCTCCCCGACGGCATCATCACCTGGGACGCCGCGTTGAAAACCACGAACGCCGCCACCGACCAGGATGCCGCCGATTTCACGTTCAACTTCACCAATCTCATGACGACCCCGCTGACCGTCTTCAGCGTCCATCCCCAATGTCATTGCACCACCGCCGACGTGCCGCCGACTCCGTGGACGATTCCGCCCGGTGGCAACGGTTCGTTCAAGGCGCGCGTGGACCTCAACGTCACCGGCCACATGGGCACGCTCTTCAAAACCATCACCGTCACCACCGACAAGGGAATGAAGTCCGTGATGATGCGGATCGATTTCCTGCCGCCGGTCGTGATCAAGATGACCGATGAACAAAAAGCCGCCGGCATCGCCGCCTCGAAAACCGACCGGCAGGCGGTCTTCAGGGGCGACTGCGCCACGTGCCACACCAAAAATATCCAGGGTCGTTATGGTCAGGAGCTTTTCAAAAATGCCTGCGCCATCTGTCACGAAGCCGAAAACCGCGCGACCATCGTCCCCGACCTGGGCAAACTCACCGTGCCGACCAATGAAGATTTCTGGCGCACGTGGATCACTTATGGCAAGCCCGGTTCGGTGATGCCCGCGTTCGCCAAGTCCCAGGGCGGCCCGCTGGACGATTTGCAGATCGCCTCGCTGGCGCAATTTCTCACTACGCTCCATCCCTCCGTGACCAACGCCCCGGCCAAGTGACTTGCGCAAAAATCCCCCGCACGCTATCCTGTCAATCATGACGACTGACTTGGTTGACGCAAACAATCACCGTAAAATTTCCGCACTGGGCGAAGCCGTTCTGAACGGCGGAAAAATTTCGCGCGCCGAGGCGTTGTTCCTGTTCAACCTCGAAACCTCCGCCGATATTTTGGATTTGCTTGCCTGGGCCAATCGCATTCGTGAAAAGTTCAAGGGCAACAAGATCCACCTGTGTTCCATTGTCAACGCCAAGGCTGGCGCGTGTTCGGAGAATTGCAGTTTTTGCGCGCAGTCGTCGCATTACCAGACCGGTTCGCCCAAATACGGCTTCGTTGACCCGGAACCCGTCGCCGAGGCGGCTGATGAGGCGAACAAGAACGGCGTCACTGCCGTCGGCCTCGTCGCCGCCTGGAAAGGCCTCAACGAAGGTCCGATGCTCGACGAAGTTTGCGACCGCATCCGCGATTTGAAAGCCGGGGGCAAGACGCGCCCCGATGCCTCGCTCGGCATCATCAAGAAACAGGAAGTCGCCAACCGGCTGAAGGAAGCCGGCCTCGAATGTTACGGGCATAACCTTGAAAGTTCCCGCCGCTTTTTTCCGCAGACCTGCACCACCCACACGTTCGACGACCGGCTCGAAACGATTGGCTATCTGAAAAAAGCGGGCATCAAAATCTGTTCCGGCGGCATCATCGGCATGGGCGAAACCCGCGAAGACCGTTGCGACCTCGCGTTTGAACTCAAGGCCATCGGCGCAAATGTGGTGCCGGTGAATATTTTGAACCCGATTCCCGGCACGCCGTTCGCCAAGAACGAGCCGCTGCCGGTGATGGAGATTTTGAAGACCATCGCCTGCTTCCGGTTCATCCTGCCCCGGCAGGAAATCATGATCGCCGGCGGTCGCACGGTGAACCTGCGCGACGCCCAAAGCATGATTTTCATGGCCGGCGCCAGCGCGCTGATGGTGGGCAACTACCTCACCACGTTGAACCAGCCGGTGGAAAAAGACCTGCAAATGCTCAAGGACCTCGGCCTCGATCCAAGTTGGGACAGCCATTTCAGCGACCAGGAAGACTCCGGTTGCGGCTGCGGAAAAGAAGATTGCGAGACGGAAATGGTGTAGCGTCGTGTCTGCGGCCAACCATCGGGGCGTCAAAACCTGTCCGCATCCTGATAATTTGCAGCATGGACAGCCGTACCCAAAATGCTAATATTCTTGGGTCGGATGCGCACAATTTTGGAGTATTCAATCCTGATCGCGGCTGCAATTTATTGCATCAGCCTCGTTGCCGCGCGTTATCTCCGCTGCCCCGTTTGCGGCAAGCATGCCGTGCAAAAAGTCGAAGGCACCCGTTTTTGGAAGCGCTACGCCTGTCGCGGTTGCGGAAAAAGTTACGTCGAGGACCATTGACCTTGCGGATTCGCCCGCCCTTTCCCCGGATCACGGCATCGGCAGGCCGTTGAATTTTCTCACACCATGCCTTCGAGCATGACCGGAATCTGTTCGAGCGTGCGCGACACGGCGGCTTTCACCAGCGGACGTTCATTTTCCGGCACCCCGGCCAGCAAAACGTCCCAGACCGGAGCCGCAAAGCATTGCTCGCGGGTCACCGGCACATAGTCGCCGCTGAGGCCGATACCCTCGCTTCGCAATAGTAGATCGGCCACCTGCACCGCGGCGATGACGTGACGGTTTTCCGGCGCCTTTTCCGGGCAGTGATGGTAGCGCGCGGCATGGATCATCAATTCCGGCAGGCGGTGGCGTTCGAGATACAACGCACCAAGTTCGGAATGGTTCACGCCCAGGATCTCCTCTTCAAGCTCGGATATCGGCCGGGTTCCCGCCTGTGCGCGGCGGTTGATTTCGCTGAAATGGTCGGGAAACGTCCAGGCCATCACAATTTTACCCACATCATGGACCAGTCCGGCGACATAATCGGAATCCTCCGTCGGACCGGGCACGTTCGCGGTGACTTCCCGCGTCATGATGGCCGTACCGATGCAGTGCTGCCAGAATTCCCGCCACGGAAACGCGCATTGCCGCGTCAGCCGCTGAAAATCTTCGATCACCGGGGTGACCATCGCCAGCTGGCGGATCTGCCGGACGCCAAGGTAAAAAACCGCCTCTTCGATGCTGTTGACCGGCGCATCCAGGCCATAATAAACCGAGTTCACCAGCCGCAGCAGGCGTGAAGTCAGGCTCGGATCGCGGCGGATGATCTCCGCGATCTGCGCGGTATAACGCTGTTCATTGAGCAACAACCCTTGCAGCGCCTTGTTGATGCTGCCCAACGACGGCAACGACGGGCATCGGGCAAGCTGCTTCTGGATCTCAACAGCTTCCAGCCGGTTGGCGCGATTGGTAACGGAAGTCGTCACAGGTGCAATGATATTGTTCAAAACTGGCTACGTATCGGTCAAAAAAGGGGTGACTTGAACTGTAAGAGAAAAATTTCCCATCCCGGAAAAATTTTCCTCAAGCCTTGGAATAAACTTCCGATGACTGGTTGGCGTCGTGGCACGCCTGACCATGAAAAGATCAAGCATTCGAACGGAAATTACATTGATCAAGGCTTTTGTCCTGGCGGCAGGCATCGCGACCGTCGCCCGCGCCGGCCTGTCGTATCTGCCGCATACCGGCCCCCCTCCGATGCGCGTCGCCATCGTTAAAAGCCCGGCCCGGCCGCCGGAACCGAAAATCGCGCTCGTGGCCGTGATTCCCGCCCATGACACCAATTCACCCGCCGCGGTCGAAAATTGCATCGCCGATACCAATCCCATTGTCATCTCCAGCAAACCTTCGGACGACGAATCAAAATTGCCGCCCATCGTGCTGGGCGCGGATAACGCCATGCAAATGCCCGGCCCTGGCCCGGCAAACGGGCCCGCCATGATGCAGCTCGATACCCCGGATTTGATGGGCATCACGCCCGCGATGCTCGCGACCTATTTCCGGCCCAACGCCACCGGCACCAACGCCCTCGTCGTGCCGGTTCCGTTCCGCGTCGGCTTCGTGCCGCCGCTCGCGGCACCCTCAAGCCACAGCGAATACAACGTTAAATGATGCGCTTTTACAGCCACCTTTCGCGCGGCTGCGGAAAATTATTTTCCGCCGTCGCATTTCTTGTGCTCACCGCCGCCACCGCCCTCGCACAGGAATCCAACGGACCGGCATTGCTGCCGGAAGTTTCAAACGTTGATACCAACGCCGCCGCCGCCGCCAAAAAAATGGAACGCCTCAATTTCGCCCTTTCCACCGCGCGGTTGGATGTGGAAACCCGCGACTTCCAGGCGGCGGAAAAATATTTCCTGCTGCTGCTGGCCGAGGATGTGCCGGATGACCTGCAAAAAACCGCATTGTTTGAAATGGGTGAAACCGTGCAGGCCGCGGATGATTTGAGCCGCGCCCAGTCCATTTTTGCACAATACCAGCAACGCTGGCCGAACGATGCCCGGTCCCCGGAAATCTGCCTGCATCAAGGCCAGCTTTTCCGTTCGATGGGCATGAACCAGCTTGCCCTCGCAAAATTTTACGCGGTAATGACCACCGCCCTCGCCTTGAAGAGCGATCAGTTGCCGTATTACAAACGGCTCGTGCTGCAGGCGCAGGTGGAGATAGCGGAAACACATTACCTCATCGGCAAATTCGCGGACGCGGCCGAATACTATTCCCGCCTGTTGAACGAGCAGGATCCCGCGCTCGACCGCGCGCAAATCCAGTTCCGCCTTGTGCGCTCGCTCGTGGCCATTGATAAATTCGATGACGCGGCGTCACAGGCCCAGGATTTTCTCACGCACTATGCCGATTCGCCCGAGGAACCCGAGATGCGCTATCACCTGGCGCAGGCGTTGAAAGGCCTTGGCCGCAATGCCGATGCCATGCAGCAGGTCCTGATCTTCTTGAAGGAAGAACGCGCGCAGACCAAGGATCATCCCGAAGTCTGGACCTACTGGCAGCAACGCGTCGGCAATGAGATCGGCAACGCCCTTTACCAGGAAGGCGATTTTATCCACGCCCTGCAGGTGTATGTGACGCTCTCGCAACTGGATGCCGCGCCTGCCTGGCAGTTGCCCGTGAATTACCAGATCGGCATCACCTACGAAAAACTTCTGCAGCCGTCGAACGCCATCGTCGCCTATCGCAGCATCACCAATTCCGCCGTGTCGCTGGGCACCAACACCACCGACAGCCTCAAGTCCGTCGCCGAAATGGCGCAATGGCGGCTCGATTACCTGCAATGGCAGGAGCGCGCGGAGGATTTCAACCAACGCCCGCAGATCGATTCCACCAACCTGCCCGATACACTTTCCAAAAGATGAAAACCCCGACGCCGCACTTTTTTGTCACCCTCGCCGCCGGCCTCCGCGAGCACCTCGCGATTTGCCACGAATGCCTCGCGCTCTTCACGGTGGAAAACCGGATGCTGCGCAGTTCGCCCGCCTGGCAGCCGATGGCGCTGCACGAGCAAAGAATGCGCTTGCTCCCGCGCTTGGAATCCGTCTTAATCAAATTACGCGAAGCTCGTGATTCCTGGCAGAAGTTTTCGCAGGCGGAACGCGAACGCTGCGGGGAAATTAACAATTTGTTTCAAGAGTTGCAAAATCTGCTTCCACGGATACTGATGCTCGACCGCGAAAACCAGCAGGAGATGTTGCGCCGCGGCGTCTTGCCCCCCGCGCACCTGCCGCCCGTGCAGCAACAGCAGCCGAACTTTGTGAACAATCTGTACCGCCGCCACGCCGCTTGAAATAATGGCCATTGAAAGAGTCATCGTTCTCGAAGACGACCCGATCGTCCGCAACAACCTGGAGACTTTTCTCCGCCGGTTGAAGCTGGAGGTCACCTCCGCCGCCACCATCGCCGCCGCCCGGGATTTGCTCGCGCGCGACAATTTCGACGTCATCTTCATGGACATGCGGTTGCCGGACGGCGAAAGCCTCGATTTGCTCAAGCAGCTTCATGCGCGCCCGCAACGTCCCCTCTCCGTCGTCATGACCGGCTTCGGCTCCGTCGAATCCGCCGTCGAATGCATGAAAAACGGCGCGTTTGATTACCTCATCAAGCCGTTTTCCACCGAGCAGATCGAGGTCACCCTGCGCAAGGCCGAGGAATTTTCCCAGCTCGTCAAGGTGAACCATTTTCTCACGCAGGAATCGGCCGATGACGACCGCGAGCTTATCGGCCGCAGTCCGGCGATGGAAAACCTGCGTGCGCTCATCCGCAAGGTTGCCCGCACGCAGGCCACCGTTTTGATCCAGGGCGAAAGCGGCACCGGCAAGGAACTGGTCGCCCGCGCCCTCTACCGTGAAAGCCCGCGCGCCCAGATGGCCTTCATCAAGGTCAATTGCGCCGCCGTCCCCGAAAACCTCATCGAAAGCGAATTCTTCGGCCACGAAAAAGGCTCCTTCACCGGCGCCTTGACCAAGCGCGAAGGCCGCTTTGAACTCGCCCACAACGGCACGATCTTGCTCGATGAAATCAGCGAAATCTCCCCCGGCGTCCAGGCCAAGCTCCTCCGCGTCCTGCAGGAGCGCGAACTCGAACGCGTCGGCGGCAACCGCACCATCAAGGTGGATGTGCGCGTCATCGCCACCACCAACCGCGACCTCGAACAAAGCGTCGAGAAAAAGGAATTTCGCCAGGACCTCTATTTCCGTTTGAACGTTGTGCCCATCATCATGCCCGCGCTGCGCGAACGCCGCGAGGACATCCCCGAACTCGCCGGCGAATTCATGCGCCGTTCCGCGCGCAAACACGGCGTGCACGTCAAGGGCTTTACCGATGCCGCCTTGCGCGCCCTCCTCGCCCACGATTGGCCTGGCAACGTGCGCGAACTCCAGAACCTCGTCGAACGCGCCGTCATCATGTGCGGCGAAAACGGCATGCTCGAGCCCGAACATTTCGGCCTCGGCTCCACGGTAAAAACTGGCAATGCCAGCGGCAACGACACCGCCGATTACCTTTCGGGCACGGACCGCCAGGGCGAATTCCTCTCGCTGGCCGAACTCGAACGCCGCCATATCCTCGCCGTCATCGCCAATTGCAAAGGCAACCGCACCCAGGCCGCCAAACTGCTCGACATGAGCATCCGCACCCTTCGCAACAAGCTCCACGAATACAACGGCACCGCCCCCAAGGACGACAACGAAGCCGCCGCCGTCGAGAAGTGAGACTTCGCATAGTGCCCGGCCGGAAGGACCGGGCTGCCAATCCTCAAAAACGGTCAAGTCCCGCATGCGGAATGCCGCTTTGCCCCATTAATGCAGCCCCACTCCCAGTTGATTCGATTGGAGGCACTTTACCCGAAATCCGAAATTGAAAGGTCGGATTAACTCGGATTAACTCGGATAAAATCCGATTCGACACGGCCTGCCCCGATTCAAGACGATTTCACTCCGCACTCCGCACTCCGAAGTCCGCAATTTGCTGGTCCGTCCAGCTCGGACCCCCAGCCCACGCCGTGACCCTTTTCCGTTAAGACCGGCTTCGCCGGCTATGTCAAAGAACACCTGTCCTCCATAGCCTTGGCGGAGGAGGAACCCTGCAAATCCGCTTTCGTCATTCGAATTTGTCCGCCCCCGAACTCCGAAAACCGGAACCCGTCTTGTCGCGCCGTAGCTTGGCGAAGGCGGATCGACCGCCTATCAACCATCAACTTCCCCGACCACCATAGCCGACAGTGTAATCTTTGTCAACATTTAAAAATCCCATGTTTACTCACGCGCCTGCCATCAAAATACACCTGTTTTCGCGGAATCCGGAAGTCATCGCCAACGCGTGAGCGTCTTGGACGGTAGCCCTCTACCGCTTTTCATTGCGAACCGGAAAATGGCCGCTGCTCGACGATTCACGCGTTCCAGTGCCCCACCGTTACGGCGAGCCGGAAATCTCCCTTTTCCTGGATGTAGCACCCGCGTCCCGCGGGTGATTTTCGGCGTCCCGCCGAAAATATCGTTCGCACTACCGACCGCCCCCAATTCGCCAAGACGCTGCGAGCGTTTCTCCTTCTCCTGGGGGAGACTTGAGCCGTTTGGGAAACGGCGAAAGGAATTCGGTCGGAGACCGAAGGCCCAACGGGCCGAACGAGCGGGAGCGAGTAAGTCCACGCCGGGATGAGGGCGAGCGTCCAACCATTATCTGGTTCATTGGGAAGGAGAACGCCACATACAACCCCCGTCGGCGCGAAACATTTGTAGCCGCGCCATCTGAGAATCCCAACGGGATTCAGTCAATCAGCCCAGGGTTGTGCCGCAGGCACTACCCTGGGTTTCAAGCCTCCTCTCTTTTGCCCGCCGACCGCCGGAAGGCGGCGGGCAAAAGAGACCAAGCTCGGTTTAACCCCCCGTTTAAGGGACGACATATGTTCTGTGGAAGTGAAGCCAACGGAATCAGCGAAGTTGTTGACCGCGAACCACGTAAAACATGCGAACCAGTTCCCATCATCCATTTTCGCGTATTTGGCGTATTTCGCGGTTAAAATTTCCGGCCTTTGTTCCCCAATCACAGCACCCTCTTTTTCTTCTCCAGCTTTTGATGCGGTAAAGGCGGTTCAGCCCTTGAACCGACGGCAAAAAAGGTATTCATAAGCTGGACAAATCACATTCCCGCCGCTAAACCTCAACATCAATCCGCCCTTGATAGGCCCGCAAAAGTTCAGCACAATAACTGTTAGGCAGCATGAGCACGCCTGTTTCAAATTCGATCAATCCACGCTTTAGCGAGGAAGAGCAGAAACGACTCCGAGAGATTTTTGCTCCCACCGCACAAAAGTATCGCTCTAGGTCACGGTTAGCTTTTGTGGTTCTTGGAATTGGATTCGTCATCATTTTTTCAGGCTTGCTGCTGAATTCCTACACTGGTTGGATTTTTGGAGCATTTTCCATTTGCTGGCTAGTTATTTTCTTTGTAGCGATCATACAGTCGTCATTGGAGTGTCCGGCTTGTCACGGCAACCTTGTTTCGAGTGAGTTAGGTAGTTATTGCCCTGAGTGCGGAGCCGCCAATCTCAAGCCAGGAGGTTGGTTTCGGGTTCCGCACTGTTATTCCTGTGGCAAGAGTTTGCGCCGAGGCAAGACGCGGCAATATAAGATTCATGCTTGCACTCATTGCGGATTGATGTTGTCTGATAGAGGACTGTGAAATTGCTGCCTAACCCCCATTAAGTCCGAACGGCCAACAGGTAAAAGAATTCCTCGCAGAAAATTTTCCTTTTCCGTTTTACATCCAATCAACGAAGCTCTCCGGCTTGATTTTCAGTGGTAGCCCGTCAGGCTCTGCCCCCCTCGCGGCGAAATATAAGTTGTGTCCGCACGATCTCCCTCACCCTAACCCTCTCCCGCTGGGAGAGGGAACAGCAGTTGGACATTTTCTCTTCTGCGGTATTTTTTCGAGCCGCTGACCGCCTGCAATCCGCCAAAACGCTGGGAGCGTTTTTTCCTCTCCCAGCGGGAGCAGCGACAGCGGCTATGGCGGGTGAGGGAGAAAATTATCGAAAACCAACGGCGACCACTTATCTTAAACCGCTCCATCCATATTTGGCGGCCGTACGCAAGCACCCTTTTTGAATCCGTGAAAATTCATGCAATTCGTGTCATCCTCCCCGGGTGAAATTGTTCTGCAAAAAAATATTACCTCGGATGCGGCGCGCACTGTGCGCGGTCACAACCCTCGTACTGGTCCTGGCCGGGGCGCGCCCGGCCGCGGCCGGATGGAGTGCCCTGGATGCCCGGATCGCCTGGTCCGCCTTTCAAAAAACATTTCAATATACCAACGGCGCAGTCGACCGGTATGATTTCAGCACGAACGCAATGAGCGACGGGCCCGCCCATCAGCAGAATTTCTGGGAGGAGGCGGAATTGATTGAAATGGCCGAGGATGCCTATGCGGAAAACCACACCACGAATAATCGCGCCGAGGTTCAAGGCTTATGCCACGGGTTTGTGGCCTTGCATGGCGATGATTGGTCTTCGAATGTTTTTGATGACGACCTCAATTGGGCCACCATCGCCTTTATCAGGGCTTATTCCATCACCGGAAACAAACGGTGGTTAAACGATGCGGAAACGAATTTCAACACCGTGTGGCGCCGGGGATTTGACATGACCTGGGGTGGCGGGCTCTGGTGGCGATCTGATAAGGAAGATGAGCATTCCGGGTATAAAAACTCGCCGGCCAACTGGACTTTTGTGATAGCCGGCCATCTTATCAATGATTGCAACGGCGGGAACGGCCCTTATCTCAGCCATGCCCAAACCATCTACAACTGGTGTACCAACCATTTGAGCACCCCCGCCGGCGAGGTCTACGATGGCCTTAGAAAAAATCGGGTCGCTCATAAGTCATACACCTATAATTATGGCATCGCCGTGGGTGCCGCGCTGGCCAGCGGCGACCGTACCTTGGTGCAAAATGCGGCAAATTTCCTGATGACGAACTCGGCCTACCGCAGCGGAAGCGTCGGCGGCTATGACATCCTTCCCAACTACGGCCAGGGTGGCGGGGATGCCGGCGGGTTCAATGACATCGTCTTCCGCTGGTTTAATGCCGCCTATCAGAAAGGCCTCATGCCCGGCAGGTATTTGCCTTGGGCACAAACCAATGTCTCGCAAGCGTGGGCGGAGCGGAACGTGACCGCTATCTCATGGAACAATTGGAACGCTCCCACCCCGCCCCACGG
>DATHOG010000080.1:0-4934 GCA_035485115.1 Candidatus Sulfotelmatobacter sp. | reverse complement strand
GTTGTTACCGACCAGTAGATTCAAGTTGTTCCGCGAGGCGGTCAACTCAATGGCGCCTACCTGAACCAATCCACCTGCCGCCGTGAAATTAATGCCCACGCTATTCGTAACGCCCGATGGGGTGGTACTAAATTGCGCGTCTTCTGTTCCATTGGTCGGCACGATGTTCGGACTCCAGTTCGTTGGATTGAACCAGTCTGTGCTGGTGCTGGCGTTGGTCCAGAGCGTTTGCGCGGTGACTGACGGAACGCTCATCAGGGCGGCGATGAGCACGACGCCAAAAAAGTGTCGGGCCATAGAGTTCACAGTTCTTCCGTAAGGACAGTCAGGGTTGCTAAAATTTATTCCTTTTGACCGGCGTCCCGCGTACCCAAAAATACGCCGGGTTAACCGTTGTTCCCGGCGGCGACAGTGGAATTGCCCTGCCGATAAACATACCAATTAAGGGGGAAAAAAAACGGGGGGTCAAACCCAAAGCGGTTTATCGCGCATTCGATGCAAAAAAACATTTGCGCCGCGCCCGCACCTTTGGCTTTATCCGTCCGTGCCGCCGAGCCCAAACAACCGTTCCCGACGCCGCCTGACCATATACTACTCCGGGCGCGTACAGGGCGTCGGCTTCCGTTATACCACCAAAACCGTCGCCGCCGGCTTCGAGGTGCGCGGCAAAGTCCGCAATCTGCCGGATGGCCGCGTGGAACTGCTCGTGGAGGGCGAACAGTTGGAGCTGGAGGAATTTCGCATCGCCATCCGGGATGCAGGTCTTGCTGGATTTATCCGCGACGAGCAGGTAAATTGGTCGGAAGCAACGAATGAATTTCGGGGTTTTGAAATCGCGCGCTAAATGAAATACGCCATCATCGCAGACATCCATGGGAATTTGGACGCCTTTCAGGTCGTCCTGGACGATATTCGTGAACAGCGCGTTGACCACACCGTCTGCCTCGGCGATATCGTGGGGTACAATGCCCAGCCGAAGGAATGCCTCAAAATCGTCCGTGAGCTGAACATCCCGTGCGTCAAGGGCAACCACGATGAATACTGTTCCACCGACAACCATCTCGAAGGCTTCAATCCGCACGCCGCCGACGCCGTATTCTGGACGCGCGCACAATTGAGCGATGAAGAAAAAACCTGGCTGCGCGATCTGAAATACACACGGATGGCCGCGAATTTCACGATGGTGCACGCCACCCTGGACGCGCCTGACCGCTGGCAATACGTCTTTGACAAACTGGCCGCCGCCGCGAGCTTTCCGTATCAGATCTCGCAGCTCTGTTTCTTCGGCCACACACATGTGCCCGTCGCTTTCATGCGCGACACCGTCGTGCGCGGCGGCACCTATTCCAAATTCAAGATCGATCCGGCCAAAAAATATTTCATCAATGTCGGCGCCGTCGGCCAGCCCCGCGACAACAATCCCAAGTCCGCCTATGTCATCTACGACATGACCGCCGGGACCATCGAACTCCGCCGCCTCGATTACGACATCGCATCTGCGCAGAAAAAAATTCTCGCCGCCGGCCTGCCCGAGCGGCTCGCCGAGCGGCTGGCCTATGGCCGGTGAATGCAGAAGGAAGAATGCAGAATGCAGAAAAAGATTTTCACAGATGGTTTTAATCTGCGAACTCAGGCGGCGGGTTAGTTTGGTTGGTAGGGACAGCGCGCTGCGCTGTCCCCGGCGGTAAAGCCGCCGGAATCGATGGGCAAAACGCGGATTTTACCATCCCGCATGCGGGATTGCGCCCGCTATACGGGCGCGGACGGCGCAGCGCGCCGTCCCTACCAAATATTCCAATACCTGAACTCGCATTTATTTGTATCTGTGTTTATCTGTGTCCATCTGTGGCTTAAAAATTGAAGATTTTAATTCTCAAACCCAGTTCGCTCGGCGACGTGATCCAGGCGTTGCCCGTGCTGCGTTTGCTGAAGCTGCATTTTCCCGGCGCTGAAATCTACTGGTGGATCGATTCCGCGCTCGCGCCGTTGCTGGAAGACGATCCCGATCTGGCCGGAATCATCCTGTTCCACCGCAAACGCTGGAAATCGCCTTTGCATTGGTCCGAGGTTGTCCGAAGTGTCCGCGCCACACGCGCACACCGGTTCGACCTCGTCATCGACCTCCAAAGCCTGTTTCGCAGCGCCGTGTTCGCATGGTTCGCACGCGGCAAAAAACTTGCGGGTCTCGACGACGGCCGCGAAGGCGCGAACGGCTTTTACGATCTCGCCGTGCCGCGCAAAAATTATCTCACCCACGCCGTGGACTGGTATCTGGCCGTACTGGCCGCGCTGAACATCCCCGTCCATAAAAATTTCACCTGGTTGCCGGAAAACAAAAAAATTTCTGACGCGGTGAAACAAAAGTGGCCGGCCTTAAAACCAAAAGCGGAAGACTCGAAACTGATATTTCTGCAGCCCGGGGCACGCTGGGAAAACAAGCGCTGGCCGGCGGAACATTTTGCCGCGCTGGTGCGCGCGCTGGAAAACAATTTCCCGTCCGCGCGCTTCGTCGTCGTGGGCGGTGGTGATGATGGGCCGCTCGGCGAAAAAATTTCCGCCGCCGCGCCGGACAAGGTCATGAACCTCTGCGGCCGGACTTCCCTGCCGGAGATGGTCGAACTACTGCGCCTGGCCGACCTGCTGGTGACGAACGACACCGGACCGATGCATGTCGCCGCCGCGCTCGGCAAACCGGTCGTGGCGCTGTTTGGACCCACCGAGGCGCGCCGCACCGGACCGTACGGCCAGTTGGAAAACGTCCTGCGCATCCCCCTGCCCTGTGCGCCGTGCATGAGCCCCACCTGCAACTTCAGCAAACCGCAGGAATGTCTCCGTGCACTGCCGCCGGAAATGGTTTTCAATAAAGTCCGGACGATTTTTGCTTAAACGCAAAGGCGCAGAGAACACGGAGCAGCGCAAAGGTGCGAGCCGCACGGGGTCAGTGCCTGACGGGCCAATGTCTTTGACCACGGATTCACACAGATAAACACAGATTTCCGCTTTCGACCGCAACTTCTGCATTCTGCATTCACCCGTAAACACGTCATTGATCAGGGCTAACGCCTTTTCAAAATATGTGATTATGCGGGACTGACCCGTTCACAGCAAACCGCAGGAATGTCTCCGTGCACTGCCGCCGGAAATGGTCTTCAATAAAGTCCGGACGATTTTTGCTTAAACGCAAAGGGGCGGAGAACGCGGAGGAGCGCGGAGGACAGAATTAACCGTGAAGTGGCCGTGCGCAGGGCTGAACCGGGAAGAAAAAATCGGGGGCCGATAGCTTTTATCTATTGATCGCGAGCCCTTCTAATGGGTGATCCCTTTTGGGTGGCCCGTTTTTTTATTTTGGGATGACTTGTATGGTCATTTCACCAGATAACACTTTGCCAGGCCAGTTGGTCACACCAGGGTAGGCCGGCTGCTCAAAAATTAATTGATCAGCCCGAACTTTATAAACACCTGCAGACAAGTGGAATTCATAATTGAGGTCGTATTCATGCTTGATCTGATATCTTGCTCTGAAATCTCTTCCTCCCACACTTGAATACCCGGCCGGGTCGTGGGTTCTTTGAATATGACCATTTCCATCCTCAATCGTAAAATATACCTCACGTCCACTATCGGCATAGAACCGAATTAATGTATTGGTGCTAACATTCCTTAAAATGACCGCAACGGGAATCGGATTGGATGCTGTAAACACATTCGTTTGTGAGCGAATAGACATCTGGAAGCCATAATTGACTCTACCCCAATGCCCGTCCGGATCTTGTTCGGCGGGACGACATTCGCCGGCCTTGATGGCTTTTTCCACGACCTGCTGATACGGTTCGAAACCATAATTTTCCGGCAAGAACGACACGTTTGTATCCTGAGATCGGGATGCGAAAAACGCGACAGACAAAAGGCTAACGACAAATAATTTTTGAAATGCATTTTTCATATTCTGCCCGGGAAGAAAAGGAAAAATCACTTACTGATTTGTTCCTTGGATTTTTCTCCATTCTTCCGTTTGAAGATTTCTGGCCGCAATTTCGGCGGGTGAATACTCCTTCACGATTTCAAATGTTGCCGTGCCTGAATTAATATTGGTCATTCCATGACCGTCGAACGCACGGATCAGACGTTGGATTTCGATCGAATATTTGCCAGGCTCCTTCAAATCACAATGTCCATTGAGATCGATGATTTGCAATGTTTCTGCATTGGATTCCATTTTATAAGGTATGGGAGTATCAAGCCTTGGACGAATTAGCGGATATTTCGTAATAACCGTATTTGTTCCTTGGTGAAGAATGTACGCATATTCGTATTCGTCCTGACATAAGATAATTTCGCGGGATGAAGCTCCCAAATTACGCAGGATCACCACAGCCATCACCGGCTCTTTCAGCAGATATTCGCGGTGACGAAAGCGTAGCGAAAGCTGCAAACCGTCCACCAGCTCTCCCCAGTTGCCGTCCGGAGCTTGTGAGGCCGGCAGTGTTTCAGGGATGGTTACAGTGTCGGATCGACGGGTTTGGTAGTATTGCGCATCTTGGGAGTTCCATCCCTCGAAGACTTCTTTAATGGGATATTTTTTAACTTCGGTTGATGTATTGGTGGAAGATTGTGCGCAAACTTGCGTACATAATTGACAAGCTAATGTAACAATTAAATAAATTATGTCCGTTTCTCGTGTTTTCATCATATGTTTTTAGGTTAGTATGGTGATGAATTGGGCTGCCATTGAAAAGCAGAACCATTAGCTATTTGTGTTCACATAGGAAAAGTCGTTGCGGGAGTGGCTCCCGGGCAAGTGTCAGTCCTCACTATTGACACAAATTGATTATCGGGCTTTTTCACGCAACAGGTTTGAGACATAGGTCCAACTGCCCATCTGCAAACGTCGGGCGATCCAATCCAGGGTCATGGTCGTTTCCCTGCGCAGTTGG
>DATHOG010000079.1:0-3262 GCA_035485115.1 Candidatus Sulfotelmatobacter sp. | reverse complement strand
ATCAGGCGATGAGCGCATTTCCGCTGGGAGTTTTTCTCGGCGCGTTTTTATTGATGATGGACTTGCAGCGCGGCCACGCCCGTGCGTTGCTGACCATGCCGGTCACTCTGAAACAAGTTGCGCGCGCGTGGTGGTGGGCTGCGGTCGGCCTTCCGGCAGTTGCGCTCGCGGTGATTACTGGAATCACTTTCGGCATCATGTGCCTGATAACTTTCGTGACGCATCATCAAATGCCGGTCATTGGTGTTGCCGCCAACAATTGGATGGCCAATCTATTTTTGCTTGGCGTCACTTTTTTTGCGGTGACGGGAATGCCGGCCAGAAATAATGCCGGGGCTGATTGGAAGCAAAAAGTTCGAGGGGCTTTTTTTGGCGTGCTTTACGGCGGTTCCATCGGCGGCTGGATGCTTTACAAGGACATCAATTTCACCACGCCGACCGGTATGATCATCTTTTTGATGGCCACCATCCTGACTGTTTTCGGCTGGTTCCGCGCGGAAATTTTGGTGATGGAACGCGCCGCAGTTCGTCCGTCTTCGCCCGCGCCCGGGAAGAAAAATTCCACGCCTTCACGCTGTGCCGAAGGTCACGGCGGAATGTTCTTTTTGATCCAGACAATTTTTGCCCGGATGATTTGGATGGGTTTGTGGATGATGACTTTTATGGTTTTGATTTTCGGCATCATGGTCTTTCCTAAATTCGCCGCCATATCAACCCGGACACACGGCGTCGTGTCCGCCGATCCGTTTGATTTTTTTGGCGGAGGCAACGGCATGGTTGTTTTTCAGTTCATGTGGGTCATGGCTTTTCAAATCGTTGTCTTTGCAATGCATGTCCGCTTCCTGCGGACGATGCCCATCTCCGCCGCCAAACTTGCCGGCGCGTTCGTGTTCACACCACTGGTGGCGATGCTCGTTGTTTTGTATGCGTCGAACCTGCTGGTCGCCGCCATCTCCCACACATCGCCAACCATGCCGGCAACAATGATTGCGAACGGTTGCCTGCTCCCGATCGCCATCGCTACCACCATTCCCGTCCTGCTCATCTGGCGCGGCATCGGAACTTTTACCTGGGTGGCAATGATGCTTTTGCTGATTACCGGCGCGTTCGGCGCCGTTTTTTTGAAAGGTCAAATTCCAGTTTGGATCAGCCTCATTGCCGCGCTGCTGATAATCATTGGATCATTTGTCGCGGCTAAATATTTTCTGGAATGCAGCAGCACGACCTATCGCCCGCGTGCCAGCCAGTTTGGCGGTTGGAATTGGGGTGGCGGAAGATAAAATCAGGCTTCACGCCAGTCCAAAACCTTCAACTGCACGGAGGTCTTGCCGTTGAACTCGTTCAGTTGCGGCTGGAACGCGAGGTCAAATTTCCCGACCGGCAGGGCCTTGTCGCCGCCGTTCCACCAGACCGCCTCCAGAATTTCGGATTTTGGATATCGGATTTTGGATTTATTTTTGTCGGCAAATAATCCGGCATCGGTATCCGGGGATTGTTGCACCCACATTTTGACGTGTTGCCTTTCCTTGCCCATCCGCAGCAGCGGTTTTGCGTGCGTCAGATTGCGGGCGCAAAATTGCACCGCCGGGTTGCCCTGACCCATCGGCTTCAATCTTTCCAATTCGGCCAGAGAGTCAAAATTGATGTCGCGCAATCTCACTTCTGCATCCAGCCGCAACGGCGGCTGCAAATCTTCCAGGCGCAGGGTACGACGGGCGGTTTCATTCAGGCGCTGCCGCAGGGCATCAATTTTCTCCGGCAAAATGCTCAGGCCCGCCGCCATCGCATGGCCGCCGTGGCGCAGCAGCAGGTCGTCGCACCCGCGCAACGCGGCGGCGAGGTCGAAACCCGCGATACTGCGGCCCGAACCCCGCATCTCGCCGTTTTCGCCGCCAATGATGAACGTGGGGCGGTAAAATTCCTGCAACACGCGCGAGGCCACGATGCCGACGACGCCGATGTGCCAGAGCAACTGCCCTTCGACGATGACCAGATCGCGTTCCGCATCAAATTTGGAACGGATTGTGCCGATGACCTCCTCGACAATCGTCTTTTCAATTTTCTGCCGCTCGCGGTTACGGGCATCAAGTTTATGTGCCAGTGGCAATGCCTCATCAAGGGTTTCCGCCAGCAGCAAATGCAGCGAATCCATGGCAGTTTCCAGGCGGCCGGCGGCATTCAAGCGGGGTGCGATCTGGAAACCAATGTCGTAGGTGCCCATTTTTTCCGGCGACTGCGCGACTTGTTTCAGCGCCAGAATGCCGGCGCGCCGGGTCGTGTTCAATTTTTCCAGACCAGCGGAAACGAGGATCCGGTTTTCGCCGGTAAGCGGCACGAGGTCGGCGATCGTGCCGAGCGCAACGAGATCCAGCAGGGGCTTCAGATCATACTCCGTCGCGCCCGCCAGGCCGGTTTCACGCCCGCGCTTCACCAACGCATGCGCGAGTTTGAAGGCGAGACCGGCGGAACAAAGTTCCGTGAATGTGCTGCCGACTTGTCGCCGACAGGCTTCAGTGTTTGACCCGCCCGCTGCCGACAAAATGCCGGCAGCACCTTGTTTTAGCTGCGGATTCACCAATGCCACGGCTGCCGGCGCGGGGCTGGAAACTTGATGATGATCCAAAACGATGACTTCCACGTTTTGTTCCTTCAGCCACGCGATGGTTTCCACGGCGGTCGAGCCGCAGTCCACGGCAAGCAGCAATTTCACGGGGAATTGTTTCAAGCAGTTTTCCACGCCGTCGCGGGAGAGGCCGTAGCCTTCCTCCATGCGGTTGGGAAGATAGGCATCCGCGCGCCAGCCGAGTTTGCGGAACACCTCGAGCAGCAACGCCGTGGACGTCACTCCATCCACATCGTAATCGCCAAAGATGACGAGCGGTTCGGCGCGTTTGTGCGCGAGCAGCAGGCGGGTGACGGCAGCCTCCATGTCCGGCAGCAAAAACGGGTCGGCAAGGTTTTTCAGGCGCGGGGTGAGGAAATTTTCGATGGCCGGCGGTTCGCTGAAACCGCGGTTCAACAGACATTGGGCCAGCAGCGGGGAGATTTTTAGCGGGGCTGCGAGCGGTTCCGTCAGCAGCGGTTGTGGCGGTGCGATCGTCCAGCGGAATTTCATTTTGGACCGCTCTTTTTGGAGAGCAGGGAAGCGAACACCGCGACGGCCAGGACCACGGCGACAATGGCCAGGGAAATCCAGCCGGGAACTTCGACCTGGAACCAGTGGTGCGCCCGGCCGTGCGGCGCCACCAGCATCTTGGCGCCG
>DATHOG010000078.1:0-14576 GCA_035485115.1 Candidatus Sulfotelmatobacter sp. | reverse complement strand
CTCGACAAGCAGGAACGGCTGGAATAATGATTGAGCAGTCACAACGCCGTATCGCAGTTCACAAGCAGAACAACCATGAATCGCACGTTATGAATGAACGAACTCAAAAGCCAAAAGCCGCCCTTGCCGGTTCGGCCAAACTATCCGGCCTGGTGTGCTGTGTGTGCATCTGCGCCACCGTTGCCTTCATCGCCAACCTCATGATTTCACCCAAGTCCGCGCCGTCGCCCCGGCTTTGGCTTCCCGTCGTGGTCGCGACCAATGGCATTCAGGCGTCGTTAATGAATGAGACGCGACAGATGGAGTTTTGGACGCCTTCCGCCAAGACCGGCGATTATCTGCCAAAGGAGGGCGGGGAGGTTGCCAAGAATGACAAATGGCAGGTCATTTCCAACGATGACCCTGTTTTACAATTCGGCATGCTGCTCCACACAAATGCGAATGTGCTGGGCTATCGCCGGGTGGAGGTATGGGGGCAGGGCCGGACGGGCTTTAAACCGGGCTGGTGGTGGACCATGAACGTATTCACCAATTACTCCGCCGACGATCTGGCAGAGACTTATCGGAACTTTTGGAAGTCACCACAGCCGTTGTTCGTCGAGGTGATTGATAATCGCGGCAGCGACGAGTAAAGACCGTCGGAGTTCAAATTTTCGCGTCCATTCGGGTCCAATCCCGGCCAA
Organism: Candidatus Sulfotelmatobacter sp.; assembly: GCA_035485115.1. Lineage (GTDB taxonomy): Bacteria > Verrucomicrobiota > Verrucomicrobiia > Limisphaerales > UBA11358 > UBA11358. The sequence continues at coordinate 13,893 of DATHOG010000078.1, read as the reverse complement.
ACGATTTTATCCTTGGCTCCTCGAAGCCCCGTCACCGCGAATGCTGCAAAAACCACGTGAATAATTCCGGGTTCGCGTAGGTCTGTGTCCAACTGTCGTGCTGCGCATCCGGGTAAATCGTCAATCTCACTTCCTTCACGCCAAATTTTTTCAGCGCCTCAACCATGCGCTCGGATTCCTCGTGTGCGACGACCGGGTCCTTGCCGCCGTGAAACGCCCAGACCGGCAGGCTCTGCAACGGCGCGATCTTATCCTTGTCAAAATCCTTGGCCAGCGTGAGCAAAATGGTTTCGCCGCCGCCGCAGATCGGGGCTGCCGCCGCAAACCTTTCGGGATGGCTCAAGGCCAGGTTCCACACGCCGAAACCGCCCATGCTCAGGCCGGTAAGATAAACCCGCTTCGTGTCCACCGGATATTTCTTTTCAACGTCATCCAGCAGCGCGAGCAGCACGTCATCTGACCAGCTTTGCTCCTTCGGACAGAGCGGTGAAACGACGATGAATGGAAAATTCGTCGCCGTCGTGTCAATCTTCGCCGGGCCGTGCTTGGCGACCATCCACACATCCGTGCCGCGTTCCCCTGCCCCGTGCAGGAATAAGATCAGCGGCCATTTTTTGCCGGCATCCGCACCGTAGCCTTCCGGCAAAAATAAAAGGTAATCGGCGGACAGGGTGCGGGTTTCGGTGATGGAAAATTTTTGCGCGGTCTGGCCGGCTTTCGTGGCGGGGTTCATGGCGGAAAAATTCTTGTTCGAAGTACAGGCGGATAACACCAACGCCAGGGACAACAGCAGGATTGGATTCAAATTCTTCATGGGCTCACATGATTTTCAACTTCGGCAAATCCTGCGAATCCACGAGCCCCACCGGCTCGTGTTTTGTGTTCACGACGATCAAATCGTCGATATTGCGCTCGTTGAAGATCTTCAGCGCCTCGACCGCCAGCGAAGTTTCCGCGATGCAAATCGGGTTGCGTGTCATCACGGACTTCAACGGTTGCGACAAAAGATTATCCTCCCCGGCCATGTGCCGCCGGAAATCGCCATCGGTGAAGACACCCGTCAGTTTCCCCCGCGCATCCACGACCGCCAGGCTGCCGGACCGGGCGCGCGTCATCACGAGCAACGCCTCCTTCACGGACAGATTCTCCTTCGCCACTGCGTTGCGTTCGCCGGTGCGCATGATGTCGCCCACCTTCGACAACATCGCGCGCCCGATCGCGCCGCTCGGGTGATACTTGGCAAAATCCTTTTGCGTGAAGCCGCGCGCGGCCAGCACGGCCATCGCCAGCGCGTCGCCCAGCACCAGCATCGCAGTCGTGCTGCTGGTCGGTGCGAGGTTGAATGGACACGCTTCCTTGTCCACCTTCACGCTCAATGCCAGGTCGCTGTGTTTGGCCAGCGACGATTTCACATTGCCGGTGAAGGAGATGATCTTGATGGAAAACCGTTTGAGCGCGGGCAAAAGATTGAGCAGTTCCTCCGACTCGCCGGAATAACTCAGGGCGATGACCACGTCGCCATCATTGACGATGCCCAAGTCGCCGTGCAAAGCATCCACGCTGTTCAGCACCACGGCGGTCGAACCGGTGCTGGTCAAAGTCGCGGCGATCTTATAGCCCACGTTGCCGGATTTGCCGATACCGACGATGACGATTTTCCCCCGTCGTTTGAGGGTTTCGACCAGGATTTCAACCGCGGCATCAAAGTTCTTATCCAGTTGCGCGCGGACCTTTTTCAGCGCGGCAATTTCGATGTCGAAGACTTTTTTGGCCAGGGCGGAATGCTTCACGTCAAAAGCTTGCCCGCAACGGGAAGGCTTTTCAACCGCGAAGAATCAGCGGTCTTTGCTGAAATCTAAAATATCGAAGTTCGACCGGTGGCCTTTTAAAGCGGCTGGTGGGGCGAGCGTCCCCGCGAGCCGTCGTGAGCCTTCGGTTTAAGCGGCTCGCGAGGACGCTCGCCCCACCAAATGAGAATATTGCCGAATCACAGCTCGCGGCTGGCGGAATACTGTTGCGCGACGCGTGTGAGTTTTTTGTTGTCGTTGCGGATGCGCGCGGCGAGCGTGCGCGCCGTCTCCTGCAGGAACGGTGTCGCCAGCGCGGGCGCTTCCTTGGTCAGCCGGTTGAACGACCCCGAGGAGATTCTCAAAAGCTGGCTGTCCACATTGACGACGACATCCGCCGACCGCGGGCCGTGGTCGAATAGCGCCATGTCGCCGAAAAAATCCCCCGGCCCGAAGGTCGCCAGGATCGTCTCGCGTTCGCCGTTCATGACCCGCGCGCGGAGTTCGCCGGCCATCACCAGATACATCGCATCGCTGGAATCGCCCTGTTTGAAGATCACCGTGCGTTCCGTCACCATCTGCGCCTCCATGAAATCCATCAGGTGCGCCAGTTGCGCGTCCGAAAGGTCGGCGAGAATCTTGATGCGCCGTAGCATCCCGGGACGCAGGCCGTTCGTCACCGGCCGGATCAAATCAGGGGCCACCAGTTGCGTATTGAAATACGACAACAATTCCACCAGATGCACCGCGCGCTGCCAGTGGCCGGCGCTGCGCGCGAAAATCCATGTATCCGGCAGCACGCGCTCGTCGCGTATCCAGTCCACGAGCGTGGAAAGCTCCACGGGGCCGTAAGGCGCGTCATCCGCACCCCAGACGAAATAGATGTTGGCAGCGTTTTCCACGCTATGTTTCTAGCACTTCGGCGCAACGGGGAAAGAAAAAACTATTAACAACTAATTCACCGCTCACTCCGCATTGGGATAGGAGCCGAGAATCTTCACGAAATTGCAATGTTTGCCGAGATGTTCGATGGCCCGGGCGACCTTCGCATCCTGGAAATGGCCTGTGCAATCAATGAAGAAGAAATATTCCCACGCCTTGCGTTTACTCGGGCGCGACTCGATCTTCGTCATGTTGATCTTGAACCGCTTGAACGCTGCGATGGCCTCGTGCAATGCGCCGGCCTTGTCCGCCACGCTCACCATCAGGCTCGTGCGATCGTTGCCCGTCGGCGGCGAACAGTTGCGGCCCAGCACGATGAAACGGGTCACGTTCACCGAATTATCTTGGATGTCCTTCGCCAAAATTTTCAATCCGTATTTTTCCGCCGCCAGCACGCCGCCGAGCGATGCCGCAAATTTCTCCTTCGCCGCCAGTTCCGCGGAACGCGCGTTGGACGCCGCCTCCACGATCTCCACGCGCGGCAGATGCTTCGCCAGCCAACCGCGGCATTGCGCCAGCGACTGCGGATGCACGTAAAGTTTCTTGATCTTCGACAGCGCCGAATTGCTCATCAGGCACTGCTGGATCTTCAGTACGATCTGCGAGACGATCTTCAGGTCGCTGTCCACGAACATGTCCAGCGTGTGCGTCACGACGCCCTCGGTGGAATTTTCCACCGGCACCACACCGTAATCGGCGCTGCGCTTGGCCACCTCGGTAAACACGTCCGCAATGGTCTTCTGTGCGGAATAACCCAGGCTCGCGCCGAACTTCTGGATCGCCGCCTGATGCGTGAACGTCGCCTCCGGCCCGAAATACGCGATGGTCATCGTCTTTTCGAGCGCCAGCGCGCTGGACATGATTTCGCGGTAGATCGCGCAAAGCTGCTCGTTCGTGATGGGTCCGGAATTTTGCGCGCTGACGCGGTCGAACACCGCCCGTTCGCGGTGCGGCGCGTAGATCTCCTCGCCCGCCGCGAGCTTGATCTCGCCGATGGCGAGCACATGGCGCGTGCGTTCATTGAGCAGCCGGACGATTTGCGCGTCCAGCTTGTCAATCGCACTGCGATGTTCCGAAAGGCTCATTGCGTTGAAGGAAGAATGATGAATTATGAAGGAAGAATCAAATCTGATTCTCGCACCGGTTTTTGATGATGCGCAAAATGTAGTTTTGCAAATCGGCCATCAAATATTCCGTCCAGAAATGCGAATAAAAGTTGAACCGCGTGGAAAGCCGCTGGCTGCTGCTCAAATGCAAAATTACGTCACCTTTTCCGGCATTTTCAATTGAATACGTCCCGCTTAAAACGTCAAAATATTTTCCACCAATCGTGACGTGTTCGTCCAAAGTTGTCGGCGGGATGCTTTTTGTATCAGCCCGGATTGAGAATGAAAGACGATGCGGTTCATTCCACTCATTGATCGTCTCCACAAACAAAACGCCCCGCTCAAATGTCGCATAACGAACCGCGCCAACGCCTTCGCCAACAAGTTTGGCTTCAATCGGACGCGGAAAACCAATGAGATGAGAAAATGAAAATGACTGCTCCTTTTCCGTGATGAGCGGAACGCTGCGGATTTGATTCCAGACGATTTGCGGCGAGGCATGGATTTTAATTTGCGTCGGCACGGTCCGGATTTGTGCGCTCGCGGCTTTGAATTGTTCTATCGGCGAGATCACAAACGGCAGTAATGCTACAGCGATCATGCAATTATTCCGGTCGCGTTTTGCTTTGATGACTTTCAGCAGCAATCCAGCAATGACACCGCCGATTGAAGAAAGAATCAAGAAAAGTGGCAGCAGGAGAATGACGCAAATGAGGCCCTCCCACAGAAGTGCCAGCGCACAGAAAAGACACGCCAGGGCGGACAGCCATGGCATAACAATCCACAAAGGCCATTTTTGCTGATCCTCGATTTCACCATACCAAACCGTAATAAAGCCCAATACCAGCGGAATTCCAACGATGAACGCCGCACTCATCACCTCAAAAAAGTCCTGCAGGATCTCAAAGCCGAAAACGAACCTTCCGAAAATGCCGTAGGCCGCACCGAGAATCGCACCATCAAGCAAAAGTTTTTTTTGTTTTTTTTGCATTTCCCGATGTTGGATTTTCTAATTTTCCAACCGCCCCCCAAGCTGCGGGATTTCCAAACCGTCGTCCTTTGCGGTTTTGATCCAAAACTTGATGGCGACCTCGACGTTTTTGATGGCTTCCTGCCGTGTGCCGCCGTGCGCCGTGCAGCCGGGCAGTTCCGGCACGTTCACCACGTAGGCATCGTCATCCGCGCTCCACCAGATGATCGCTTCGTGTTTTGCGCCCTTCATATTTGATTTCAATCCAGCCGGCAATACGCGCTCAAGCCGTGCAAGCCGCCTTCGCGACCGAAACCGCTTTCCTTGTAGCCGCCGAACGGGCTCGTCGGGTCAAACTTGTTGTACGTGTTCGCCCAGATGACCCCGGCGCGCAGCTTGTTGACCATCTTGAAGATCTTGCTGCCCTTGTCCGTCCACACGCCCGCGCTCAGGCCGTAGGGGATGTTGTTCGCGCGCTCGAACGCCTCTTCCGGCGTGCGGAACGTCATCACGCTCAAAACCGGCCCGAAAATCTCCTCGTTCGCCACGCGATGCGCATGCGTCACACCCGTGAGAAACGACGGCGCAAACCAATAACCTTTGGACGGGAGGACGCACTGCGTCTGCGTCAATTCCGCGCCCTCGTCCACGCCGTTTTGCACGAGCAACTTGATCTTTTCCAGTTGCGGCTTGGAATTGATCGCGCCGATGTCCGTGTTCTTGTCCAGCGGATTGCCGACGCGCAAAGTCTGGATGCGGTCGCGTAATTTCTTGATGACGATCGGATAAATGCCTTCCTGCACGAGCAACCGCGACCCGGCGCAACACACGTGGCCTTGATTAAAATAAATCCCGTTGATGACGCCTTCGATGGCCTGATCGAGCGGCGCGTCCTCGAACACAATGTTTGCCGCCTTGCCGCCGAGTTCCAAGGTTAGTTTCTTTTTCGTTCCGGCCACTGCCAGGGCAATCTTCTTGCCGACTTCCGTCGAACCGGTGAAGGCCAGCTTGTTGATGTCCGGATGGTTCACGATGGCCGCGCCGGTTTCGCCCGCACCGGTGACGATGTTCACCACGCCCTCCGGCAATCCCGCTTCCTGAAAAATCTGCGCCAGCCGCATGGCCGTGAGCGATGTTGTTTCCGCCGGCTTCAGGACCACGGTATTACCGCAAGCGAGGGCGGGCGCGATCTTCCACGCAGCCATGAGCAGCGGAAAGTTCCATGGGATGATCTGCCCCACCACGCCAAGCGGCGACGGCGTTTTTCCTGGAAAAGCGTATTTCAACTTGTCCGCCCAGCCCGCGTAATAGAAAAAGTGCGCGGCCACCAGTGGCAGATCCACATCGCGACTTTCCTTGATGGTCTTGCCGCCGTCCATCGTCTCGAGCACGGCGAGTTCGCGCGCCTTTTCCTGGATGATGCGCGCGATGCGATAGAGATACTTGGCGCGCTCGCGTCCGGGCATCTTGCTCCAGACCTTGTCGTAAGCCTTGCGGGCGGCCTTCACCGCGTGATCGACATCCGCCTCATTCGCCGCTGCAATGGTCGTTAGCGTCTGCTCGGTCGCGGGATTGATGGATTCAAAATATTTTCCCGACGCCGGCGCGACAAATTTGCCGTTGATGAACAGCTCGTGCTGCGGCGCGATGACGTAACTCTTGGAATCCTCCGGCGCAGGCGCATAATCCCATTTGTTGCCAAAGTTCAAGCGGCGCTCCTTCAGCGGCACGACCGCATGTGTGGGCGCGGCAACAGCGCGTTTAGATGAGAGCTTTACGGGTTTCAGTTTCGTTTTCATCGCGATGCTGGTGTGTTCCCGACAAATCTGGTGTCCATAAATGTCGGCCTTGTATGAACCGAATTATAGCGGCAACACCGTCGAGAGCAACTGAACTTGCAATCTGTAGCGGGCATGTTTGGCTGGTAGGGACATCGCGCTGCGATGTCCCCGGCGGTAAAGCCGCCGGAAGCGTGCGAAGAAACGCGCGTTTCTGACGTTCGTTGCGACCTCGACTTCGCTCGGTTGCGGACGGCGCAGCGCGCCATCCCTACCCAAAATGGGAAAATTTACTACGGGGTTATTGACTCGCCTTGCTCTTTTGGCCGTCCACAAACGCCTTGTAAGACTTGTCCCAGTCGTAGCCCTGTTTATCGAGATAATGTTCGATTTCGGTCTTATATTTTTTGAAGATGGGCGTCATGTCTTCCACATTTTTCGCGTCGAGAGATTGTTCGCGCGCTTCCTGGAGCCACGCCAGGATTTTCGCGTCATCCTCCGGCTTGAGGTTGGGCAGGATCTGATGATAGACCTTGAACGTGATGGGCAGCTTGTTCGCGGTAAGCCGGTCTTTGACCGACTCAACCTGTTCGGGCGTCAAATCCGCCTGCAAACCGGCGACGAATTTCGGATGCACCACGGGGTCGAGTTGCAATCCGGCGTTGTGCGCATCGCGCACGGCGCGTAAGAAGGCCGTCAGCACGGACGAGATGCGCTCCTGCTGGCTCGTATTCGTAAGATTCAATGAATCCACGATTCCTGCCACCCGCTTGTTCAACGCCGCATCCGAAGCCGCCGTCGGTGGCGGAGCCAGACTGGCGATCATGGCCGCCTGCTCCGCCGTCAATTGATCCTTGGGCAACGGCTTCTTGCCGAATCGCAGCAGCACCACCGTCACCCCGTCCGCGCCCACCGTGGCGACCGCCTTGGCATGGAACTGTTCCGCCGGCAGTTCGCTGAACTTCTTGATCTGTCCGTCCACCACCACGATGGTCTGTTCATTCGCCGTCACCGTGCGTTGATAATCATTGCCCTTCTCGCTCCAGTGGAAAGTGAGGCTGGTGGTCTTATCGGGATTGACCACTTCCTTCACGATATCCAACCCCACCGTGCGCGATGTGAATTTCACCCCGCCCGACGCCGTCACGCTCACGTTCGTGTCGGCGGCGGAAACCACATTGACCGCGAGAGCCAAAAGCAGCCCGGCAGCCGGTACGGCCAGTTGGCGGACGATGAAACGCATGTTCGTGATGATGGATTGAGGATTCATAAGCATGGTTGACGGCGGGATAGAACGAAAATGCCGCATTGTGGTTACGCCCAAGGGCATTTCCACATGCTTTTTGGCAGGAATCTTAATCCACGGATGGCTGAAGCCCGATTTCTGGATGCTCGATCAGAACATTCCGGGCATCATTTCGGACATCTGAATCTGCGTCTCCCAATGCTTTTTGGACCACCGCCTGGGCTTCGACATTCTGGCCGCCGATGGCCCACACCGCCCCTGCGGCATACACCCGTTCCCGGCTGGTTTCTTGTCGCATTTTGGATTCCAGGATCGGGAGCGCTGCCTTGGCGTCCGGCCCGATTTGGCCCAACGCGTAGACTCCGTTAATATCCGTGCCCTCGGAAATACACTTTATCAATGCGGGTATGGCCACCTTTGCGTCCGGCCCGATGTCGCCGAGCGCGCCTTCGGCTACATTTCGGGCTTCATCACCAGCAGGCCGGTTCAACGCCGCGCAAAGTGCGGCTAAACCTGCGTCCGAGCTGCTATAGGGCGGCCCCATATATCTCAAAGCTCCGAGTGCCTTGACCCGGATCTTGCTATCTTCCGATTTGGCTTTTTTCGCCAGAAACACAACCGCCCCCTGCCCGCTGTCGCGAAACCACTGGATCTCCGGATCATCTTGGTAGTTTTGAAACCCATCAAACTCGGCCTGCAGCAACTGGTCATCTGAGGCACCAGCTTTTAGCCCGGCTGTACGAAGCAGCCGCTCCACCGTCTCGGGAATGCGCAGGCCGACCGGGTGTCCGGCAACGACAACTTTGCCGTCCGCATTCAAAATATAGGTTGTCGGCACTCCTTTGATGTGAAACGCCTGCGCGGGTGCAGACTCCCAGCCGCCGTCGCCGGCCCATACGTTGAAGGTGTTCGTCCAGCCGCGCTTGTCGATATGCTTGCGCACGATGTCCATCGTGTCGTCGATGCTCAACGACACGATCACCACCTTGTCCTGCCAGTCGTCGTGGCCCTCGCGCACCTTTTGCAGATCAGCCATCGGCTGCTGGCACGGGCCGCACCAGGTCGCCCAAAAATCCAATACCACGATTTTGCCGTGCAGATCGGAGAGCTTCATTCGCTTTCCGTCAGCCAGCGTGGTGAATTCAATATCCGGCACGGCGGTGTCCGGCGGCAGCGTTCCGTGTTCCACGACGTAATTATCAAACTCCATTTTCGCCTTCGTGGCGGCATCTACGATGCCGGCGGGAAGTTTTTCCCAATGAACAGTGTCTTGAACTTTCCAGACACCGTCCACCCGCTCAAGTTCCCTGGCCGCAAAAACATAATCACCCGACAATGACGTGCCGTTTTTCGCCTTGCGGTCGGATTTGATGTCCAGTTCCAGCTTGAATTGAGACCCCGTCAAATGGTCGAGCGAGCCGGCACCGCCTACCGACCGGCTCTGTTCCACACTGGCATTGACGATTTTGATTTCCGCGTCGTGCAGGTCAATGCCCGCATCGGTCATCAGGCTGACGGATTTTTTCGCGATGTCCAGCTGCTCGCGGACACGTTTGCCGATTTCATCGTCCACTTCCTTGCGCGTTGGTCCGGGCCGTCCGCTTTTCTGAAAAATGTTCCAGACGAAATCGCTGTCCATGAAGAGTTCCTTTTCGCAGATCGCCGGGTCGCGCTCGCGGATGAAACGGACCATGATTTCTCCTAGTTTTAACAACGTTGGGTCATCCTCGCCATTAAACCCTTTATAGCCGGTGACTTTTTCCGAAAGCGCCAGTTCGCGCAGCGTGTTTTCATCGGCCACACTGTGCGGGAACGAGACCCATTGCATGCCCTGATGCGTGCGCCAGCCGCCGGGAAATTTCATCAGTAGCCGGATCGCCAGCTTGAACACATCGTTCGTCGCCGTGATGTTGGTCTTGCCGTTATCAAGGATGATTTCCAGTTTTTCCAGCCATGGCATCGTTTCGCCATCGGCTTGTAAGGAGGGATAAGACGTGGAACCGGCATGCTTCGGCACCATCACCCGCGCGCTCCAGTCGGCGGAGGAAAAATCCACATGCAACGCATCAGCTTTGGCCAGCAACGTTTTGGCGCTATCGGCCACCAACCCGCGCTCGTGCGCCACCGAGCCGGCAATACCTTTCAACGGATCCTCGCCGGTTGACGGCAGGTTGGTGGACAAGATTGATTTATAGTCCTCCCCACTTACGCTCACCGCGTCCGCGAAGGCCGTCACATCACGCGTGCGCAAAAGTGCCATGACGGCATTGCTGATGGCGCTAAATTCTTCCGCCTTCGGCTGATAAAGTTCAGGTGGCCGGGATGTGTCCGCGCACAAATGCGAAGCGATGAGAAAAAGAAGACCGCAAACTGATAAAAGCAAAACGATCCCACGCTGAAAATGGAATTGGGGCTTCATGTTAAGGATGCTCTGCCGACAGATTCGACAACGCAAGGTAAAAGGCATAGCATCGAAAACGGGATTCGACCAAGGCGCTCTGCGAACTTCGAAGCCACCACCAACGCGCCAGCGTCTTGGACTGCGGCAGCCCTCTGCCGCTTTTCATCTGCACACCCGTTGCATGGAGTTTTCCAGAAGTCGTTTAACGATTTGGTCCAGCTATTTTCACTTCGGCTCGTATATCGTAAATCGGCATTCGTAAATCAGTGTTTCCGCCACTCCGTCTTCGGCGGTTCCGGCAGACCCTGCGCCCGCAGCGCCGTGCGGAAATGCAGCTTGGACACCTTCGCCAATTCGCCCGCGCCGCGCGTGGTCACAAATTCTTTCGCCGCCGCATCCACCGCCGCGCTGGCGCCTTTCGGAAACTTCATTTGAAATTGATGTTCCAGCTTGGCGATGCCCTTCACAAATTCATCGCGCGCCAGGATCGAGGCCGCCGCCACGGCGATGTCTTCTTCCGCCTTGTGCCGCTGCACGAGCTGGATTTCTTTTCCCTGCGCCATCAACGCCTTTTCGATGACGCTTTTGCTCGCGGCGAACTGGTCGCTGATGGCCTTCACCGGCGGCGGATTCATCTGGTAACGCTTGCCCATGAGATTCTCGATCACCCGCGCGTGGCCCCACGCCAGCAGAGTGTTGACGCTTCTCATCTTTGCGTAAAGCCGGTTGTACGCCTCGTTGCCCACCACGACGGAATCCGACACGCAACCGGGCGTCTTGCGGATGGCCTCGGCCAGATCGGAAATTTTTTTGTCGCTGGAAATGTTTTTGGAATCGCGCACGCCCAAATCCTTCCACGCGTTGATGACAGCCTCGTTCACGTACACGCCCGCAATGCACAGCGGCCCGAAGAAATCACCCTTGCCGCTTTCATCCACGCCGAAGCGCGGCAGCAACAGGTCGGGATTCAGCACCGTCTCGTAGCCGAGCTTGGCCTGCTTGAGCACCTCCGGTTCCAGCACGAACTCCACAAACTCCTGTGTGCCCCTGCCCTGCACCACCAGCTTGCCGCTCTCGTAGAAAACAATGTTCGTCTTGTCCGATTCAAACGCGAATCGCGCGTACGGCACGGTGCGCTGCTTCCAGTTCCGCGCCACCAGCGCGGCCTGTAACACCGATGCCTGGTCGTCAGTCAACTTGCCCGTATGCATGGTCAGCGGCTTCACGCGAAAAATTTTAACTGCAAAGCCGCACTTGTCACGCCGAAGCGCAGCGTAGGTAGTACCCTGATTGGGGGACCACGCCCGCCCTCGGGCGTAGTTCGACGCGCCCCGCGTCGAACTTTTGCGACGCACAAAGGCGAATTAAAATTGTCGGTTCACCACGCGTCCGGACCGGCGGACGGGGCGTCCTCCGGAACGCGCGAGGCGCGCGCGCTCCCCAAACAATCAAATTGAAACAAGGATACCTCGCGATCCGTAATTTTGAAAACGCCATTCCGCCTAGGCTGGGGTAAACACCCCATGGCAAACCGCCGCAGCTATGGCAAAATTGATTCCATGAGAATCATCCTGCTTGCCATTTGCACCCTCGCCCTGCTGACCGCCACCGGCTGCTTTTTCCCCGGCGGACGCGACCACGACGACCACGGCCACTGGCAAGGCCACGACAATCATGACGGCGTAGATCATAGCGAACACCCCGGCGACCAGGACCACAACGACAACCATTGACCCGGCGTTTCAGGGCGGAGCGCGACTGTGTCCCGCATGCGGGATCAGTTGCAGCAACGTGAAAAGACCGGTGGGACGCCTTAAATTCGCCGTGAGCGCCTGCTAAGACACAGTGCTGCGGCTGGTCAAATCGGTGAAGGGAATCGGCAACAGAACGACATCATTTCTTGAGCAGTTCATTGTAGATGTCGTCGGCATCATTGTCCCAAGTCTGGAGCAGGGACGCTTCGGAAAGTTTCAACCACGCGGCGCGTTCGGTGTCGCACTCAATCGTGACGCGCACATGCGACTGATCCGGCAAGGCGAGCGGTTTTGGCAAAACAATTTTGCCGCCCTCGTAAATGGCGTCCACGGTCGTCGTCATGGTGAAAAACTAAACTTGAATCGCTGGCTTGGCAAGCAGCAGTTCGGGCATGGCTCATTTGCCCTGGCGCAAGCGAGTGATGATGTTATCGGCCGCTCATTTCTTCATTTCCCTTTCGTGTATTTCGTGTATTTCGTGGTTCGGCAAATTTGAACTCAAAACTAAAAACCAACCCGCCTTCGGTACGCTACGGCGCGGCGAATACGAAATTGCAAAAACTAGCTGCCGCGTTGCTCGACTGGTTCGCCACGGATGCGCGCGACCTCCCCTGGCGGCGCACGCGTGATCCCTACGCAATCTGGGTCTCCGAAATCATGCTGCAACAGACGCAGGTGAAGACGGTGATCCCATTTTGGGAACGTTGGCTGCGCGAGCTGCCGGATATCGCCGCCGCCGCGCACGCGAGCCCCGACAAGCTGCACAAGCTCTGGGAAGGTCTCGGCTATTATACCCGCGTCCGCAACCTGCAAAAGGCCGCGCAAGTCATCCTGGAAAAGCACGGCGGTAAATTTCCGGAAAATTTCGATGAGGTCCTGGCTTTGCCCGGCATCGGGCGATATACGGCGGGCGCTGTTTGTAGCATCGCCTTCAACCAGCCGACGCCGCTGCTCGACGGTAATGTCATGCGCGTGCTCACGCGCATCTTTGGCATCGCGGAAAACCCGAAGGAGAAAGCGACGAACGCAAAATTGTGGCGACTGGCGGAAGATTTGGTCGTCATCGCCGGTGGGGCGAGCGTCCTCGCGAGCCGCTTAAACCAAACGCTCACGACGGCTCGCGAGGACGCTCGCCCCACCAACGGACAGAATTGCTCCCACCTCAACCAATCTTTGATGGAGTTGGGGGCCCTGATTTGCACACCGCGCAACCCACAATGCCTGATCTGTCCGGCAAAAAAACTTTGTATTGCCTTCAAGGAAAACCGTGTGGACGAATTGCCCAACCTGGGTAAACGCGAAGCCGCGACGGCCCGGCATTTCATCGCATTCGCCGTCGAGTGGAACGGCAAATTTTCAGTCCGGCAAAGACCGGCCGGTGTGGTCAACGCGCATCTCTGGGAATTTCCGAATGCCGAAACCGGACCGCGGCTCTGTGAGCCGCAGGAACGTTCAAAATTCAAAACGTCTTCCAATTCGCCCGCCGCCATATTGGCGGAGTTCCTGCGGGTCACAGACCCGCGCTCCTTAAGATTAAAACCACTCATCACGGTAAAACATTCCATCACCCGCTACCGCATCACGCTCGAAGCGTTTTCCGTTTCGTTGGAGAAACGACCGGGAAAAACCGATGCCGTCTGGAAAACCCCCGTTCAAATGCATGAACTGGCCTTTACTTCCGCGCATAAAAAAATTTTGTCCGCCCTGACGCATGAAAAATAGGATGTAGCACCCGCGTCCCGCGGGTCCAAGCCGGCGTCCCGCCGGCTTGCGCGAACCAGTGATGCACAAATCCACATAATCCTTCCGCGAATAGAACTCCATCGATTCGTCACGACATTTCGGGCGGGACGTCCGAAATAACCCGCGGGACGCGGGTGCTACATGCAAAGTATGGGCGCTCACAAAA
>DATHOG010000077.1:0-4623 GCA_035485115.1 Candidatus Sulfotelmatobacter sp. | reverse complement strand
CGGATGCCGCGCTTGTCGCCCAGCGCGCTGGCGAACGCCTGTCCGAGCGCGATGCCGCAGTCCTCGACGGTGTGGTGCGCATCCACTTCGAGGTCGCCGTCGCAATGCAATTCCAGGTCCACCGTCGCGTGCTTCGCGAAGAGGGTGAGCATATGGTCGAAGAACGGGATGCCGGTCCGGATCTTCGAACGGCCTTTGCCCTCGAGGTTGAGACGGACGGAAATCTTCGTTTCGAGCGTGTGGCGCTTGAGTTGTGACTTGCGTGCTTTCACGCCGTCATTAAACCAGAGCGGAGGAAATTGTCACGGCTGCTCTGCACGGGGTAGTATCCTAATTTCAAAAATGTGTGTACGACCGTATCTTGGCCGGGCCGGCGCTATGTTGTTTGGGGAGCACGCGCGCCTCCGCGCGTTCCGGCGGACGCCCCGTCCGCCGGTCAGAGCGCGTGGCAAACCAAACAATTTAATTCGTCTTTGTGCGCCGCCGAGGTTCGACGCGGGGCGCGTCAAACTACGCCCGGGGCGGGCGTGGTCCCTGATTAAATAATTGACGCAGCCGCCAAATTAAGACGCTACTTCTGCGCGGAAATTTTCGCCTGTATTTCGTCGATGCGCTTCTGCAGGTCGCCGGCCGTGATCGAAACTTTTTGCGCGGCCTGCAGCCAGTAGATCGCGCGCGGCAGGTTGCCGGCGTCCTCTTCGAGCTGCGCCAGATGCGTGGTGATCTGCTCGAATACGATCTTGTTTTCCTTCATCACTTCGGGGTCGCCGATCGCGAACCATTTTTGCACGGCGGCTTCCCAGACATTCCGCGCGCGGGTGGTGTCATGGTAGCTCTCGTAGTAAAGGCGGCCCAATTCGAAAAGGATGTCGTAACTGTCGGGATTGTTGCGCAGGCCCTCGTGCAAAAACGCCTCCGCCTCGGCGGTCTTGTGCATCCGCTCGCGCAGCCAGAACGCGGTGACCGTGTAGGTCTGGGGGTTGTCAGGGTTGAGGTCGGCGGAAAGTTTCAGCCACGGGAGGATTTCCCCGACTTTCTCGCTGCCGCTCAAGTCACCGGACGCACCGCCTTCGTCGAGATGCGTATGGCGCGTAGGATAAAAGTGGCGGCCGAAGGAATCGATCCAATTACGCTCCGGCCCTAGAAAACTTTCCTCATCCCCGTGATTTTTGCTGTTGACCGCGCCGGTGTCCTCGGCCATGTGCTGGGTCTGGAACGCCTCCTTGTTGTCGAACATGGAAGGATAATAACCGCTATGATAATAGGCATCGGCCTTCACATAAAAACTTTGCGCGAACATCCGGCGGCTGTCGCCCAGCACCACATTAAAGATGTCGCCCCCGGCACGGCTGATGTCCAGACGATGGGACTGGCGGTCGGGTTGGGTCGTCCAGCCCTTGCCGTTGACGGTCAGGTGCATGAACTGATATTGCGGCGATAATGCCGCGCCCACCCCGAAACAAAAGACCAGCAGCGCGATGAGCAGCAGGCAGGATGTGCGCGGCGAATTCATTTTTAGTTCACGGCCTTGCGGCGGAACACCAGGCACGCACCGGTCAGGAACACCAGCATGTAAGCCGCGGCATAAAGCAGCGCGAGCAGGATGTATTTCCACTCGAGGACCGGCCAGTTATGGATGATCAGATCGCGCAGATCGTAAAATTCCATATGCGGCACGATGTAATAAAGTGTGTTCACAACCGTACGCAACGGTTCGTGCATGGACGCGGCCACCTGGTCGAGGTGCCTGCCCACAAACAGGATGCCGCCGATGATCACGAAACAGATGGTGGAATTGGACGACGGCGCCGCGAACACGAGCGACCCCAGCAGAGACATGGCCACGATGATGCCGAGCAGGAACCAGTGCATGACGGCGGCTTGTAAATAATCAAGCAGCGGCCATTCATGTTCCTTGGTGGCGGACAACATGCCGAAGAACACGTAAAAAACCAGCAAGGTCAGCCCGCACGCAAACCAGCAGCCGAAAAACTTTCCAAAGATCAGTTCGGGCCGCGAAATCGGCTTGGCCAGCAACGGCAACAGCGTGCGGTTTTCCTTTTCCGCCGGAATCTGCCGCGCGGTAGTGGTCACGGCGATGACGAGCGAGGACATCCACACGAGCAGCAGACAGATTTCCTTCAGGTAACGAGCAACCTTGGCGTCGTTGAAGACATTAACGGATGCCATGACGAGACAGATGAGGACGGTAACGATGAACAAGACGTAGAAGTCCTTGCGACGGTAAAGTTCCTTGATGACGACGCCGGCAACGGCAAAGATGTTTTTCATATCGTGGCCAGGGGTTGCGGTTTATAACCGATGACCTCGAGAAAAGCCTTTTCGAGATTGGAGTGTGTGCCGGTGACTTCGGCCACGGTGCCGATGGCCTTGAGTTCGCCTAGATTGATGATGGCCACGCGGTCGCAAACGGTCTCGACCTCGCCCATTTCGTGCGAGGAAAAGAAAACCGTTTTGCCCTCGTCTTTCAGGCGCTGGATGATCTCGCGGACCTTCATGCGGCCAAGCGGATCAAGGCCGCTGGTGGGTTCATCGAGGATCAGCAGGTCGGGATTGTTGATGAGCGCCTGGGCGAGCCCGGCGCGTTGCTGCATGCCTTTCGAGTAGGATTTGATGGGGCGCTTCGCGGCGTGTTCGAGTTCGACGAGCTTCAGCAACTGCGGGATGCGCACGTCCATTTCGGCGCGGGTGAGCCCGAAGATTTTTCCATAGAACCGCAGCAGCTCTTCCGCCGTCAAAAATTTATAGTAGTAGGTCATTTCCGGCAGGTAACCGATACGCTGGCGCGCGATCGGCTGGCGGACGTCGATCCCGAACAGGCTGGCCGCGCCGCCGGTCGGCGGGATGAAGCCGAGCAGGACGTTCATGGTGGTGGTCTTGCCGGCCCCGTTCGGGCCGAGGAAGCCGAAGACCTCGCCCGACCGGACTTCCAGATCGAGGCCTTGCAGGGCGACTTTCGTCCCTTGCCGCGACTCGCGGTTGCGAAATTCCACTCGCAATTTTTCAGTTTTCAGAATCACGCTCATGGACAGACAAGGTATGGAAACTTTTTTGACTCGCCTTAATTCGTGACAGTTAAAAAAAATCCGGCGCGTGTCGCAATCAAAATCACTGTGCACGAAAAGACTTTCGCCATGGTTGATGCTGCCGGTAAAGGTCCAACCGCTGCTGGATTTCAGCGGCATCGTCCTTCTGGCCGGCGTTTTGGGCCAGTTCGAGGGCCTGCCCGGCCAGCTTGGCGGCTTCATCAAACCGTCCGTTTTCCGCCAGCGCGGTGGCCAGCGTGTCCAGCACCACGGATGAAGAATCCCCCGCAATTTGTCCGGCCCGGCCGGCAAGCGCGAGGGCCTGCACGCCGTCACGGCCCTGCGGATTCTCATCGGTGGCGAAGACGCGCGCGGCAAAGATGAGCATGGAAATATTTTCCGGCTCGAGTTCGAGTGCTTTTTGGAAATAAGGCGGTGCTTCGCCATCGCGGCCTTGCAGCAACAACGTCCGCGCCATCTGAAACTGCGCCGGCGCATAATTTTTGTCCAGTTGCGCGGCCTGGAAAAATTCATTCGTGGCGTCGTCATAACTTTTCAGCTCGGCCTGGATCATGCCCAGCGTGACGTGGGCGGGGGCCGACCGGACATCCAGCCTTAGCGCGGCGCGGGCATATTCCAGCGCTTCGGACGGCCTGCCTGCGTCGTTCAAGATCCGCGCGATGTTGTTGCAGGCTTCGCGGCGGAGGGGATCGAGACGCAACGCCTCCTTGTATTGGACGAGCGCGTCCTGCGGACGGTTTGCTTCCTGCAAAGCGACGCCGAGGTTGAGGTGGGCGAGCGCATTGTCATCCGTGACCGCGAGCGCATGCGTGAATAGCGTTTCACTGTCGCGCCAGTAAGAAATCTGTTTTTCCGTGAACAGCAGGCAGCCGGCGCAAACCAGCACGGCGACGGCTAAAAGTATCTTTTTCGCGCGGGGAAACCTGGCAGCGAGGTCATCCGCCGCGAGCGCAAGGATGAGAAAAATTCCAATGAGCGGAAAATAGGTGTAGCGGTCGGCCAGCGCCTGGTCGCCGACCTGCACCAGCCCGATGACCGGCACCAGCGTGCCGAGGAACCACAGCCAGCCCATCAGGAAATACGGGTGCCGGCGGACGCCGAGAACCGCCAGCGCGGAGATGGCCAGCAGGATCGCCGCGGATAAAATCAAAACGACAACGGAAATGTGTTTGGGCAGCGGATAAAAGACGGCGAGGTTCAACGGATAAAATGTTTTGGCCAGGTAACCGGCGTAGGCGACGACCGTGTTTTCCAACCGTAGATCCAGCGAAACTTTTTGCAGCGTGGCCACGGCTTCCTGACGTTGGGCAAAAAAGGTGGCGACACAGGAAATGACGGCCAGCGCGAAAAACGGAACTTTCTCCACGAGCAAATTTTTGATGCCTGTCACCCGCCACGGGTCACCCATCACTCTTTTGAGCGGCCAGAAATCCAGGAGCAGAAAAACAAACGGCAGCGTGACGAACATCGGCTTGGCCAGCAGGCTCATGATGAAGAACAACAGACACAGCCCGAACTGGCGGCCGGATCTTGAATCCGGGACGGCGGCCCGTTC
>DATHOG010000076.1:0-43913 GCA_035485115.1 Candidatus Sulfotelmatobacter sp. | reverse complement strand
CAGTATCATGACAGCAATCGTAATCACGCCGCTTGAGGAATGGTTGCATGGAAAAGAATTTACTAAATTCACCGACCTTGGTCGCCTGCGCGTGCAAGAATGCGAGCGTGTCGTTGCCTTGCGGACGGAGTTGACCAAGTGTGGCGCGAAGGTGGTGGAGGAGGGTGATACGCTGACGGTGTATCCCGCCAAAGCGGGGGAGCTTCATGGGGCGGAGATTGAGACGTATAACGATCATCGCATGGCGATGTGTTTCGCGGTTTTGGGATTGAAAGTTCCCGGCATAAAAATTAAAAATCCGGCCTGCGTGAAAAAGACGTTCCCGAATTTTTTCCAAAAACTTGCCGCGCCATCGCCGCAGGGTTTGGGGGCGGAGATTTGGGAGATCCAGGACGGTCGGCGCACGCGTCGCTTGAGCGGGGAAGAATTGTTTGCCGGCTGAAATTGGAAAAATACTTTGAAAAATATTGTCATCGCCATTGACGGCACCAGCGCCAGCGGCAAGAGCACCAACGCCAAACTGGTGGCCGGCGCGCTGGGTTATGTCTATGTGGACACCGGCGCCATGTACCGCACCCTGGCGTGGTACTGCCTTCAAAAACGGGTGGATGTGACCGACGAAAAGGCGGTCGCGGCGGCCTGCCGGCATTGGAAAACCAAATTGATCTGTGTTGAGAACAAAGGACTGCGCGCCGTGCGGTTGTTGGTGGATGATTATTTCCCGGAGACGGAAATTCGCACCCCGGACATCGCGGCGGCCGTGACGTTGGTGGCCGCCGTGCCGAAAGTGCGTGAGTGGATGAAAAAGACCCAGCGCGAATGCATCCAATTCGGGAATCTCGTGATGGAGGGAAGGGATATCGGCACGAATGTCTTTCCGGAGACGGATTACAAGTTTTACCTGGATGCGAAACTGGAGGAGCGCTCGGCGCGTCGGGCCGCGGACGGTGTGAATGAAAATCTCGCCGCGCGCGACCTGCGCGACAGCCAGCGCGCCGCCGCGCCGTTGATGATCGCGCTCGGGGCGAAGGTTCTGGATAATTCCAAGCTGTCGTCCGCTGAAACCACGGCGTGGTTGTTGAAGGAAATTCGCAATATGCCGGCGGTGCAAAGATGAAAATGAATCCGGTATATTTCGCCGGCTGGGCCTTATTCCGGCTGATGTATGCGACGTATTTCCGCTGGCAGGTTTTCAATGCCGAGCGCGTGCCGGTGACGGGCGGGGTGATCCTGGCCTCGAACCACGCCAGTTTTTTAGATCCGCCGCTGGTCGGTTCGGGGTTGAAGCGCCCCATCAATTATCTCGCGCGGGAAAGTCTGTTCCATAATCCGATCGCCGGCTGGGTTTTGCGAAACTGGCAGGCCGTGCCGGTGGACCGCGACGGCGGCGGTGCGCGCGGACTCAAAGCGATCCTTGACCGCCTTAACAAAGGCGGCGGCATCATTTTGTTTCCCGAAGGCACACGCACGAAGGACGGCAGGTTGCAACCGGCGCGTTCCGGCATCGGGCTGACGGTCATCAAATCGGCGGCGCCGGTGGTGCCGGTGCGGGTTTTCGGCACGTTCGAGTGCTACAGCAAGCGATGGAAATTTCACCGGCCCATCCGGCTGGCGGTGAAATACGGCAAGCCGATGATGTTTGAGAAATTGCGCGCCGAGGCGAAAACATGCGACAAGCAGCGGGTGAAAGAAATTTACCAGGAAGTCGCGGATGAAATCATGGCGGAGATTGCGAAATTGGAACGGAAGGCGGACTGAAATTTTGCCAGGATGGGGACGGCGGCACGTTGTAGTAGTAATTTTAAGAAACCCGGTGGGGCGAGCGTCCTCGCGAGCCGTCCTGAGCCTTGGGTTTAAGCGGCTCGCGAGGACGCTCGCCCCACCAATTTAAGACATCGCCCACGGCGTACTCCCGAGATCAGATTCCCAGGTTTGCCAGCGAGCTGCTGATGCGGTTGACGACCTCGATGATCTTGGGATGCGACTGCTCGAAACCCTCCACGGAAGAGCGTAGTTCCTCGACGGAATTTTTCAGCGGCGTCAGGTTTTGTTTTTTGAGCCCGGCGATCTCGCTTTTCAGATGCGACAGCGATGCAAGCAAATCGTTTTTCTGCGCGGCGCTGGAAAATTCCGCCGTGCGGACTTTGGACTCCAGCTCGTTGATGAGTTTATCGATCACGGGTTTACTTTAACTCAAAACTGAAAACTCAAAACTAAAAACTTATGGCAAAGGATTGCCGGCGTCCCTTCAGGACGCAACGTGTTGCGGGTACCGTACCCGGCACGGTGTGCAGGGCTAATTTCCATTGTCGCTCCGCGACCAATCACCAGCGGCCGATTTTCGGCAGGAGAGGTTGGACGATTTCCCAGACTTTGGCGCAGACGTGCTCGACGGCCTGGTTGCCGTTGACGAATTTCACGCGGTCGGGTTCGCTGGCGGCGACGGCGCCGAAACCGTGCGCGACGCGCTCGAAAAATTTCTGGTCGGCCTCCTCGAACCGGTCGCGGATGAAGGGCAGGGTGGCCTGGCGCGAGCGGAGGCGCTCGGTGCTGATGTCCGTGGGCACGTGCAGGAACAAGGTGACATCCGGTCGCGTATCGCCGACGGCGAAATCAATGACGGTTTTTACCTGTGCCAGATCCATTCCGCGGCCATGACCTTGATAGGCGGTGGTTGAATCGTAAAAGCGGTCGCAAATGACGATCTCGTTGTTAGCGAGGGCAGGGCGGATGATTTCGCGGACGAGCTGTGCGCGGCTGGCGTTCATCAGCAGCAATTCGGCCTCGGCGGTCATGGCGGTATTTTGTTTGCTGTGCTTGAGCGTGTGGCGGATCTCCTCGCCGATGGGCGTGCCGCCCGGCTCCCGCAGCATGCGCACGCGATGGCCAAGCGATTGCAGGCGGTCGGCGAGCAGCCTGACCTGCGTGGACTTGCCACAGCCTTCGGTACCTTCAAATGTGATGAATAACCCTTTGCTCATTTATGATTTACGATTTCTGATTTTCCGGAAAATTAACCACGAAATACACGAAACACACGAAAGTAAATTGCCCTGGCGGGGCGTATATTTGTGATGCCCTTTCAGGGCGAAGAAAAATGGGATATCTTCACCCAGGGCGTTGCCCTGGGCTGTCTTGTTGCGAGCTTTCAGCCCGCAATATGGAAACTTCCAATTCATTTACCCACTACAAACATCTAGGGACCAATTTTCTTCAATTTAATTCCCTTGGGCGTGTCTTCGATCAGCCAGCCTTTTGCCTTCAGCTCGTCGCGGATGGCGTCAGATTTTTTAAAGTCGCGGTTCTTTTTCGCCTCGGTGCGGGCGTCGGCGAGTGCTTGAATTTCAGCGGGTACGTCCGTTTCGGTTTTGGTGCCGACGCCAAGGACGGAATCCACCTTGTCCCAGGCAGCCAGCGCGGCGGCTGCTTCGGCAGGCTTCAATGAATTTTCGGCGATGCGCTTGTTCATCTCGTTGCGCCAATCGAAAACCACGGCCCAGGCCGCCGATATGTTCAGGTCATCGGCCAGCGCGGCTGCGAACGATTCAACGAATTTAGCGTCGGCACCGGCTGTTTCCTTGCCGGCCAGTTCGCGGAGTTTGCCGATGCACTCATCGAGCCGCATCAACGCGGACTTGGCACCGGCCAGGCCATCCAGCGTGAAATTGAATGTCTCGCGGTAATGCGCGGTGAGCAGCAGGTAACGCACTTCGCGTCCGGCGAAACCTTTCGCCAGCAGATCGCGCAGCGTAAAAAAGTTACCGAGCGACTTGCTCATCTTTTTGCCCTCGACGAGCAGATGTGCGCCGTGCAGCCAGTATTTGACGAACGGCTGGCCGGTCGCGCCTTCGCTCTGCGCGATTTCGTCCTCGTGATGCGGGAATTTCAGGTCTTCGCCCCCGAGATGCAGGTCGAAAGTTTCGCCGAGGGCCTTGATGCTCATGGCGGAACATTCGATATGCCAGCCGGGACGGCCTTTGCCCCACGGACTGTCCCAGGCCACGTCGCCGTCCTCCGGTACATAGGCTTTCCACAAGGTAAAGTCGGCGACGGATTCCTTTTCGTATTCGTCGCTGGCCACCCGTTCACCGGCGCGCATTTCGTCCAGATTCAGATTGAGCAACTGCCCGTATTTGCAGCCGCACCCGCGATATTTTTCGATGCTGAAGTAAACCGAACCATCATTGGCCTTGTACGCCACGTTGCGCGCGACGAGCTTTTCGATGAGGGCGATGATCTCGGGGATATGTTCGGTGGCGCGCGGTTTGGCGTGGGGTTCGCGGCAGCCGAGCGTTTTCAGGTCGTCCAGGAACGCGGTTTCAAATTTGCCGGTGAACTCGCGCAAGGTGGTCTTTTGTTCGTGGACGCGCTTGATGATCTTGTCCTCGACGTCGGTGATGTTCATCACGTGTTTCACGTCGTAACCGGAAAATTCGAGCGTGCGGCGGACGAGGTCGGCGAAGACGAACGTGCGCCAGTTGCCGATGTGCGCGAAGTCGTAGACCGTGGGACCGCAGCAGTACATGCCGACTTTTTTCCTTTGCGGGTCGAGCGGGACAAATTCCTGCAAACCTTTGTCGCGTTGCAGGGTGTTAAACAGTTTCAGAGCCATTTGCGAACCGGAAAATTAAACTGCGCGACGGCAAAGCAAAAGCAATTTGTCGAGTTACGATTCAACAGTTGTCTGGCGCAGGAAGCGGCTTGGATGGCTTTGGCGAATGCAGCAGTTTGCCACTGCTTTTCCTTCTCCCCAAGGGAGAAGGTCAGGATGAGGGGGAAGGCGGCGCTCCTATCAAATTGTGCGGGCTTGAAGTTTGGATGTCCACTTTCCCCTCACCCCGGCCCTCTCCCTTGGGGGAGAGGGAGAAACGCTCGCCGCGTCTTGGCGAATTGGAGGCGGTCGGTAGTGCGAATGATATTTTCGGCGGGATGCCGAAAATGACCCGCAGGACGCGGGTGCTACAGTAATCACGCAGCGTCCCGGCACGGGAATGCGACGGGCGATTCAGAGGTTCAAGGCGCGAAGTTTCCTGCGCGGCGGCAAAGCAAAAGCAATTTGTCATCACGGGTGGAATGCGGTAGTTTGCGCACGCTATGGACAACATGTCAGTTCCGCCCGATTTCACGCCGCCGCCGCCACCACCGCCATTTTTACCTCCACCCCCGGCCATCGCGCCGCCGCCGCCCGCGCCGCGCCGCCGCTGGGGCTGGATCATCACTTCCGTCATCCTCGCGCTTTTGCTGGGCCTGGCCGGGCTGGTCATTATCGGTCTATTAACGACCCGCGCCTTGAGTTTCAGCCACGGCCTCAAAAGCGTCAGTGCGCGCGAGGTCGGGCCGAAGCTGGAAGAATGCACGCTGGAGGACAATGATTCCAAAAATAAGATCGCCGTCATCACCGTGGACGGGGTGATCACGGATCATGATGCGGACGAGGCGGGCAACAACATGGTGGATGTCGTCAAGGCGCAGCTCGACCGGGCGGCGGACGATGACCACGTCAAGGCCGTCATTCTGAAAGTGGATTCACCCGGCGGCGAGGTGATGGCCTCGGACGAAATTTACAAGGCGATCGCGGATTTTGAGACGGACGACAAGGACGAGCGCGGCAAAACCCAGCACCCGGGCAAGCCGGTGATCTGCTCGATGGGCAGCCTGGCGGCGAGCGGCGGTTATTATATTTCATCACCGTGCCGCTGGATCGTCGCGAATGAACTCACGCTCACGGGCAGCATCGGCGTGATCATGCACGGCATCAATTATCGCGAGTTGATGGACAAGGTCGGGGTATCGCCGATGACCTTCAAGAGCGGCAAATTCAAGGACATGCTGAGTCCCGACCGCGAAACGAACGAAATACCCGCCGAGGAGCACGCGATGGTACAGGCGTTGATCGACGAGACGTATCAAAAATTCAAGGGTGTGGTGGCGGATGGCCGTAACGGCGCCTATGAATTGAATAAAAAAGAAGCCAAGAAAGAAGACCAAGGCAAACCGCTGGCCGACGACTGGGAGGATTACGCGGATGGCCGCGTGATGTCCGGCACCCAGGCGCTCAACCTCGGTCTCGTGGACGAACTGGGCGATTTTGACGATGCGGTGGACCGCGCCATGACCATCGCACACGTCAAAGATGCAAATCTGGTCGAATATCAGGAACGTTACGATATCGGCAATTTTCTCTCGATGTTTGGTCAGAACAGCCAGGCGAAAGACATCAAACTGGATCTCGGCCTGGATATGCCAAAACTTCGCCCCGGTTGCCTGTATTATCTCTGGCAGGCGCCGGGGTATTGAATGTGTTGTTAGAACGATCGGAAACAATCTGATGTGAGCCTGGCGAAGTAAAGGTTCACTCATTGAACTCAATAATGGTGGGACGTCCGCCCTCATCCCGGCCTTCTCCCCCGGGGAGAAGGAGAAACGCTCGCAGCGGTTTTGTAATGTCGCACCAGGGGGTGGTTCAGGGGTTCAAAGTGAATTCGCAGGGAGATTTTTGGCGGTCTTTTACACAGAACATATTGAAATGAAGAATATCACTGTAATTGCGCATCCGCTGGTCCAGCACAACCTTGCGCGTCTGCGCGATAAACGGACGCAGCCGCAGGAATTCCGCCGGCTGCTCGGGGAGATTGCGGCCTTGATGACTTACGAGGCGACGCGGACATTTGCGGTCAAAAAGATTTCGGTGCAGACACCGATGGCCCCCTGCGCAGGGATTCAACTTGAACGCGAGGTGGCGTTGGTTCCGGTTTTGCGCGCCGGGCTGGGGATGCTGGATGCCATCCTGGAACTCATTCCGCATGCGCGCGTGGGGTTCATCGGCTTGAAGCGCGAGGAAACGACGCTGCGCGCGATGTTCTATCATAAGAGCCTGCCGAAGAAGCTGGAACGTTTTGAAGTGCTGCTGATTGACCCGATGCTGGCGACCGGCGGCAGCACCGTGGCGGCAATTGATCTGCTGAAAGAGCAGGGGGCAAAGCACATCCGCGTGGTGAATCTTGTCGCCGCGCCGGAAGGCATCGCGCTGGTGCAGAAGCATCATCCGCGCGTGCCGATCTACGTGGCGGCCGTGGATAAAAGATTGAACGAGCGCGGGTATATTCTGCCGGGGTTGGGCGATGCGGGGGATCGACTGTTTGGGACGTGATTTTTTCCGGCTAAATGCAGCAACGATGCAAAGAACGCAAAGTTTCGCAAAGAAGCAGGAGGTTTGTCCGCAGATTGCGCGGATTTACGCAGACAAATTTCCGCGGATGAAACCCAGATTATCAGGAATCAAGGAACATAGGAATCGAGCCAAGATAAAAGTGTCAACAGTTGGGACCTCATTTGTTTATCATCTCCGCATGAAATGTTTCTTTGCCCTCACATCGGCATGCATCCTGATCACCGGGCTTTTTGAGCAACGGGTTGGCGCGCAATCGTTGCCTGCGGACCTTGCGCGCGTGGCTCCCGGAAGCACCAAAGCCGTCAATGCTCTTTGGGGCGAGAACCCCCTGGCCGTCCAATTCAGGACCACCACCAATGTGGTGGTGGCCGATCTCAAAGGGCCGGGGGAAATCACCATGATGCATTTCGCCTATCCCGGACACCGCGAGCCTGATGCGCATTCGCTCAACCGCGATGTCCGCCTGCGCATCTTCTGGGACGGCGAGACGACCCCGAGTGTGGATTGTCCCCTCGTGGACTTTTTCTGTAATCCCAACGGCGAGCGCGACTGGGTCAACACCGCGTTCGTGAACGTCCGCCAGGGATTCAACACCTATTTCCCCATGCCGTTTCGCAAATCCGCCCGGGTCGAACTGCTTTACGACGGAACGCTCCCCGCCGGCCAGGAATTGGAAAGCGACATGCCGTGCTACTCGTATGTCTGTTACCACACGTTGAAGAAGGTGCCGGCCGATACGGGCTACTTTTGCGCCACCTGGCGGCAGGAAGAATTGCTCCTCGGCCAAAAGGAATACGTGGCCCTGGAAACCACCGGCCACGGCAAGGTCGTGGGCTGGAACGTCACCGTCCGCAATCCTTATCTGGATAAATATCCCGTGGACGAGAACGAGAAATTTTTCGTTGATGGCGAGACGAATGCCTCCGTGGAATTCCAAGGACTGGAAGATTCGTTTGGCTTTAGCTGGGGCTTTCCGTCCACGGAAAATCTGTTTCCATTGACCGGTTATTTTCCGTTTCATACGAACGGCGCGGCCGCCTACCGCTTTTTCGTCCAGGACGCCATCAATTTCCAGAAATCCATGACGGTGGCCATCGGCTTTGGCGATACGGAAACGGGCTGGAAAAAGAATTATTCACATCCCATCAATACGGAGGAATTTTCCTCCACGGTTTATTGGTATCAAATCGGGGCGCACCCGCCCCTGCCGGAGATGCTGCCGGCCGCCCAACGCGCGCCCGCGGCCCGACGATTGTTCTGGCCGGCCGGATTGCCCTGGTCCTCGCCGGCGGATTTCGAGACGAACGGCGGCAAACTGCTTGTCGGCTGTGGATTGTCCAGCGCTGAAACCCTCAGCCATCAGCCCGGCTATTCCATCTCCATGGACCCTAAAATCCGGCAATGGGTCATCTGGGACGGCGACGTTTTCTATTGCCGCCTGGCCCCGCGCCAATTTGAAGCGGACATAAATCTGCCCGCCGGCGCCAAAGGCACCCTCCGCCTTTACATCACTGATCCAGATAATTTCCAAGGGGGACGAAAAGAAACCATTGTGGTAGGCGGCGACACCGTGGGGACCTTCGAGAACTTTCAGCAGGGCCGCTGGATTGACGTGCCGGTAAGCGCGGAAAAAACCGCCAGCGGCAAATTAAGCATTCAGGTCATCAACGCCCGCACAGGGTCCAACGCGGTCCTCTCGGACATCGTTTGGATCGAGTGATGACAGCTTGCGTAGGATGATTAGCCCCTTGCCCAGGTCAGTTGATGGTGAAGCTGCTCACGGTAAACGTGGGGCCAGCGCTAAAGGTGATGCTGATGGTTTGCGCACCGGTGGTGGCATTTGAAGGAATGTTGAAGCTGGCGGTTTCAGTGCCATAAGTGGTGTTGTTAACGTACGAACTGCTGGTGCCGGTGATGCTGCCGAGTGTAACGCTCGAAACCGGTGCTCCGGTGGGCGGCAGCGAGGGCGGGTTCGAGCCGCCAGTGGTGAATGTGATGGTGATAAGAACGGTCTGACCGCGCGCGGCGCTGCCGCCGGGGGCATAGGATGACACGGCAAAAGCGGTTGCGCCCGTACCGTCGTAGCTGGCGACCGAGGTTCGACCGACGCGATAAAGTTGTTGATCGAGCGAGGTGACATTTGTGTAGCCGGCAGTTATCTCGTTTGGTGAAACGCCGGTTTGCAAAACGCTCCAGGAGGAGAGGTTCGTGGTGGCTTCGACTTGATAACTTCCGCCTTCAAGTGCGCTCCAGGACAAGGTAACGGTTCCGCTTTTCACAGCCGGTGTGCCAAGGGTGGTTGTGAGGTTGGTATAGGCGAGGAAGTTGGTGGCGCTGATATCGGCGATGGTGGCCGAGCCGCCGGTGGCAGAGACCGTGCCGCCTGCCGGAGTACCATAGTAGCCAAAGCCGATGTTGTAGGGATAAACCGGCGTGCCGTTGGTGGAAATGGCGACGAAGTAGGCGTAAGTGCCACCGGGAAATTCCGGAGTGACGCACCAGCGTCCGTTGTATTCATCAAGGTCGAAGTCCACGCCCTGCTGGTAGCCGTGGTCGCCGAGATAATCATTGTCCTCCATATAGCGACCGAGCGGATAGCTCGTGCTGACGGCCGGGCCGGAGAGGATGTTTGAAGCCACACCGTAGAGCCGCACGGCCCATTGTGGAATGGTAGAGCGTCCGTTTGCGGTCAGATTGCTCGTGCCATATTGGCCGTTGCGGATGACAAAGCCGGAGACCATGCGGCGGATGCCGCTGCTGGCATTATTGGAGATACTGTAACCATACGGGCCATAGATCGGAAAGCCGTCCGCCGTGAAGCCGAGGATGGGGGAATGTTTCGTCGCAGTGTTGGTGGATTCGGAATAAACCTTGGTCAGGGCATTCATGTCCACATGGTCGCCGAGCTGGTAGCGCAGGCCTTCCGGACTGGCGTGATAATGATACTGCGCGCCGGACGGCTGGTGCGCATTACCGTAATCAAAGGACACGCCTTCGTTCACATACGCGTCACGGTTCCAAAATCCGTTCGTGCCGCCGTTGGAGACATCCGCCGTACCGTTCCAAAAATTTGCGTCCCAGTTGTTATACAAGGCGACGCCGTCCACCGCGATGCCGATGGGGCCGCCGCCGCTCAAAGATTTTTTGGCCGGGACGGAGTTTGTGCGCGGGATACGGAACATCGTTTTCTGGTTCGTAGGGAATTGCTGGAGGAAAGTGGTGTGGTTGCTGTTCGCATACCATGCGCCCATCGTATAGCTGGCGAGTCCGGTGCTGCGGACATAAACCCAGTTGGACGAAGAATATACTTCCTGCACACCGCAATAGGCCGGCAAGGTTTGCGCCGTGGTGCTGATGGACCAGGTAGTGAAGGATTTTCCGTTCGTGCGGGTGAGATCGTTCGTATAGATGCGGGCGTATTGGCCGGAATAAGCCGTGAACCATGAATTCGTGCGCGGGTCAACGAGGCTGGCGTTCATGATTTGAACAAAGACGAGCGGCATCAAAAACGCCGTGACAAGAATATTATTGGTTCGGGTGTTGGTTTTCATATTCATGGCGCCACCTTACGCGACCCAACCTTAACGGAACGTGAAGCCATGCAATTTTTGCACATCACTGTGCAAATATTTTCTTCATCCAATCTTAAGGTGTAATCTGCGACCGTGACGACTGCGCAAGGCTGTGTTATCACTTGCGCGCCGCATGAGAATATTGATCGTAGAAGACGAACCGGATCTGCTCTCGAGCCTGGCCCAGGCCTTGCGTGAGGAGGGTTATGCCGTGGATACCGCCGACAACGGCGACGACGGCCTTTTCAACGCCGAGGGCACGGACTACGACGCCATTGTGCTGGATGTGATGCTGCCGGGAATGGATGGCTGGGAAATTTTGAAGCGCCTGCGCAAAACCAAGAAAACCCCGGTACTTATGCTCACCGCGCGCGACCAGACGCGTGACCGCGTGCGGGGTCTCGACACCGGCGCGGATGATTATGTGGTGAAGCCGTTCGATCTGGAGGAAATCTTCGCACGGCTCCGCGCCATCATCCGCCGGAGCGCGAACAAGACGACCAACCTGATTGAGATCGGCGAGGTGACAATCGACACCGCCGCGCGCATCGTTTCTTTCAAGGACAAGCCGGTCGAATTGACCGCACGCGAGTATTCCCTGGTTGAATTTATGGCATTGCACCATGGCGAGGTCGTCACCCGCACCCAGCTTTACGAACATTTGTTCGATGAGAACGATTCGACGATGTCCAACCTGCTCGACGTCCACGTCTCCAACGTCCGAAAAAAACTTGGTGCGGAATTCATCGTCACCCGGCGCGGCCATGGTTATTGCATCGGATGAAAATTTTTAATTCCATCAAATGGCGCCTGCAGCTTTGGTATGGGCTGATCCTGGTCTGTGTGCTTGCGGGGTTCGGCGTCACGGCGTATCAGCTTGAACGCAATCGCCAGTTCCGTCGCGTGGACGATGAAATCCACCGCCGCATCGGGATGCTGGGCCAGGCGTTGCACGGACCCCCTCACGGTCCGCCTCACGGCCCGCAGCAAAACCACCCGCCCGATGATTTCCGTCCGCCGCCGGAATTTCCCGATGATGGAATGCCGGGCGACGACCGGCAACCGCCAAGATTCACTTTGCCGCCCCAGGTAGCCGCGCTTTTTGGCACGGACGTGCCCAACCAGTTCTTTTTCGCGATCAGAAACCGCGATAACAACGAATTTGCGCATTCCGACAATGCGCCGCAGAACGACGATGTTTTTTTCACGAATGCGCCGGCAAACGGGCCGGACAATCTTAAAAAAAGTCCTCAACTTTTGCGCGTCGGTGACGAAAGCTTTTTTGCAGAAAGTTTACCGTCCGGGGAAAAAATTATCGTCGGAGCGTCCGTCGCGCCGGAGTTGTACGATTTAAAGATCACCGCGCTCAAGCTCGCCGGTTTTGGAGGGGTCGTTTTAGTGCTCGGATTGGTCGGTGGCTGGTGGTTTGTCGGACGTGCTTTGCGGCCGATCACGGAGATCAGTTCGACGGCGGCGAAAATTTCCGCTGGTGACTTGTCGCAACGCATCAATTCGGAAGAGGCGGAAAGCGAACTGGGCCGGTTGGCCGCTGTTCTCAATTCCACCTTTGCCCGGCTGGAAACGGCGTTCGCACAGCAGAAACAATTTGCTTCCGATGCCGCGCATGAATTGCGGACGCCAGTTTCGGTGATATTGACGCAAACCCAAAGCGCATTAAGCCGTGAACGCGACGGGGCCAGCTATCGACAGACGGTGGAGGCCTGCCAGCGGGCGGCGCAGCGGATGCGCAAGCTGATTGAATCGTTGCTGGAACTGGCGCGGTTCGACGCCGGGCAGGAAGTTTTAAAACGGATGGATTTTGATTATTCGAAAATCATTTCCGACAGCGTCGAGATGGTGCAAACGATGGCGGACGAAAAACAGGTGAAGATTTTTTCCGGTCTGGAGCCATTGCGGATCACGGGCGATCCCGAGCGGCTGACCCAGGTCATCACGAATCTGCTGACCAATGCCATTCAATATAATAAGCCAGAAGGGGAAGTGCGAATTGCGCTGAAATACGAAAATAGTCTTGCGGTTTTGAAGATTTCCGACACCGGGAAGGGGATTGCGCTGGAAGATTTGCCGCGCGTCTTTGAAAGGTTTTATCGCGCTGACAAGTCCCGCACGGGTGCGGGCAATTCCGGTCTTGGCCTCTCAATTTGCAAGGCGATCGTGGAAGCGCACGGGGGCACGATTGAAGCCGCCGGCGGAAACGAATCCGGGGCAATCTTTACCGTGCGGCTGCCTGCCGGCTTTTGATCAAACCAAACGGCTGTACCAATGGTTTCATCATTTCCTTGATGGTCGGCAGGCCGCCTGTTTTCATGCGACTCTCCGTAGCGACCAGGGCCCTGACAGGAGCTGCCGACGGCTGGATGGCTTTTGTCATTTTCATGGTGTTCTGATTTGGAAATTATCCGCACGCATCCGGGGTTTCAGGTTCAAAACTAAAGTCGCCAAACTCCGCCATCTTCCGGTCAGCGCGTCCGGCCAGCAACAAACAAGCAAGAACCATCAAGTTGGCGATGGCAACAAATGCTGTGGACAAGATGGCAAGTGCGCCGGTCATCTGGTTTCAGGTTCTATTTGCAGCCGGCGGGAATAGGCTGTAACGCGGCTTTGGTACCGGGGGGTGCAACGTGCGGCCAACAGATCGATCCGGAACGGTGCCGACAGCAGGAGGCCGGTCTGGATTCGCACCGCGATTTTCTTCGGCGGCGGGAGGATATATGACACTGGGATGCGCATAATTTTTTGGCTTGTTGAATACAATTTATACGAACTGCAATTAAGCCATCATTAAATTGGAAACTTTTTGAACAAATTTCTTTACAAATGCCCCCGTTTTTTAATCAAGACTTAATCCAAAGGGGTGTAAGATTTTACCTTCGCAAAAAAGCGTGTCTGCGGGCGGTTGTTTATCTATGTTAGAGGCTGTTCAAACTGGTCCTGCGATGAGAATCCTGGTTGTGGAAGACGAACCGCGGTTGCAGCGCAATCTTGCCAAGGCATTGCGCGAGGAAGGCTATGCCGTGGACATGGCCGGCGATGGCGATGACGGCCTGTTCAAGGCGGAAACCTACGAATACGATGCCATCGTGCTGGACGTGATGTTGCCGAAACTTGACGGCTGGGAACTGCTCGCGCGACTCCGAAAAACCAAGCAAACGCCCGTGCTCATGCTGACCGCCCGCGACTCGCATAGTGACCGCGTGCGCGGACTCGATGCCGGCGCCGACGATTATCTCGTCAAACCGTTTGACCTGTCCGAACTTTTTGCCCGTATCCGGGCGCTGATCCGCCGCAGTGCGCATAAGACGAGCAACACGATCCAGATCGGCGACATTGTGCTTGATACACGCGCCCGCAGCGTCACGCGTGCCGGAAATCCCGTCACGCTGACAGCGCGTGAATTTGCCATCCTTGAGTACCTTGCGGTACATCGCGGCGAGGTGATCACGCGCGCGGAACTTTTTGAACACCTCTTCGATGAGAACGACAGCACGCTCTCCAACCTGCTGGATGTCCACATCTTCAGTATCCGCAAGAAACTCGGAACAGACATCATTGCCACGCGGCGCGGTCAGGGTTATTGCATCGAAAGATGAGGTTTACCAAATCCATCCGGTGGCGAATGCTGCTGTGGATCGCGCTGTTGCTTGTTTTGATCCTCGCCGCGCTGGATTTTGCCGCGTTCAAAATCTATTTTGCCAATAGTGTTGCCAAGTTTGACGGAACTTTACGGCGGCGCGTGGCGGAAATGAGCGTGGCGGTATTTGCCCACGGCAACCGTAACAACGATTCGCCGGACGCAGAGCCGGGCAAGTCTGATCTGGACAAGGCATTTCTCATCGCGACCGCCCAACATTTGGGACAGGTCGGGATGGAGGGGTTTTATTTTGCGGCCTGGTCAGGACCGTCGGTCAACGAGTCGGCCAACCGCCCGGACGAAATTCCCCGTCCGCAACTGAAGGACAGGGACACTGGCACTTACGCCCGCATGCGCGGCACGTTCCGCGAAATGTACCACGCCACCGAGAATGGCGACCTTATTTTGGTCGGTCATACGCTCGCCCCGGAGATCTCGGACGCAAACCGTTTTGCCGGCTGGCTGGTCTTCGGCAGCATAGTTTTTCTCGGCCTTGCCCTGAGCGGCTCCTGGTTGATCATCGGTCAAGCGCTGCAACCTGTGGAAAAAATCGGGCTTACCGCCCGCCGTATCGCGGACGGAAATCTGTCCGAACGCATCAATACCGAGGAGACGGAAAGCGAACTCGGTCAGCTTGCCGGGGTCTTGAATTCCACCTTTGCCCGGCTCGAAACCGCGTTCGCACAGCAAAAGCAGTTTACCGCGGACGCCGCGCACGAACTGCGAACGCCGCTTGCCGTCCTGATCACCGAAGCCCAAACCACATTGGCGCGTGAGCGCGGCATGACCGATTACAAGGATTCCATCTCGGCCAGTTTGGAGACTGTTCAGCAAATGCGGCGGCTCACGGACTCGCTGCTCGAACTGGCGCGGTTCGACGCCGGACAGGAAAGCCTGCGTCGCGAGAAGGTCAATCTCGCGACTCTCGCCGAGGATTCGCTTAAACTGGTCCGGCCGCTGGCCGCGCAACGTAACCTGCAAATCCGATCCGACCTTGAGCCGATGTATGTTTTTGCGGATGCGGGCCGCCTGTCGCAGGTCGTCACCAATTTTCTTACCAACGCCGTCCGCTATAACCGCGAAAACGGTGAAATTCGCATCGCCACCCGTTTGCAGGGAGATTTTGCCGTATTGTCCGTTACCGACACCGGGGAGGGGATTTCCCCTGCGGATTTGCCGCGCGTTTTTGAGAGGTTTTATCGCGGTGACAAATCCCGGTCCACCGGCGGCAACGGTCTTGGTTTGTCGATTTCCAAGGCGATTGTCGAGGCGCACGGCGGCACGATCGAGGTGGCCAGCGAAAAGGGGAATGGCACCACCTTTACGTTGCGGCTGCCGTTCCGGCCGGATTGAACCGATATCAACGCAGGAACATCTCCGCCGCCGTGTCCGCGAAACGCAAACCTTGATGGGTAAGCTGAAACCGTTCGCCGCTGGTTTTTGCCCAGCCGCGCCCGGATAATTTTTCCAGCTCGCTTTTCCATTCACGGCGCAGATCAAAACCGGTGGTTTGCTGAAAAATTTCAAACGGCCACCCGGAATTCATCCGCAAACCAAATGCCGCTGTTTCGCCGGCGCGACGCAGCGGGGAAAGTTCCTCGCTGGATTCGATTGCCCGCCGGCCTTTTTCCAGTTGCTCGCAGTAAAGTTGCGTGTTGGCCCAATTTTTCGTCCGTACGCCGCGGACATAGCCGGTTGCGCTCGGGCCGAGGCCATGATAATCGCCGCCGCGCCAGTAATTGATGTTGTGCTTGCAGGCGAAAAAAGGAGTTTCAAGCATCGTGCCGCCGTCCGCCTGGACCCTTGAAACTGAATCGTTGATTCTCTGGTCGCGGGCGAAGTTGGCTATTTCGTATTGCCGAAATCCGTTCGCGCCGGTCGTGGAAACCAGTTCCTCAAACATTTCGCACGCGAGATCCTCGTTCACGGAAAATTCACCGGCCTGCAGTTGCTGATACAACGGCGTGTCATCCTCGTAAATGACTTCGTAACTCGACAAGTGCTCGCTTTGCATCGCGATGGCTTCCTTCAAGGTTTCGCGCCAGATTTCCATCGTCTGCGTAGGAATGGCGAACATCAGATCCAGGTTCAGGTTGTCGAAGCCGGCGTTTCGCAGGATGTCGAAGGATTTGAAAACCTGCTCGCGCGAGTGGATGCGTCCGAGCCGTTCCAGAAGTTTTTCGTTCAGCGACTGCACGCCCATCGAGACACGGTTCGCGCCAAAATCGCGCAACAATTTGCATTTGTCCGCGGAAACGGTGGCGGGGTTGCTTTCGATGGTGAATTCCTCCGCGCCCAGCAGGTTAAATTTTTCCATCGCGCGCAAGATGGTTTCCCATTGGCGCAGGT
The DNA here is from genome assembly GCA_035485115.1 of Candidatus Sulfotelmatobacter sp. Classification (GTDB taxonomy): domain Bacteria; phylum Verrucomicrobiota; class Verrucomicrobiia; order Limisphaerales; family UBA11358; genus UBA11358. Next base: position 27,169 of record DATHOG010000076.1, on the reverse strand, counting down.
TCAGAAGCGAAGGCGTGCCGCCGCCAAAAAAAATCGTCCTCGGTTTCAGGTCGCCGGCAACCACCTCCAGTTCACGCACAAGCGCGGACACGTAGCGGTTGATGAGTTCGCCGGAAGACGCCTCGGAATAAAACGCACAATATTCACACTTATGTGCGCAAAAGGGGACGTGGAGGTAAAGGCTGGTTACGGGAACTGTCGGCATTTGCGGCATGGCATTAGTTTAGCCATGCGCATCGCAGATGAAAATTATTTCCGTGTCAGGCGCTGGCGCGCTGGACATTCGAGGCTTTCAGGCCTTTGTCACTGGTGACGACATCAAAGACGACCGGTTCACCTTCGTTTAATGTCTTGAAACCGCTGCCCACGATGGACGTGTGATGCACAAACACGTCCTGCCCCGTATCTTGGGCGATAAAACCAAAGCCTTTTTTGTTGTCAAACCATTTGACTTTGCCGCTGGCCATAGGTGTTCCTGATTTGCGAGGCCTGCTGAAAGTGAAACGGACACGGCTGGCGCAGCCATGTCCGAAAAACATCACTCCAACAGTATTTTCATGCCTCGTATGTTACGGCATGACTATGAAAACTTTTCATGCCGACGTCAAGGGAAAGTTGTTCACCCCGCTATGACAACTTTTTTACAAACCTTTCACGCACGTCTGACAACCACCATCCCCGGTCCGTGTCATAGTCGCCGCATGAAAACAACCCGGCTTGACTCCCATCCCCTAAAAACCCTCTTCTGCCTGTTCTTGCTGTTCGCGGGCATGGCGCTGGCGGCGCAGCCCGGCGCGCAACCGATTCCCAACCCGCTGATCGACTACAAGGGATTTCAAAAAATCGTCGCCGACTCGGCGGCCGGGCGTGAATCCCACCGTCTGACCGAACGGCAATTCCTCCAGGCGATGGCGGACACGAATGCCGTATTGCTCGACGCGCGTACCGCCGCGAAATACGAAATGCGTCACATCCACGGCGCGGTCAATCTGCAGTTCACCGATTTCACCGCCGACACCCTGGCCCGGACCATTCCGGCCAAAGGCACAGAAATTTTGATCTACTGTAACAATAACTTTCTCGGCAGTCCGGTTTCCTTCGCCACCAAGGCGGTGTCGGCGTCATTAAATGTTTCTACCTACACGTCATTACGCTCTTACGGCTACACCAATATCTATGAGCTCGGGCCGTTGCTGGATGTTCATTCGACCGCCATTCCCTTCGAAGGCTCGGAGGTAAAATGATTTCCTCGCCCGATCTCATCAACCCTATGAAAAACTTGAACTACATCACAATAATCAGCCTGGCAGTCGTAGTAATGGGCCTGACGACCGCGGCGGACCGTGCGCAAAGCGATTTTGTCGCGCACGAATGGGGCACGTTCACTTGCGTCCAGGGTGGCGACGGCAAGCTGTTACGGTGGTCTCCGTTGCAGACATCGGAGCTGCCACCCTTTGTGCATCGTGGGATCACCCTCAAGGTCGACTTGCTTACGCTGCAACGGATGGAGACGCCCGTGATCTATTTTTACACCGGCAAAAACCTGGATGTGGACGTGGATGTGGATTTTCCCAAGGGAACCTTCACCGAATGGTATCCGCAAACCACGCAAACCGCCGGGGGCTTGCCGATGGTAAACGGTCACTCGATTTGGAAAAATCTCAAGTTGATCGCTTCCACAAATGGTAACCCGGAACTGGACGCTCAACCGCCGCTGTCCAGCTACGGCAGCCGTTATTTTGCCGCCCGTGAACCAGACTCCGCATTTGTTCAAATGGAAATGGCCGGTGCAACCAACACGGTGACCGAGACGGAAAAATTCATTTTCTATCGCGGCGCGGGAAGTTTCCAGACGCCGTTGCGGGTTGGTGTGGACACAGGCAATCATGTCACCGTGCAAAACAACGGCCATGAAAAGATCGCCCGCCTGTTCCTCGTCAGCATCCATGGCAACCAAGGTGCCTTCGCGTCAATGGATGGCCTGCCGCCGGACAAGACCTTTGCCTGGCAAAGCCTCGATACCAACGCCATGCACCCCTTGCCGCTGGGACAATTTCAGGGGAAAATTTGCTCGGAAATGAAAACCGCCCTCGTTCGCGAAGGTTTGTTTCCGCAGGAAGCGCAGGCCATGGTCGATACCTGGCGCGACTCGTGGTTTGCCGAGCAAGGCGACCGTGTGCTTTACCTGCTGCCGCGCGCCTGGACGGACGAAACCCTGCCGCTCACCATCAAGCCCGCGCCGTCGAAGCTCGTACGCGTGATGGTCGGTCGCGCGGAAATCCTTGCGCCCAATGCCGAGGAGCACTTGCATGACTCCCTGGTGAAGGCGCTCGATGGTGGCAACGACGTGCGCGCAGCCGCCGCCCGCGAACTCAAATCGTTCGGCCGTTTCGCCGAAACGGCGCTGGACCTCACCGGGTTGGCCAATACCTCCACCAACATGCAGGACTTAAGTTACGAGCTTTTGTACGGGTCGCAGTATTCCAAGTTTGAGTAAACAACTGCCCGCTGGACGCGCGGCGTCAAAATGCGGACTATGAAACCCAGCCATGCGAAAAGTTGCCCTGGTCTTTGTGTTGGCCGTGCTTGTGCCCAGCCTCCTGCTTGCCTGGCTGGCGGTGCGTTCGCTGCGCGATCAGCAGTTCCTGATCGAGCGCCAGCAATCGCTCCTTTGCCAGCGCGTGACCGACACGCTCGCTCAAACTATTTCCGACCACCTGGCCCAGCAGCAGCAGGAATTCGCCGCGCAGGTGGAAAGCCTCGCCATCAGCAACAATCCCGATGCCCTGGCCGTCGGGTTTGATGACCAGATTCGCCGTGCCTGGCCGCTCGCGGAAGTCGGTTTCAGTGTCACCTTGTCCGGACCGGTCACCTGCACCTTGACCAGTCCCACACCCGCAGCCGGGCCAGCCGCGCAACGATTTTTAACAGACAACCAGCTCTTTCTCGGCAACCAGCAATCCGCGGAGGTTTATTGGAACGCCAACAACTTGAAGTCGATTTTGTATGCCAATGTTAAAAATGGCGGCAGCTCATATTCCGCGTTAAATAATCTTTCAAGCGAACAGGCAGATCAGCCGGTGCCACAGCAGAATGCGAGGAATTCATGGCAGAATCTTGCCCCAACCAAAGCCCAATCGCAGTCCCGCGCCGTCGATCCGCAGGGCGGACGATACCAGAATCAGGCCGGCGATCAGGTCCAGCAACCCGAGAGCAATCTTTCCAAGGTTGTCCCGGCCGAGGCGGAATTTCGCCAGCTCATCGGTGACCAGACCGATGGCATGATCGCGCGCTTTCTTCAAGACAAACTCAAGCTTATGTTCTGGCACCGGCTGAACACCGACTCCAACCTGGTCTTCGGGGCGGAACTCAATTTGAACCATGTCATTGACGGCTTGCGCGACCTCGTGCAGCCGGATCCGGAGTTGACCAATGAAATCGTCGTCGCACTGTTGGACGACAATGCCCGACCGGTGGTGCTTTCCTGCCCGAACTATCACTCGAACTGGAAGCACCCGTTCGTCGCTACCGAGGTCGGCCAGGCGTTGCCGCACTGGGAAGTGGCCGCCTATCTCATGGATCCCGCCGCGCTCACTCGTACCGCCTGCATCGTCAACGCCGTGCTCGGCGTGTTCATCGCCGTGCTGGTCCTCGCCATTGTCATCGGCAGCTGGCTCATCGTCCGCGGCTTGAACACCGAACTCACGCTGGCCCGCCAAAAGACCGATTTCGTCAGCAACGTCTCGCACGAGTTGAAAACGCCGTTGACCTCCATCCGCATGTTCTCCGAACTGCTTGCCGACGGACGCGTGACTGATGCCGCCAAGCAAAAATCCTATCTGCAAATCATCTCCGCCGAGGCTGCGCGCCTCACCCGTCTCATCAACAACGTCCTGGATTTCTCGCGCATGGAACGCGGTGAAAAGAAATACGATTTTAAGGACTGCGACTTGAATGAAGTCGTCCGCGCCGCGGTCGGGACATTTCGTCCGCACCTCGAGGCGAACGGCCTGGAATTTGTCTGTGACCTGCCGGACACAAGCATCCCGGTTTGCGGAGATGCCGACGCGCTGTCACAAGTCATCGTCAACCTGTTATCGAATGCCGAAAAATATTCCAAGGGAGGCAGGGAGATCACCTTGCAATTGACGCAAAAATCGTCGCCGTTGCCGCACGCGGAATTAAAAATCCTCGATCGCGGCTCCGGGATTCCCCGTGGCAGTGAAGAGAAGATTTTCGAGAAGTTCTATCGCGCGCACGACTCCTTGAGCAGCGGCATCCAGGGATCCGGCCTGGGCCTGACCATCGCCCGCCAGATCGCCCGCGCCCACGGCGGCGATGTCATTTACGAAGCGCGTGAAGGCGGCGGCAGTTGCTTCATCCTGCGCCTGCCATTGTCACGATGCTAGAGAATTTGAAAATAAACTGGAACCCTTCGTTTATGTCCTTGGCGTTCAGAGAACCGGACGTGTCTTGGACTGCGGCGGGAAGCGCCACGCCACGCCGCTTTTCGGCTAAGAAAAAGCAACGTGAATTTACCATAACGCTGCGAGCGTGTCCCCTTCTCCCTGGGGGAGAAGGCCGGGATGAGGGCGAGCGTCCCACCATTATCGGGTTCATAGGGAGGTGCTCGTTTTACCATCATCCGTGTTTATCTGTGCCCATCTGTGGTTAAAAAAGAATGAAAACTAAAATTCTCATCGTCGAAGACGACCCGCACATCTTGCTTGGCCTGGAAGAGGTCCTGAAAAGCGAGGGCTACGAAACCGCGTCTGTCACTCGGGGTGACGAAGCCCTTGCCGCCGTTGCCAAATTTCAGCCCGCGCTCATCGTGCTGGACGTGATGCTGCCCGGCGCCAGCGGCTACGACATCTGCAAGGCGCTCCGCGCAAAAAATATCTCCGCACGCATCCTCATGCTCACCGCCAAGGGACAGGAACTGGACAAGGTCATCGGCCTCGACCTCGGCGCGGATGATTATGTCACGAAACCCTTTGGCGTGCGCGAACTGCTGGCCCGCATTCAAGCCTTGCTACGCCGGACGGCGACCGCCACCGAAAGAATCGAATCCGACGCCCCCTTCAAGATCGGGCAGACCGTGATTGATCCCAAGACCTTCCAGCTCAAGCGGGGCAGGGCGGTGGAGGAACTCACGGCCAAGGAAGTGAAACTGCTCCAGGTCTTCCACCAGCACGCCGGCGAAGTCCTCTCCCGCGACAAACTGCTCAATGAAGTCTGGGGGATCAACTACTACGGCACCACGCGCACCCTCGACCAGGTCATCGTCCAGCTCCGCAAAAAACTCGGCGATAACGGCGGTGAACCAAAATTACTGCTGACCGTCCACGGCGTCGGCTACAAACTGGCCACCTGACAGATTAAAAATAACTGGATTTAGTCGGATTCGGTTGGATTTGCCCTCATTCCGCATACGGGAGAAGGCGGGTCGGATGGTTGCCCGTCCGGCTCGGACCCCCTCCGGAAGGAATGGGTTCGTTTTCATGTCAAATTTTCGAAAAACGCAGGTTTTACGGGCTTTTTTTGGGTTCGTTTTGAGCGAAAAAAACACGTTTCCGGGCACCGTCCTCCCCACCACGACCATCGGTCGTATCCGTCCTATCAGTCCTATTTTCCCTCCGCGCCAGCGGTGTAGCGTCGAGGCTGCGCCTCGATCCACCCGCAGTTCGATACCCAAGATCCGAAATCCGAAATCCATGCTCCCCCTATCGGTTGCCCCATCGCCCAGCACCAGGTTGGTGCATTGGAGTCGGGGAATCATCCTCATCCTCGTCCTCATCGTCATCCTCATTTTTTGGTTTGATTTACCTTGATTCAGTACGATTCCCGGCAGTTGGTTGCTGCCCGGCTCGAACCACCCAGCACCAGGTTGGACCGCCCGTCCGGCTCGGACCCCGGCCGGAAGCACCACAGTATCTTCGTGCCTTTTTTGGTTAAAAACCCGCTCCGGATGGCCAGACCGGCTCAGATTTTGGCTTTAAATTGGGTTCGTTTTTTTGGACACTTATGCACTTTCATTGGCTTTTTTGCGGAAAAATTGGCTTCGTTTCGTAATTTCACCCCCCGTCACCTCTAGAGCGTTTTTAAACCGCTCTAACCTCTCAACTCAATTCTGAACCTTAACTGAGTCGGACTACGGGGAATCATCCTCATCCTCGTCCTCATCGTCATCCTCACTTTTTTACTTTGATTTACCTTGATTGGGCCTGATTTCGGTAGGGCGGGTTGCCTGTCCGGCTCGGACCACCAGGTTGGCTCCGGCCCGGCCCAGGGCTGGAATGGCTCGGCTCAAGACATTCCACCCCGGCCCGCGCGCTGGTTCAACCCATCACACGTCACATCTCACTCGCCACTGTGTGGCTATGTCAAAGAACTACAACTCAAAATTTTCACCGCAGTCCCGAACTCCGAAAACCGGAATCCGTTCCCGCCTTGTCGCGTCCCGCGTGCGGGACGGAGACACCATAGCCAATCTTGTAATCCATGTCAACATTTAAATAAACTATGTAAACTGATTTGAATGCCGGCTCTGCCACCCCCTTACCCCAACGGGGTAACGTCATTCAGCCCAGGGTTGGTCCGAGCCGGACAGGCGAGGAGCTACCCTGGGAATGTCCGCAAAAATGTCTTCTACCCCAACGGGGTTGCGTCATTTGTCACCCACCCAAGAAATCAAACATCCGCCCCCATCGCCAAAACCTTTCGCGAGCCTGTTGTGGTAGGGCGCGTCACTCCGTGCGCGCCGTTTCCGCTCGCTTGCACCCTTCACCAAAACCCTTGGCGAAATTCGGGAATCATCGCCAACGCGATAGCGTCTTGGACTGCGCCAGTCCTCTGGCGCTTTTCATCCGCATCGCCGAGGTGCCGAATTTTGCAGAGATCTCCCAATGGGGGTAGGGATGGCGCGCTGCGCCGTCCGCGCCCGCATCCCGGGCGCAATACCGATCCCTGCCGGCGGTCCCGCACGCGGGACCGGATGGCTGCAATATTTTTTAATCCGCTCCAGGCAGCGGAGCGGTCACCACCGTCTTGTCACTTTGCGTCGCGGCAAATTTACGCCACCACTCGTCGGCTGCGTCCCGCGTCCAGTCCGCCGCGCTCCGGCAGCGGGCCAGGCCGTCTTCGAGTTCGCGGGCGTTGGCCGGACGTGCCGCGGGGTCCTTGGCCAGGCAACGCATCAAGAGCGCCTCCAAATCCGGAGACACGGGTCTGCCCAGCCGCAGGGAAGGCGGCACCGGCAGGTCTTTAACCTGATGCATCAGCACGTCACCCAACGTGAGCCAGTTGAACAACGGCTCGCCGGTGACCAGAAAATAACCCACCCCGGCCAGCGAATAGAGATCGCTGCGTGCGTCCACCGCATTGGGATGTTCCACGGCCTCGGGCGACATGTAGAGCGGTGTGCCGAGCGTGGTTTCAGCCATGGTCAATTCCGCGCCCCCGGCGTCGAGCGATTTCACGAGTCCGAAGTCCAACACCTTGACAAAATCCGCCACCCCGCCACGTTGCGTCAGGAATATGTTGGCCGGTTTGATGTCGCGATGCACCAGGCCGGTCGCATGGGCTTCCGTGAGGGAGCCGCAAACCTGCCGCAGGATGGAAATGACCCGGCCTTCCGGTTGCGCGCCATACCGCTTGACCAGTTGATTGAGGGTCAGACCCTCGAGATACTCCATGGCGTAATAAAAAATCCCCTCGGCTGTCCGGCCGTAATCGTAAATGGTGATCGTGTTGGGATGTGACAACCGGCTGGTCAGTTGCACTTCCCGTTCAAACCGGGTGGAACTCGCCAGGTTTAATTTTTCTGTGTGCAACAATTTTACCGCGACCGGCCGGAGCATCAATGCATGGTGGGCGCGGTAAACCTCGCCAAACTCGCCCTCGCCAATTTTATCGTCCAGCGCGTATTGACCCAGTTGTTTGGCCTTCAAAGCCGCCTTCCAGGCCGCCCGCTGCAGCCGGCTGGCCACGCGCATCAGCACATAAACCAGCACCGCCGCGGCCATTAACAAGGAGAAGATGAACCAGAACCCCGCCCGCAGGATTCGCAATGGCCGGAACGCCTCGGCCCGGTCCATCTGCGTGGCGAGGCCCATGTCGAATTCGTCCACCCATCGCCACGCGCCGACCACCGGCACGCCGCGATAATCACGGTAACCTTCCGCATCCGCGCCGGCCTGGCCGGCCCTCGCCTGGCTCACGGCCCGGATGAATGGCAGCTCCGTGCGACGCCGGGGCGACTGGCGTCCCTCGCTGAGATCCACCAGCGGATCGCGCAACTCCAGGGTCAGGGTCGAGCGTGCCTCCGGCGCATCGGGTATGAGCCCCAGGCGCTTGAGCGCGGGATCGAAACGGCTTTCCGAAAGTTGTTTGCCATCGCGGTCAAAGGCGTAGGTCTCGCCGGTCTGGCCGGCGCGTGCCGTGGAGAGGATGCGGGTGAAGTCCGTGTCCGGCGCGATGCGCAATCCCAGCAGGGCAACGATCTGGCCCCCGGCCGATCGGATGGGCGCCACCGCAAACATGGTGGGCACGCCCACGCGCAGGTGGCCCAGTGCATCCGGCAACAGTGCCACACTGGGAAAGGGCCGCGTCATCACGGCCTTGCCCGTCAGGCAGGGGGCAAACTGCTCCAGATAGCCGGCGGGCGATTGAACGCCGATCAGCGAATCATGGGCGGAAGCCACCACCAGGAAATTCGTATCCAGCACCACGAACCCGCTGAGGCCGCGACGTTCGAGCATGGGCCTTAAGTACGCGCGCAACCCGGAAAGCTGCGGCGCTGTCAGCAACGCCGCTTGAACCTGGGTGCTGGATTTTGCCTCGGAAATCAAACCCTCGACCAGATCGCGGACGCGGTCGTCCTCGGCCAGGTTTTCCGCATCCGCTTTCATGGCGACCGACCACGAATGGAGCGCCTCGTTATTGGCGTTCAGGATCGTTTGGAGCATGTCGGCAATCTGTTGCTTGGTCGCGTTCTCCATTTTTACGCGCAGCCAGCCACCGATGATTCCGAGCACCAGCGCCGCGACCAGCGGCCAGACCCACAACTGCGTGCGAAAGAATCCTCGCGTGAATAGCAGCACACTGGCAACGCTCGACGTGCGGGAATGAGATGGGTTGGGTTCGATGATTGGCATTTACCGTCGGTCATGGATATGAGACCGGTTTTAATTTTGGTCATTCCTCGCGCCACCGGCAATGGGGTGAACACCTGACGGATTCAAACTCCTACTGTCTGAAAATAGTAGCGGCGGCCATCCTGGCTGACGTAGAGCCGTGGCTTCCAGCCCGGCGGAACCACGTGGCCATCGCGAAAACCACTTTCAAATCTGAGCGTTTCGCTCTGCGGGCGCTTTTTCCGGGCGGTCCCGCATGCGGGACCGCCCTCTACGGCAGGCAGGGATGCCTGCCGCTACATTTTCAGGCACGACCTAGGGTTTGACGAATGTCAGAGCAACTTCCGATGGTGCGAGGCGAAGCCCTCCACTCCTCAAGCAATGGCGTATGAGACCTCTGCAAAAGGTGTAGTGTCGAGGCTGCGCCTCGACCAAGGCGCTTTGCAAATTTCGGATGCCATCGCAAACACATTGGCGTCATGGACTGCGGCGGGAATCCCGCATGCGGGAGCCACGCCGCTTTCATGCGCACGACGCGCAATTGAACATCCGAAAACGTCTCGCCCGCACGAAAGCAGTGTCGCGGCTCTGCTTGGTGCCCTTCCGGAAGGAGCACCGCACTGCAAAACACTTCGAGAAACTGGGGAGCCATTGCCAACGCGCTAGCGTCCTGGACTGCGCCAGTCCTCTGGCGCTTTCGGACCGCATGTCGCCGTCTCCCAAATCAAGGATGGCGGGCGAATGCCCACACGCAAGGAACCAGAATACCTCGCCGCCTCGCTGCCTTCTCCCCAAGGGAGAAGGTGTCCGAAGGACGGATGAGGGGGAAGAGCCCTTGGCAAACCGAGGTATACCGAATCGCCGATGCGCTCCATCACCATCATTTTATCCGTGTCCATTCATGCCTGCGCATCATCAAATCGATTCAAGTCCCACCGCTTGTCGCGCCGACTTGTCCCGCCATCTTGTCCGCCGAAGCCTTGGCGAAGGTGGAAGTTCCAACGACGGCGGAAGCTGCGCGAAGGCGGACTTGTCGCGCCGTAGTTCTACGAAGGCGGAGGACGGCAGAGGGGTATTCCACTTTAGCGCCTTTTCAGGCAATCGCTTGTCTTAATGCCGCCAAAAATTCCTTTGTATCTAAAAAATAATTCGGATAAGCGCGACGGAGATTGGCAAATGACTCCGCAGAAACTAAAACGGCATCAGCGTGAGTCCCTTTGGAAATTGCTTTTTCAATATCCAGATATTCTTTTGACGCCTTTTCAAGTTCCATCTGCTTATATCCCGTAATCTGAACCGTTGGCGCATTTGGCGACGGATCAAGTTTTAGAAGAAAATAATGCGCGTCCGCTAAACTTGGCTGCTCCAATGTTTGCAGTGCCGCTCCATATACCTGCAATCGGTTTTCGACATCCAATTTTTTTGCATAATCCACTAATTCCGATTTCAAATCCCTTGTATTGTCAGGTGTCTTTGGAACTGGCGGTGAATTTTCTCTGACGGCGATTGCTGTTCCCATCAAAGCAAAAAAACGCAACCAGTCGGCCTCGCCCCGACTCGACTTTAACGCCTGCTTGGTAAAAGTGCCAACCGTTTCCACAGCGGTCGCCCATGCGTGTTGAAGTTGTGTTCGGATTTGAATTTCAATTTTCCTGCCATTGTAGGTGGTCTTTTTGTCGCTGTAATAGCTATAAATCAAATGGTGGCCACGATAGCCAGACGGCTTTGGGTTGTTGATATAATTATCAAAATCAATTTGCTTATGTTTAATTTGGCTTTCCGAATAATTTTTAACCAATTTTTCAACATGGGCAACGGTATGAACAATCGCTCGGCATCCGCCAATATCTTGCATTTCAGATAATTTTAATTTCGGAAATCTTTGGAGCTTCAAACTGATTGATGATAAACGCTTGGTTCGCTGAACAATCAAACTGCTGTGTTCAACCTGTTTTGCCCGCCGGCGAAGCCCAATTTGGAAAGTGTTCAGAGGAAAATTATGGCAGGCCCTCCAATTGTTAATTATTGCGAGCGATTCATCGTATTTTAAAACTAAATCCAAATTCCAATCTAGGGAGTTTGGTTGTTTGTCTGCATTTGCCAAAAAAGCACCAGCGGCATCAACCGCATCAGTAGAATGTTGAAGAATTGACCAAGCCATATCGCGAGCAAATTGTAAATCTTCAAATATGACAAGTCATGAACAAAAACATACCATTAATCACGCCTGCCCCTTTACTTTTTACTGTCTTAAATTTTTCCGACCGAATTTCAGGGGTTGGCCTATTTCGATCCCTGATTAAGAAAAAACAACAATTCTGCAATGCCCACAACGATTAAAATTGTTCTTATTATCGCCCTGGTTTCCCATTTGGATTCATCTTCGGTTCTGATCCGCACTAGGTTGCTGTCATAGATCGCCAGTATTACGACAACGCAGAACGCAGTTGCCAAGCCTACGGCAATCATTGATTCCAATAAATGCATCTTCCCAATTATCTATCAGGTTTATGGTTTCTTCCAAGCCTCAAAAGAGCACGTAGAATTTCCAAAGGAGCCGCGCCGTAGCAATCCGACGCGGCTCACCGTTTAGCCAGTCATATGGACTAGTTGCGCAAGATTTGCTTTGTCGGCTTGAGCACAAACCCATTATGGAAATGGGCTTGGCGTTTGCGTGGACCGTTAAGCGTCAACGGCACAAAGCTAGTCAGGCGTCCGTATCTGGGCGCGCAGTAGCGTTTTTTCATAAAGTAAAACTAAATGAATTAATTTTGTTTGACGCGGGAAGCAAAAGGCCGTAGAAGTAGGTTGTGCAACATCCTACGGTTGGGCTTCCCGCCCGACTTTTTAGAGACCTGAATGAGAATTCAGGTCTTTTTTATTTTCACGTTTTCATAATAGTTTGTTTTTTGTTCTTTCCCATTCGCGGGAATGGCAATAGATTAATATTTATAATACTAAAATAAAGTATTATTATTACTAATCTTTTATTAATTAATAAAAGATTAGCGCATATCCACCCAGAAAATCCCTTCGGCGAGGGCATCGCTTTCGCGAATAGGAACTACAGCGGTTTCAAATTTCAACTGCCGGCAAATGGTTTTCTAGGCCGCATGATTGAAGATTCTCATATAGCAGAAGTATTGAATACGGAATAATCTACCGACAAGTTTAACCGCTCGGTAAAACTTGCAGGCAGTTTTTTTCGAGGTGGCTGGACTCCGGTTTAATGCAATCCTGGCTTGCGAATCGAAGGGAGCTTCAAGCGCTTGCACATTTGGCGAATCGCATCAGCCGTAGGCGGATGAAGTCCACGCTTTTTCAAAGCATTAACACGCGCATGAGGAGGCATATTCCCATATTCACTAAAAAACCAGCCGGCGACCAGTTCGTATTCGATCGGATCAATCCCCATTTTTGTCCTGCGGCGTTTATTGTTAAAGACCTTTACTGCCTTGGTGAACTGATCTTGGTTAAACGTCAGCGGTTCGTCCATTTTTCCAGTCGCCTTGAAAATATCCCGTTGATATGCTGCATAAACGTCCTGTGGACTTGGTTTTTCTGTCGACTTGAAAAACTTTATCGTTTCTGGAAAAGCTTTCGACAAAACCAATAGCTGACTTTCTTTCAAGGCAACCGATGGTTGAGTAATTGTTGAAGGCGATGGCGATATTTTTTTGATTTTGGCCAACTCATCAGCTTTTATTTGAGCACTCTTTTGCTGAAATAACTTTTCTGCTTCTACCGGCTCTATTGTGGGGAGCATTTCTTCTTTGACCATTTCCGGCGGCTTCCCCATAGAGCGCTTAAAATATTTTAATGAAAATTTAGAAAGTTGTTCACCGATTATTTGTGGTTTGTTGTAGCAAAATAATACCAATTCATCATACCAAGCTTCGGGATTTGATGCGGTTGCGAGCGCAAAACCACCATCCCAAGTTACCAACACAACAATCGGGACAATTAAATTTTTGGCTACTACAACCTGATAAACCTCCTTTGCTTTGGCTTCATCTTTACACGGAAAACCAGAGCCGACTTGCTCAACTTCAAATTTAGGTGTCACGTGAGCTTGGAAGACAATGAATTCCGGAATGCTAAATTTTTGTTGATTATGGGCGTCAGATTTTACAATCACGCCGATTATAGTGCCCGGCTGGAGCTTGAAAATTTCATCCCTGACAAATCCAAAACGAATGACCGCGCGATGGTATCTGAATTTGCAGACCGTCACGGCAGGATCATTTAGTTTTGACTTTGCGTTTTTGATGCAGACAGAAAAGTGCCAAACTCGCTTGAAGTAAAGTGAAAACGCAAGCCTATGTCAGGAGAACTGGCAGTGAAAGTTCTGCAAGCAATGAAAAGTTCTGGCGAGCAATGGTGAATTTACATTGCTCTGACTCGGGTTTGCAGGCCATGTCCCCCGTGGTCAAAACCTGCGTAAATCCGCGCCATCTGCGGACAAAGTGCCCGCTTCTTTGCGTCCTTTGCACCTCCGCGTTAAGCCGGATTTGATTTCAACGCAGAGACGCCGAGGCCCGCAGAGTTTCGCAGAGCTTTTTAACAGAGGTAAAAGTTACTGTTTTCAGATTTGAGATCCGTGTTCATCTGTGTCCATCTGTGGTTAAAAATAATAGCCCGTGCGGCTCGCACCTCTGCGTTTAACTTGTTACCGGCTGCGGCACGGGGCGGAATGAAGATTGCACGAGGCCGATTTTTGAATGATGATATGTGCCATGAGCGTGGCCGAACTGCCTATTCTGATTGACCGCGAAAAGATCGCGGCCTTCTGTCGTGCGCATGGCATCCGTAAGTTGAGCCTGTTTGGGTCGGTGCTTCGGCAGGACTTCGATCCGCAGCGGAGCGACGTGGATATGCTGGCAGAGCTGCTGCCGACCGCCCGGACCGGCTGGGAGTTCTTCGGCTGGCACGAAGACCTCGCCGCGATCATTGGACGCCGGGTGGACCTGCACACGCCGAACAGCTTGAGCCATGATTTTCGCGACGAGGTGCAGCAGGAAGCGTTGACGGTCTATGAGCAGACATGATCCCAGGGTGACGCTGCGGCAACTGGCAGAAAACGCGCGGCACGCGCAGGATCTGTGCAAGGCAAATTCCCTCCCCGAAATCCTGACCGACTGGCAAAAACGCGCGGCGTTTGAGCGGGTGATGGAAGTTTTAGGGGAAGCGGTCAAACGATTGCCGCCGGAACTGACGGCGCAGTATCCAGCGGTGGACTGGCGCGGCATCGCCGGGATGCGCGACCGGGTGAGTCACGGATATGATGCGATTGATCATGGGCTGTTGTGGCAGGCGGTGGAATTACGCGTGCCCGGATTGCTCACCACGGTAGAACAGATGCTCAAAGATTCGGATGCCTCAGCGTAAATCCGCGCCATCTGCGGACAAAGTTTTTTTGCTTCGTTCCCTTCGTTACCTTCTGTGAAAGTCGTCTTTTTCAGATTTGAGATCCGTGTTCATCTGTGTCCATCTGTGGTTAAAAATAATAACCCGTGCGGCTCGCACCTTTGCGTCACTTTGCGTTCTCTGCGCCTCTGCGTTTAAGTCTGGTTTGAACTCAACGCAAAGACGCAGAGAACGCTGAGATACGCAGAGTTACAGAGCAGTGAACCGGTTCCGATCCCTGGCTTGCAGAATATTTAATCTGCGGACAAAGTTTTTCTGCTTCGTTCCCTTTGTTCCCTTCTGTAAAAGTTGTCGTTTTCAGATTTGAGATCCGTGTTCATCGGTGTCCATCTGTGGTTAAAAACAATAGCCCGTGCGGCTCGCACCTTTGCGCCACTTTGCGTTCTCTGCACCTCTGCGTTTAATCCCTCACGGCAGGTCCGTCTTGCCCATCAAAAACTTGTCGCATTCGCGGGCGGCACCACGGCCTTCATTGAACGCCCACACCACGAGGCTCTGACCGCGACGGCAGTCGCCGCAGGCAAAAACCTTCGCATGATTGGTGGTGTATTTCTCGAAATCCGCCTTGGCGTTTGAGCGGGTGTCGCGTTCGATGCCGAGCGCTTCCAGCAACGGCTGTTCCGGTCCGAGAAAACCCATCGCCAGCAGGACCAACTGCGCGGGCAGGACCTTTTCCGAGCCGGGAACATTCTTCGGGATGAACTGGCCCTTGTCATTTTTGGTCCACTCGACTTGCACGGTGTGCACGGCTTTGACATGGCCCTTTCCATCATCTTCAAATTGGGTTGCGGTCGTGAGGTAGACACGCGGGTCGGCGCCGAATTTCGCCGCCGCTTCTTCCTGGCCGTAATCCACCTTGAGCGTCTTCGGCCATTCGGGCCACGGATTGTCCTTGGCGCGCTCCAACGGCGGCTTGAACAGGATTTCCACCTGCACCAGCGACGTGCAGCCGTGGCGCAACGAGGTGCCGACGCAATCGGTGCCGGTATCGCCGCCGCCGATGACGACGATGTCCTTGCCGGTGGCATCAATGAAATTGCCGTTCTTGTGGTTGTCCAAAATCGCCTTCGTATTCGCCGTCAGAAAATCCATGGCGAAATGGATGCCCTTCAGTTCGCGTCCGGGAATCTGCAGATCACGCGGCTTGGTCGCGCCGGTGGCGAGAATGACGGCGTCGAATTCCTTCAATAATTTTTCCGCCGGATAATTTTTCCCGACCTCGGTGTTGCAGACAAATTTCACGCCTTCCTGCTCCAGCAATTTTATCCGGCGCAACACGACCTCCTGCTTGTCGAGCTTCATGTTGGGGATGCCATACATGAGCAGGCCACCCGGGCGGTCGGCGCGTTCAAAAACGGTGACCTCGTGGCCGGCCGTGTTCAACTGCGCGGCGGCGGAAAGCCCGGCGGGGCCGGAACCGATGACGGCGACCTTTTTACCCGTGCGCGATTTGGGCGGTTGCGGCAGCACCCAGCCGTTTTTCCAGCCGTGGTCAATGATGCTGTTCTCGATGTTCTTGATGGTGACCGGCGGGTCATTGATGCCGAGCACGCAGGAACCTTCACACGGCGCGGGGCAGACCCGGCCAGTGAATTCCGGGAAATTGTTCGTCTTGTGCAGGCGTTCCAGCGCTTCCTTCCACAGGCCGCGATAAACCAGGTCGTTCCATTCGGGGATTAGGTTATGGATCGGGCAGCCGCTGGCCATGCCGCTGACGAGCTGGCCCGTATGGCAGAACGGAATACCGCAGTCCATGCAGCGCGCGCCCTGTTTCTTCAGGTCGGCCTCGGGCAGGTGCTCATGAAATTCCTTCCAGTCGGCGATGCGACCGAGCGGCGAACGGTCTTTCGGCAGTTCGCGGTTGAATTCTAAAAATCCAGTGGGTTTTCCCATTGTCAGTCAGGTTTTTGGTTTCGGATAAACGCAGAGGCGCAAAGAACGCGGAGAAAACGCAGAGAAGAAATTTTTTCCTCTGCGAACCTCTGCGTGCTCAACATCTTTGCCATGGACTCTCTCATTAAAATTTAAAGGCTGATCGCCGCCACGATTATCTTTTCCGAGATTTCATTCTCATGCATAACCCGTTTTCCTCTGCGAATCTTTGCGTTCTCTGCACCTCTGCGTTTAGTTTCAGTGTCGCAAGTATTTGGTTTCGGATAAACGCAGAGACGCAAAGAACGCGGAGAAAACGCGGAGAAAAAATGCTTTTCTCCATGAACCTCTGCATCTCTGACATCTTTACATCGGACTCTGTCATAAAAATTTTATAAGCTGAATGAACCGGGTTCGGGCGGCGGTAATTTTAAACCGTTCACCACGCGCTCGATTCCATCTTTCAACAAAATCGAGTGAAAGTTGATGATCAAGCCCAGCCGTAAATTTGTCAGGCGCAGATAACTCAACAGTTTCGCCCGATCAAATGCGACAACTTCTTCTTTGGCCTTCAGATCAACAATCACTTTCTCTTCCACAATCAAATCCAGCCGCAACGGAATTCCCATGTTTACGGTTTTGTAATAAACCGGCACGTGCTTCTGCCGCTCGAAGCGGATGCCGCGCAAAGAAAACTCGTGGCACAACGCCTCTTCGTAAATCTGTTCCACCAAACCCGGCCCATAAAACTTATGCACCTCAATCGCCGCCCCGATTATTTTCTCCGAAACCTCATTCTCATGCATAACCCGTTTTTCTCTGCGAATCTTTGCGTTCTCTGCGCCTCTGCGTTTCGCCTTTGCTTTAAATTTTAGTGTCCGCCCTTCACGTTTTCTTCGAACGCCGCCATGATCGCCTCGTCGCCGGTCAAACCTTGCGACTGGATTCTCTTCAGCGAGGTCAGGACGCGCTTGTAATCCTGCGGCATGACCTTGACGAATTTCGGCACCCAATTTTTCCAGTCCGCGAGCATTCCGGCCGCGCGCAGGCATTTGGTGTAAGTCTGGTAGCGGTGGATCAATTTCCAGACTTCCTCGGTCTCGTCGGCGTCCTCCAATTTCTCCAACGCCACGAGTTCCATGTTGCAGCGGGTATGAAAATCTCCGGCCTCATCGAGGATATACGCCACGCCACCGCTCATGCCGGCGGCAAAATTGCGCCCGGTCTTGCCGAGAATCACGACGCGTCCGCCCGTCATGTATTCGCAGCCATGGTCACCGACGCCCTCAACCACGGCGTTGACACCGGAGTTGCGGACGGCGAAACGTTCGCCGGCCATGCCGCAGACATAAATCTCGCCGGCGGTCGCACCGTAAAGCGCCACGTTGCCGATGATGATGTTGTCCTTGGAGTCAAAGCTGGAACCCTTCGGCGGATACACGACAAGTTTCCCGCCGCTCAGGCCTTTGCCGAAATAATCGTTGGCGTCGCCTTCCAGTTCGAGCGTCATACCCTTCGGCACAAACGCACCAAAGCTCTGGCCCGCGCTGCCGTTGAACTTCAACTGGACCGTGTCTTCGGGCAGGCCGTTCGGGCCGTGCTTCTTCGTGATTTCGCTGCCGGTGATGGTGCCGACGACGCGGTTCACGTTGATGATCGGCAGTTCGGCCTTCACTTTTTCGCCGCGCTCGATGGCCGGCTTGCAGATTTCCAAAATCTTCGTCACGTCCAGGGATTTTTCGAGGCCGTGATCCTGCTCCTGCGAGCGGAAACGTCCGTTATCTCCGGGGAAATTCGGTTGATACAAGATCGGCGTGAGGTCGAGGCCGTTGGCCTTCCAATGCTCGATGGCTTTCCACGGAATCAGCTTGTCCGTGCGGCCGACCATGTCTTCAAGTTTGCGGAAGCCGAGTTTCGCCATGATTTCACGAAGTTCCTGGGCGATGAACCGCATGAAGTTCACGACGTGGTCGGCATCACCCGTGAAGCGCTTGCGCAAGCGCGGGTCCTGTGTAGCCACACCGACCGGGCAGGTGTTCAGATGGCAAACGCGCATCATAATACAACCCATCACCACGAGCGGGGCGGTGGCAAAACCAAATTCCTCTGCGCCCAGCAGCGCGGCGACCGCGACGTCGCGGCCCGTTTTCAACTGGCCGTCGGTCTCGACATAAATGCGGCTGCGAAGGCCGTTCAACACGAGCGTCTGGTGCGCTTCCGCCAGGCCGAGTTCCCACGGCCCGCCTGCATGCTTGATGGACGACAGCGGCGATGCGCCCGTGCCGCCGTCATGACCCGAAATCAAAACGACATCCGCGTGCGCCTTGGCCACGCCGGCGGCAATCGTGCCGACGCCAACCTCGGCCACCAATTTGACACTGACCCGCGCATTGCGATTTGAATTTTTCAGATCGTGGATCAGCTCGGCCAGGTCCTCGATGGAATAAATATCGTGATGCGGCGGCGGAGAAATCAAACCGACGCCCGCCGTGGTGCCGCGCACCTTGGCGATGGCCGGGAAAACTTTTTTGCCGGGCAATTCGCCGCCTTCGCCGGGCTTCGCACCCTGCGCCATTTTGATCTGAAGTTCCTTTGCGTTGACGAGGTAATGGCTCGTCACGCCGAAACGGCCGCTGGCGACCTGCTTGATGGCCGAATTTTTCGAGTCGCCTTTGTCGTTCGTCCAGATGTAACGCTCCGGGTCTTCGCCGCCTTCGCCGGTATTGCTGCGTCCGCCGAGACGGTTCATCGCGATCGCCAGGGTTTCGTGCGCTTCCTTGGAGATCGAGCCGTAGCTCATCGCGCCGGTTTTGAAACGCTTGACGATTTCCTCGACGGACTCGACTTCTTCGATCGGAATCGCCTGCTCAACAAATTTGAAATCCAATAATCCGCGCAGAGTGCAAAGCGATTTTGCGCGGTTGTTGATGATCTCGGCGTATTCGCGATACGTTTTCTCATCGTTCGTACGGCAGGCCTTCTGCAGCTTGTGGATTGTCTGCGGATTGAACAGGTGCTGTTCGCCGCCGTCGCGCCATTGATACTGGCCGCCCGCGTCGAGTTCTTCATTCACCTTCACGGGCGGGAACGCGCGGCGATGGCGCGACAAGGCTTCCTCGGCAACGACGTCGAGGCCGATGCCCTGGATGCGTGTGGGCGTCCAGGTGAAATATTTTTCCACGAAATCGCTGTTCAGGCCGACGGCTTCAAAGATTTGCGCCCCGCGATAGCTTTGCACCGTGGAGATACCCATTTTCGCCATCGTCTTCACCACGCCCTTGATCGCGGCCTTGATGAACTTTTTGACGGCGGTCTTGTGATCGAGGCCGGGCAGCAGGCCTTCCTTGATCAAGTCGTCAATCGTCTCATAGGCGAGATACGGATTGATGGCGCTGCAACCGTAGCCGATGAGCAGCGCGAAATGATGCACCTCGCGCGGCTCGCCGGATTCCAGTACCAGGCCGGTGCGCCCGCGCGTGCCCGTGCGGATAAGATGATGATGCAACCCGGCGGTCGCAAGCAGCGCGGGGATCGGTGCCATTTCAGGCGAAACGCCGCGGTCGGAGAGGATCAGGATGTTCGCGCCGTCACGGATGGCCTCATCGGCGGCGGTGAACAATTTTTCTAATGCCCGTTCCAGGCCTTTCGGGCCGTCGGCGGCCTTGAACAAGATCGGCAGGGTCTCGGCCTTGAAGCCGGAACGGTCGATGAAACGCAGCTTGTCCAGGTCCTCGTTCGTGAGGATTGGTTGTTCGAGACGGATCAAGGCGCAGCTTTCCGGCCCGGGATTCAACAGGCCCCCGCGGGAACCAACCATCGTGTGCGTGGCGGTGACGATCTCCTCGCGGATGGGATCGATCGGCGGATTGGTGACCTGCGCGAACAGCTGCTTGAAATAATTGTAGAGCAGTTGCGGTTTCTCGGACAAAACCGCCAGCGGCGTGTCCGTGCCCATCGAGCCAAGCGGCTGCTGGCCGTCACGTGCCATCGGGCCGATCAGGAAACGCAAATCCTCAAAGGTGTAACCGAACGCCTGTTGCTCCTGCAAAATCTTGCGGTGGCCCGGATCGGTGTGATACGCCGGTTCCGGCAGTTGCTCGAGAGTGACATGGTTTTCGTCGAGCCATTTTTGGTAGGGGTGCGCGCCCGCGTACTTTTTCTTCAGTTCCTCGTCCGCGATGATGCGCCCCTCCCGGGTGTCCACCAAGAACATCCGGCCCGGCTGCAGGCGTCCCTTTTGCAAAACGCGTTCCGGTTCCACCGGCAAAACGCCCGCTTCGCTCGCCATGATGACGACGTCATCCTTCAAGATGTAGTAGCGCGACGGGCGCAGGCCGTTGCGGTCCAGGCACGCGCCGATGCGGATGCCGTCGGTGAAGGCCATCGAGGCCGGGCCGTCCCACGGTTCGATCAGGCAGGAATGGAATTCGTAAAACGCGCGGCGTTCGGGGTCCATCGACTCGTGATTTTCCCACGGTTCGGGGATCATCATCATCATCGCGTGCGGCAGTTCGCGACCGGCCATCACCAGCAGTTCCACGACGTTGTCAAATTGCGCCGAGTCGCTACCGTCGGTGTTCACCACCGGAACGACCTTCTTGATGTTCGCGCCGAGCACTTCGGATTTGAAATTGGCCTGCGCGGCCTTCATCCAGTTGACGTTGCCGCGGAGCGTGTTGATTTCGCCGTTGTGCGCGATGAAGCGGTTCGGATGCGCGCGGTCCCAGCTGGGGAATGTGTTCGTGGAAAAACGCGAATGCACCAGCGCCATCGCCGTGACGACGCGCGGATCGCGCAGATCGGCGTAGTATTTTTCCACCTGCTCGGACATCAACATGCCTTTGTAGGTGATCGTGCGCGCCGACAGGCTGGAAACGTAAAAAACATTTCCGCCGGCGATTTTGCCGCCATAACGGATCTTGCGTTCCGCCGACTTGCGGATGATGTACAACTTGCGTTCAAAAGCCTCGTCGTCCTTGATCTTGGCATCACGGCTGACGAACACCTGGGCCATGTGCGGTTCGGCGGCGACGGCGGTTTTGCCCAGCGAGGAATTATCCGTCGGCACATCGCGCCAGCCGATGACCGTCTGGCCCTCGGTGGAAATGATCTTGGCGAGTTCCTTTTTGACCGTCTCGCGCTGCGTGGAATCCTTCGGCAAAAACAACTGGCCGACGCCGTACTGGCCGGCGGGCGGCAGCTTGAAGCCGAGCTTCTCCGCTTCTTCGGCAAAAAAATCATACGGCACCTGGAGCAGCAGACCCGCGCCGTCACCGGTGTTTGCCTCGCAACCGCAGGCGCCGCGATGGTCGAGGTTCACCAGGATTTTCAGGGCGTCGCTCACCATCTGGTGCGACTTCTTGCCCTTTATATTAACGACGAAGCCAAGGCCGCAGGCGTCATGCTCGAACTGCGGATCGTAAAGTCCCTGTTTTTCCGGCGCTGAAGTGCGAGGTTGCGCGGAAGTATTATTAGTTTTGATATTCAGATTGCTGCTCATGGGCTGGCTGATAAGCCTGCGTTCCTTTATTTTTTACAAAAAACGTCCAAACACGCAATAAATCATTTATAAAATTGCGGTTGTTTCGTGATAAGAAACGCGAATTTTTTGGACGATTTGAACTGCTAGCCTAATGCAGCAGTCTCCCACCCTTAAAATCACTGCGGAATGGCGGCCCGCATCGCTGCAAAAAGATTCTTTCCTGACTCCTGGCCGACCGGCGTTTTGGATTTTGAATCGGAATGTTCCACCAGTTCCTCGGGTAGTTCCTTCAAAAACGGCGAAGGATGGCAGGGCAGGAGCTGGCCATATTTTTTCCGGCCGCCGCAATGCGTGATGACCAGCGCCTGCATCGCGCGCGTGACGGCGACGTAAAAAAGCCGGCGCTCCTCGTCTAATGTGCCTTCGACCTTCGAACGCATATGCGGCAGCAACCCGTCTTCGAGGCCGACGATGAACACATGCGGGAATTCCAGTCCCTTGCAGGAATGCATCGTGATGAGCGTCACGGCGTCGCTGGTGTTTTCCTTTTCCTCCTCGCGATCGGAGTCGAGTGTGATGTTTTCCAGGAAATTTTCCAGCCGCTCGGCCGGCACATTGCCGGTGCCGTCCATCGTCGTCATCAATTCACGCAGGCTGCGGATGCGGCCCTCGGCCACTTCCGGATCCTTGTCGAGCCGTTTCAACTCGGCGAAATACTCCGTCTCGTTCAAAAAGTTGTCCGCCCACGTTTGCAGGCGGAAATTATTGTCCGTGGTCTGCAACTGTTGTTGCACGCGTTCGATCAACTCCACGAACGCCTCGATGCTCTGCTGTGTGCCTTTCTGGAATTGCACCGCCACCAGCGGGTTTTTCATCGCGGCGAAAACCGAGCATTTCCGCTCGTGGCTCGCCCCGAGCAGCCGTTCCATCGTCACATCGCTCAAGCCGCGCGCGGGCACATTCGCGATACGCAGCAGGCTGATGTCGTCGTTTGGATTTATAAAAGTCTTCGTGTAGGCAAGGAAGTCCTTGATTTCACGCCGGTCAAAAAAACTTTGCCCGCCGATCAAATGGTAGCGCACGGCCGCCTTGCGTAGTTCGATTTCGAGCGGACGCGACTGCTGGTTGGTGCGGAAAAGGATGGCGCAATCCCGCCAGGGTATCCGGTGCGCCAGGCGCTTGAATTCGATCTGCGCCACGACCTCGCGCGCCTCGGTTTCATCATTATCGTAGGTCTGCAACAGGATTTTTCCGCCCGCACCCTTGCTGGACCAAAGTGATTTTCCGCGCCGCCGCACGTTGTTTTTGATGATGGCGTTCGCGGCATTGAGGATGGTCGTGGTGCTGCGATAATTCTGTTCCAGCTTGACGACCTTGACCTCGGGGAAATGTTTTTCCAACTCGAGCAGGTTCGCGACCTCGGCACCGCGCCAGCCGTAAATGCTCTGGTCATCGTCGCCGACCACGCAAAAATTCCGGTGTTCCTTCGTCAGCGAATGAACGAGTTCAAACTGGGAGGCATTGGTGTCCTGGTACTCATCCACCATGACGTATTGGTATTTGGCGCGGCAGGCTTCGAGGGCGTCAGGGTGTTCGCGGAACAGGCGCAGCGTGAGCAAAATCAAGTCGTCAAAATCCACCGCATTGCAGGCATGGAGCGCGGACTCATAACGCTTCGCCACGTGCTGCGCCAGCGCACGGATGTTCGGGTCGACAAAAGCCTTCGCATTCTCGCCGCCGTTCTTGAACCGGCTCAACATCCCGAGCACCGCTCCGGGATCGGTCTTTTCGCCTTTTACGGAAATGGACGAGAGGATTTTTTTGACCGCCGCGAGTTGTTCCGATTCATCGTAGATGACAAAACTTTTCTTATAGCCAAGCTTTTCGATGTGCTGCCGCAGGATTCTGACGCACAGCGAGTGAAACGTGCAAATGGTCGGGCGCTCCGCTTTTTTCCCGTCAACGGTCTTCCGTTTGGGCAGGAGTTTGGTGACGCGTTCCTGCATTTCCCGCGCGGCCTTGTTCGTGAACGTCACGCCCAGGATATTCCCCGGCGCGATGCCGTTGCGGACCATGTGCGCGATGCGGAAGGTGATGACGCGGGTCTTGCCCGTGCCCGCGCCGGCCAGGATCAAAACCGGACCGCGAATGGTTTCGGCGGCCTGGCGCTGCTGCGGGTTGAGGGTGGACAAATCCAACATCGGGCGCGAAGTTTAATTTGCCCCAATGTGAACGCAAGTGTGGAGGGGGTTTATTTCAAACTGCAGATAGAGGCGGCTCAATTCACACTTGGCTCGTATGCAGTTTTTAAACAAACTCCCGTTCCAGATGGCGCAAAAACCACCATTTATTGCTTTCGCAAAAAATCCAAATTTGGATCAAGAAACCGCCTATACCATTTGCAGGATGGTCGACTCGGTCGGCTGGAGCCTGGTTGAAAAATGGGATTGGAATTGGCTGGATAAAGCAGGGGAAGATTACCGGTCTTCAATTGATCCGGCGCTGATTGAGGGAGCGTGGAAACTTTTGTTTGAGAAGGAATGGTACAGTCTGCAAACAACAAACGGCCTTTCAAAAAGAATTTCGACAATTGCACCCCTCAAAGGATTGAATAATCTCCGGACCTTGGTACTTCAAGATAATGTGATTGAAGATCTCAGCCCGTTGTCGGGGATGCTTCAGCTTAAGGATCTGAATTGTTTTGAAAACAAGGTTTCTGATCTCACGCCGATCCAATGTTTAAAGTCCATTGAAAGATTGGTGCTTGGCAAGAATCCGTTGGCTTCTTTCAAAGTACTTGAACAGTTTGCAAATCTTAGGGAGTTAACCATTTCTAACGATCAGATTTCCAGACTCGAAGAGTGTAGTCGGCTGACCAACCTTCAAATTCTGAGAATCGAAGGTGAAGATTCCTTTTCCGATTTTGAAAAATTTCCTGAAATGCCGGCATTAAAGTTATTGCGTGCAGATGGTGCCCAAAATTTAAGGGGATTGGAAAAATTTAGCTCGTTGGAAAATTTAAGTCTATTCAGCGGACATTTTACCAATGTGGCGGCATTGCAAAGCCTTAAAAAACTCACCCACCTTGACCTTTTTACCGCCAAAAAACTTAACATTGCCGCACTTGGCGGATTATTCGCCTTGAGGCGACTAGCTGTGGCCAATCAAGAGGCCGTTGAGGGTTTGCATGTTTTATCTGCTTTGCCTGCGCTGCATATGGTGAAAATAAGCAGAGAAGAAAAATGCAATGCAAAAGAATTAAAGGCTTTACGGGCGCTGGAATTGACCGGTTGGAATGTGGAGTTCAAAGCCGATTCGAGGCGATTTATATCTTCAATGGACCTTGAAATCGTTTCACAGGAAATTTTCAAAAAGTATGGCTCTAAAACAGGTCGTTTCATGAAGCCTGAAGACACCAATATCGGAATGTTGAATAGCGAAAAAGATTGGCTGGTCAATGAAATCCGTTCATCGCTTTCGACCCGGTTTGAAGAGAACAAAGATTTCCACCTGCCATATACTAGTGGAGAAGAACGAGTGGAGCGTGTCATCATCTACAGCATCGAGGCTTATGAAGCGTTTCGCGATATCATTCTCAATATTCAGCGGGTTTTGTGCGAGGCTAAGAACGACTGGATTATCTGGTGCCAGTCATTGTTAAAAGAAAGCCCCGAAGAGCAGGATGTTCCCGACGATGCTGAAGACTATATTGTTTGGATTTGCCCAAATAAAATCGTGGTTGCTGAGGATAATGCCGAGACCATAAAGAAACTGGTTTCGTGGACGGATTAAATCACGCCGAAACTCTTCAATGCCGCTCGCGATTTTTCAGGCGATTCGTGCAAAACCGTCCGCCAGCCGCGGGCTGCACCCGCGGCGATATTCTCTGGCCGGTCGTCGAGGTAGATCAAATCCGCACCGCGCCGTCCGCACATCATTTCCATCGCTTCGTAAATCTTTGCCTCCGGCTTCATCGCGCCCACTTCGTAGGAGAAAATATAATCGTCAAAATTTTTGAAGAACGGGAAATTCCGGCGGACGTGCTCGATGGCGAGATCGTTCGTGTTGGAAAATATGAAGGTTTTGTAGCCGCGCTGGCGCAGTTCGGCATGCAACGCAATGGTGCCCGGCATTTCCGCAAAAATATCCGCGAAGTAGCCGCCAAATTCCTCGAGGCCGCTGCCAAAACCGACGGCATCTTTGATGGCCGTGTAAAATTGTTCACGGGTCAGCCGTCCGGATTCGTATTCCACGAGCAACGGCGAGCTGCCCAGAAAGGCGTGCAGATCCTGCGGCGATTTTTCGCTCCGCGCGGCAACTTTTTTAGCCGCAATGGAGTAATCAAAATCCACGAGGACTTTGCCGAGATCAAAAATAAAGACAGGATTATCTTTCATTGCATATCCCTCCGGCCTTCCAAGGCGCGGTCGAGCGTGAGTTCATCGGCGAATTCCAAACCGCTGCCGGCCGGCAGGCCGAAGCCGATGCGCGAGATCTTCAGGCCGGGGCGCGCGAGCCGTTTGGCAAGGTAGGAACTCGTCGCGTCGCCTTCCACATCCGTGCCAAGTGCGACGATGAGTTCGTGGACGGTTTCGGCGGATAATCTTTTTTCCAGTTCCGGGATGCGCAGATCGTCCGGTTCCACGCCGTCGAGCGGCGAAATTTTCCCGCCCAATACATGGAATTTACCGCGATAGGACCCTGATCTTTCGATGCTCAAGATATCGACGGCTTTTTCCACGACGCAAACAAGCGAGGCATCGCGCCGCGGATCGTCACAAGTTGAGCAGGGCGATTTCTCCGTGAGCGACCCGCAGATTTCGCAAAAGCGGATTTTTTCACGCGCGACCACGATCGTTTCCGCCAGCCGCTTCACCTGCGCGGATTCGGTCTGCACCAGATACAGCGCGATGCGCTCGGCAGAACGCGGCCCGACGCCGGGCAGCTTGCTTAAAGCCGCCGTCAATTGGATGATGGGTTCGGGAAGCATTCGTTGAATGGTTTAATCGTTAAATTGTTAAATCGGATCAAAACCCTATACTAGAGCTGTTTAAGATAAGTCGTAACCATTGGTTTCCGATAATGTTCTCCCTCACCCCGGCCCTCTCCCGCTGGGCATTGGTATCTACACAAGTCAGAAATGGGCCGTTTTCGGGCACTTTTTGCAGAACACTGAATTTTGTAAATGCTCGTTTTTTGGCCAAAAACCATGCAGTCCTCGAATACCCCTCGACTTGTGTAGATACCCATGCCC
>DATHOG010000075.1:0-20032 GCA_035485115.1 Candidatus Sulfotelmatobacter sp. | reverse complement strand
AAATAAAGGTGAAACCGCTGGCCGAAGGTGTGATCGATTTGAAATCGGCTCGCACTTTAAACCTGCGGATTTGTGTGGAAATCTGCATAAATTATTTTTTAACCGACGTTAACCGGACAGTAGTGGTTCGTTTCGTAATTTCACCCCCCATCCCCCGGCCTTCGCCTCCTTCGAGTGTCTCCGCAGGCCATCTCCAATGACCGCCCGTCCGGCTCGGACCGGGCGGGATGGATTGCCGATTCACGACAATCCACCCCGGGCCGTGACCCTTTCCCGTTAAGACCGACTACGTCGGCTATGTCAAAGAGCAACAACTCGAAATTTCCCTGTCGTCCTGAACCGTTTTCCCTTTAAGACCGGCTTCGCCGGCGTAATTGGCCATCGCCAATCCGAAATCCTGATCGCCCGTCCGGCTCGGACCCGGCACCAGGCTGGTGCTTTCCAATGCTCACTGCTCGGCTGACTGTAGCAAACAAAGTTTACTGTGTCAACAAAAAAGATACTCTGTTTACTACCCCAAAGGGGTAACGTCATTCAGCCCGGCGGTTGCGCGCGCCGCGCCGAAGCGCAGCGAAGGCGGAAGGCACGAGCTACCCTGGGAACTCCCGCAAAAATGTCTTCAACCCCAAAGCGGGTTGTGATCAGGCGAAAGCGATGCCCCGCCCCGGACCATGATAAGACCGGCTTCGTCGGCAAATCCGAAATCCGCAATCGCAATCACCTCGGTGGCCCGTCCGGCTCGGACTGTCCCGTGAGGACAACCGATAATAGCCCACGGTTTTAACCGTGGGAAAAGGTCCAAAACCACCCCCCAGTCCCGTCAGGGACGGCAGAACGGGCAACAGGGAATCCTTCATGTCCTTGTGCTGAAGGCACAACCGGAGATTAGCCAGACACACAGTGTCTGGTTTCGCGGCAAAAGTGAATCCGTCCTGAATGGACGACGGAAACAGTTGAACGACCAATATAAAAAAACGTAAATGCTCTAAATCCACCTGGTGGAGCGGGCGTCCCCGCGCGCCGCTTATAGATTTCCGGTTTACCAAGGTCATCCAAAAGAATTGACGTGTTTTGTACTGCGGCGTGAATCCCACCAAGTAGTTGCGTCAAAACTCGTCCTTCGCCAGCCTCCTCACATCCGCTGAAGTCCGGCGGGTCAAAGCCCGCTTTCGTCATGCACCGGCAACAGCTTGAACACATTATTCGGGCTGCCGCCGGCATCACCGGCGCGTCGGAATTCGTCATCGTCGGCAGTCAGGCCTTGCTCGGTCAATTGATGACCAGTTTTGCCATCATTCCGATGACTGCTTCAATTCGTTTTCTACGGCATTGAATTCACCGAGCGCTTCCTCGAGGTCTTTAATGATTTCGGCCACAAGAACATCTGGCTTAGGAAGGTTTGCGGTATCTATGGAATTATCATCCTTGATCCAAAAGATGTCCAAACTGGCTTTGTCCCGCTTCATAATTTCTGAATAGTTAAAGCCTTTGAAACATTCCGACTCCTTCCGATTGCTTCGATTGGCCGCCTGGTAAACCTCAATAAAATCCTTCAAATCGTTATCTGTAATTGGCCGTTCCCGAGGAGTAAAACTCTGATTCGTGCGGAGGTCATAAATCCAAAGCTCTTTGGTCCACGGCTTTTTGGCAACAGGCTTTTTGTCAAAAAACAACACGTTCGCTTTGACGCCGGGTGAATACCAGATGCCGGTCGGTAAGCGTAACAGAGTATGTACATCGCAACATTTCAGAAGTTCACGACGGATTTTTTCGCCGACACCAGCCTCGAATAAAACATTATCCGGCACAACTACAGCGGCAGTGCCATTATCTGCGAGCATCGAGTAAACATTTTGCACAAAGTTTAATTGCTTATTGCTTGTCGTTGCCCAGAAATCTTTGCGTTCGTAATAAATTTTTTCTATATCTCGTTTTCCATCGTCACTGATGACCGTAAAACTGCTCTTTTTCCCGAAGGGTGGATTGGTAAGCACCATATCTACTTCATCTGGCTTTTTAAGAAGGCTGTCGCCAATTTCAACAAGCGATTTATTACCGCCACCCAAGCCATGCAGATAAAGATTCATTGCGCAAAGACGCGCAACGGGCGGAACGAGGTCCGTCCCATGAATAGCTTTTTCATCGAGAAACTTCCGTGCCTTGCTATCAAGATTAGGATGTTCCCTCATTATGTATTCATAGGCGGCGAGTAGAAAACCGCCTGTGCCACATGCAGGGTCGGCAATGCGCATTGTAGGTTGGGGTTGCATTACCTGCACAATGGCACGAATGACGGGGCGGGAAGTAAAATATTGACCCGCACCGCCGCGAACATCCTCGGCGTTACGCGCAAGCAGACCTTCATAAATCTCTCCTTTTACATCAAAGTCTAATTTTGACCATTCTTCGCCATCAATCATTTCAATCAAACGACGTAACTTCGCGGGATCGTTGATTTTACTTTGTGGTTTCGTGAAAATTAATCCTAGCAACCCGGATTCTTTACTCAAATTTTTAAGGGCTTGTTGGTATCTCTCAGCCAACTTAGCATTGTTCGGGATTGTTTTGAGCTTCTCCCAACTATATTTAGATTTAATTCCACAATCAACTTGTGCGCCGCGTTGCTCCCAAGCTAATTTAAGAAAAAGCAAATATGTAATCTGCTCGGTGTAATCCAAGAACGACAAACCATCATCGCGCATGACATGGGCGTAATTCCAGACTTTTTGAACGATGGTTGAAGCGGTTTGACTCATTAAATTCTAGTGATACAGATTCAGCAGTTTTAATTCGGAATGAATTCTTCAATCCAAGGATATTCAGAAATTGCGGCACGAATTACGCATCGCTTGGCACCAGCGAACACGGCATCATCCGCAATCTTTATCTCGATCTCGGCAATCTTTTGGTTGAAACTATTCCTAGCTTGCAGATTTGGATTGGCTGAATCACGATTCCACAATCGAAAATCAGTGTTCGCGTTTCGTAAGTCCTTGCGAATATCTTCTACATATTTCGCCCGGCTGGATTGAATTTCTTGCTTATCGAGATGGTAGAGCCAGATTGTTGCTTTGACCCTTTCAACGTCGCCTGCATTTGGCTTGCGTTTCCAGTTGGAAACGCAGGGTTTTCCATCTGGATCAAACCATAACAGCCGAACGTCTGTTGGTGAGCAAGGATCAAGGGCTAGAAAGTCTTCCATGATTTCCCCTAAAGGGGTTCCATCCGCAGTGCGGTTTCCACGGATAGGGAAATAATCCCATTTTCCGCCTGCCGTGTTTGTATCAACGCGCCGCTGATTGGCATGCATTGCAGCTAAGCGATAGTTTGAGAACTCGAACGCGAGCCACCAATACCCAGCACACTCATGCCCGGTATTCAGCAGATCAGCATCCACTTCACGCACCCGGCCCTTGGGTCGAAAATGATCAACATTCGGGTCTGCGCCGTCGAGTTGGACCTCGGAATACCAACACTTGTTCCCAGTAATGTCACGCAAGGCTGTGAGGACTTCTGCATGTGCCCATGTAGCATTGCGATTCTGGTTAATAAATTCGGTGCGTTCTGCCACAGGTTTACCCATCAGTTGCATCGAAAGGTTGTTCATTGCTGTCCGTCGTGCTGGTGGGAGGGGCAGCGCATTTTGATTGATAAAAATCATTGTGACTCCTGCGTGGATTCTTCAACCAATCGTGCGGCAAGATGGTCAATGATTGCCTTCTTTCGATCTGACGTTTGGTCGGATTCGAGGACTCGTTCCTGAGCGATTTGATACGCATCACGGGCGATATTTCGGTAAGGATCAGGAGAAGTTTCTCTAGTCTCAATTGCCGGGAGCAGCTTTCTTAATCTCTTCAAATGGCGCGTGCGCTTTTCGCTGCGAGGCATTAAGGAGACCTCATAAATACGGTTAAGCGCGCGAAGACTAAAATTGTCGAGCTGGCTCTCGAGACCATAGAGTGGGCTGGTCAATACACCCGCAACGCCTGTCCCACGCGGATTTACTTCAGGTTCGGTGGCAATAATTCGACCATCTTTTAACCGAGTCAGCACACGAATTTCCTCACGGAGCAACCCTGCCACCAACATGGGATCATGTGTTGCAAGGATGGTGTGGCTATTCTGCTCAATTCCACCAATGGTGCGCAGGCGGTTTAGATATTCAACTTCCCAAGATGGATTGAGGTGTGTGTCTGGTTCATCCAATAGATATAGAGATCCGGCATTGCGGGTGAAGCGCATGAGGCCCAACACGGTTAACAGTTGTTGTTCGCCTTCACTTAGTTGGCGGGTGTGAATTGCACCGGCTGCCCCGACAACTCGGACTCGCACGCGAAAATCTTCGATCAAGCCGCTTAGCCGCATTGTGTCGAGGGCCTGGAACAAGGAATTAGGGTCGTAATCATATTTGGCGGCTATCGCCTCCAAAGATTTGAGATCCGGCAGATATAGATAAACCAATTCCCTCGTCTCCCGCTTTGAGAAATCCCGCCTCATCTTGACCATGCGCGAAAATGGGGCAAGTGAGTTTGCGCGAATGCAGTCTAGCAAATCGCGGACAGGGCCTTTTGCACCCCAGAAATCCTCCGGAGATTCCCCTTTTCTCGCCCACGATGGTTTATGCACAACTAAAAGTGCCGAATCGAATGCTTCGATACGAGGAAAGTCGCGGAGGAAACTGTCAACTTCTTTATCTTTTGAGAAATAGAACGCAAGCAGCGCGAATAGGCCATGTACTGGGCGCGCGTAAATGAAGCGTCTCAACTGTAATCGTTGCGGAGTTGATGTTTTTGAAGGCGGAATAAGCGTCAGATCAAGCGCTTTAAGGTCATGTTTAGCAAATAACTCCTCAAAACGATCACTGACGCCTGAATAGTATCCAACCAGATAACGAGGACTCCATTCGCTGCGGACTTGGTCGAGTGACGCCGCATTTCCATCAACTTCTGCAGTCGGTTGTTTGTCCGCGTCGCCTCGTAGGACAACTTTTCTGCCTTCGATGATGTATTTGATCTCGTATGAGAATGAGCAAGGCTCTTTGAGATCCAAATCCCGGAAAATTGTAATAAATGCCTCAAGCAAGTTGCTTTTGGCAGAACCGTTCTTGCCAATGATAACGGCGATGTCGCGGTGTTCATCAAAGCTGATACGAAAATCACCAAGATTCTTCCACCGGCTTTTAATTTCGAGTGAATCAATTCGCATATTAAACCCTTCTGATTGCCGTGCCTTTTCCAACTGGCACGACCAAACTACCCTTGTCGCGGCCAGCTTTTAACAGGTCAAAGAACTTTTCAACATCTTCTCCTAGTCCCGCTGCAAGCAACAGGCGCTCCGGCGTTGCCCCTGTGCCCAGGTTGTTGACACATTTTTCAAGCTCCTCCAATGTCTCGACTGATTTGAACTTTAATTTAGGTTTGAGCATACCCTTGGTTTTTGGTTTTTTAGCTTCAGCTTCGCGATCGGTACGAACGTGTTCGAGAAGGACAGAAGCAGGTTCGTCTTTTGGGTCTTGTGGGACAAGCTTTCCTAAGAATGCTTCGCGCAGAAGCGATTGGCGTGTTGCCTGCGCTTGTTCCAGTTGGCGGCCAAGTGTGTTTGCCAATCTGGCAGCTCCCGCTAAGCGGCGTTCAATCTCACGAATTATATTCTGTTGCTCTTCAAATGGCGGAACGGGAACAATGATTGCGCGTATGATGCGGGTATTCAGGTTTGGTTGTGCTGCCCCTTGATTGATGTTCTGCAATATTTTCGTCTGGCCAGAAAGGAAATAGTAAAGATATAGCTTAAGTGGAAACTCAACGGCGAGCAGAGCGGCGACGCCGTCATTGATGCAGCCACCTATCTGTGAAATTTTTGGAACGCCGAGAGTCGCACCACTGTTGGTTAGTAGCAAAGTACCCTTTTCAATGAAGCGACTCATTTCTTTCCCGATTTCGGTTACCGTTTCATTTACTTTCGTGAGGTAAGGCTGTGAATCCTTTGTGAGAGAGCCGACCGTAATCCATGGAATTTTCCCTCCAAAATATCTGGGGTCACCTGCCGGTCTGGGCGAAGCACCGCGAACCACGAAACTTAATTGGTCGAGTGAAGCCCAAGTCCAACCGCTCGGCAACTTAGGCAAATTTGCTGTGTCGGGTGGTATCGGCTCGTGATAGCGTGCCTTCCATTTGCGGTTTTTAGGTGGTTTACCAATGGTGGCGAGGTGTTTGAGTTCGGCTTCTTCCCAGCGGACGCGGCGTTCTTGCAGTAGTCGTTTTAGTAGCTGTGCGCCAGTTTCGGTCGGCTGGTGTTTTTTGCGCCAGTCGCGGGTCAGTTCCCCGGTCACGGCAGCATTGAGA
Source organism: Candidatus Sulfotelmatobacter sp. (assembly GCA_035485115.1). Classification (GTDB taxonomy): domain Bacteria; phylum Verrucomicrobiota; class Verrucomicrobiia; order Limisphaerales; family UBA11358; genus UBA11358. Next base: position 13,691 of record DATHOG010000075.1, on the reverse strand, counting down.
ACGGTGGCGCGGTAATGCTCGAGTCGGTTCATTGCACGGCGCGCGGCAGCTTCGCCGGCAGTCACCCGCGACAGCAATGCCTCCAGTTTTTTGACAATCCGCATTTGCTCGCCGGAAGGTGCGATCGGTAACGGAATACTAGCGCAGGCTCTTGCAGAGATTTCTACGAATGTTGTTCCACTCGCCAGTTTTGTGATTTCCTCTTTTGCACGCCGCAAATAGAAATATACATATTCAGGCAGAATCCCCTCGCTAAGCACAAAACTTTTGAAACCTTGATTTGTAGCGAGCGGGTTCGCTGCAATCGCAACGTAACCAACAGGCGCACGAGAGCTGAACAAGACAGAACGCGCTGGAAGGAGGCGTGCTGATGAATTATCAAGCCCGATTTGCGTGATATATCGCGCGCCCCGTGAGATTTCACGTTCATTATAGCCGGTAAGATCCGCCGGAGTGATCCACGGAATTTCGCCTCCTTCCCAAAATTCGTATCGTGACGTGGAAGGAGTGCCACCACCGACCACATCAGCCACTTCGGAAATACGAACCCAAGCCCATGACTTAGGGACAGGCCATTCCCAATGCGCAGCGACTTGCTCCTTGGTGTGTTTCGTCATCGGGAGTTTGGATTAAACAGGAAAGGCCCTGGTCCATGTGCTGGCGCAGCTTGTCGGCAGCACAAAAAAGTGTGTTCCGAAATCAAAGGCCGAACCATTTGGACTTTTTTGTGGAATTCCCATTGTCATGACGATGCTGAATCGTATGGCAACCGCCGACGTAGGCAACCAAAATTCACAGAGGAATTGGTAAAGAAAATAACGTGTAAAATCACGAGGGTCACACTGGCTCGCGAGAGGCGAGTCTCGCTAAATCAGGACACCCCCCGCGCAAAACATTTGCATTCCGCCCCTTCGCGCGAAACATTCCGCCCCTCACTCAAAACTGTTTCCACCCCGAAATTTTATACCGTTCCGGCCCGTGATAATCGCCGTTGCGTTGAGCGGAACGATTGTCGCCATCCGCGTGAAGCGTGATTTGATTCTGTTCCCCGGCGGTGGTGATGCCGTCGTCCTCGTACAGCGTGAAGTCCGCCGGCTTGTCACCCACAACATTGACCGTGATGTCAAAACAGGTGTCGGGCTTGATGTATTCCACCGGGTCCGCCAGCGGCAGCAACGTCCCGCCTTTCACGAACAGCGGAATCTGGTCCGTGCCGTTGGCGACCTCGATGGATTGGGCGCCGCGGATTTTTTTGTGCGTCCAGAAATCGAACCAGTCGCCGGCGGGCAGATAAACCGTGCGGTTGGTTTCATCGGCGAAAATCGGCGCCACCAGCACCGAATCGCCGAACATGAATTCGTCGTCGATCTCGCGCGTCTTCCGATCCTTCGGCCAGTCCAGCACCAGCGCACGGATCGGCGGCTTGCCGGTGGTGTGATACTCGTTGAAGGCGGAATAGAGATACGGAATAAAACTCATCCGCAGTTGCAACAGGGTCCGGACATTGGCCGCCACCGCCTCGCGGTCGGGCATCAGTTCGCCGCGCACGTTTTTGTTCCGGTTCACCTGGTCCCACGGCGGGTTCGGGATGAACCACGAATCAATCACCGTGTCGTGCGAAAAAAGCGCGACTTCCAGGCGGCGGTAAAAATCCTCGATCGAATCAGCGCTCCGCACTTCCGGGTCCCAAAGCAGGCCGCTGAACCCGGAATTGGCCAGGCCGCGCACGTAGTGCCGCGGGTCATAGGTATCGCTGTAAATCACGTAAGGCAGCGGAGCGCCCAGCGCGTGGGAATTGCGCACCATTCCCCACGTGCGCAGATGAGTTTGCTGATACGGCTCCCACATGGTCTGCTGGTACAGCAGGCCGAACAGCGAGTGCATCGATTCACCATCCAGGCCGGACGGAAATTTCGACGCCAGCGGGAACGACCACGGCGTCGCCGATTCCGGCTGATAATCGCATTCATCCAGCTTCACGCTTTCCACCCCCCGGTCAAACAGCGAGGCGGATTGTTGTTTTAAAAAGATTTTCCGCGCTTCCGGCGACCCGAAATCCGGCACCAGCCCGTTCCACACCTGAAAATTTCCCGACCACGGCTTGAGTTCCTCATAGATCGGGGAGGACGGATGCGTGAAGGCGTGTTCCCAGAAATTCATGCGAAAGTTCATCCCCTTCATCTGCTGGAGAAAACCGTCCGGGTCCGGAAAATGATTCGTGTCCCAGACGAACGAACAGGAATACGCCTTCGACTGCCAGCCCGGTTCCACCCCCCAGACATCGCACGGCATGTGCGCCGCGCGGATGCGCGCAGCCAGCTTGAGCGTTTCCGCCGCGCCATATTTTGCAAAACCGCGATAGTGCACGCCCAGGCCCCACAACGGCGGCAGCACGCCGCCGCCGGAAAAAAGGTTGTAACGCTCCACCGCATCCAGCATCGCCGGCCCGGCGAAAATATAGACATCCACGCCTTTTGACTCCGGCACATCCACGAGCATCGTTTTGGTTTTTTGATTCCGCGCGCGATAAAGCTCCGTCGTGCTCGTCTGGATGTCTCCGCTATTGGTTTCCACCTCATTGCCGGCCGGCGAAACGTCGCCCGTGTAGAACGAGGCGAACCGCGCCGTGTCCACGAAAACACCATAGCCCTGCGACGAAACGTAAAACGGCTCGGGCGCGTGCGATTCGCCCAGGTCGTTTTCCGGCTTGTCCGTCGGCTTGAGCATGACCTCGCGGCCGGCCATGTTGAAAAGTTCCGTGTGCAGGCCGAAACCGTAAATGTTTTCGCCGGGTTTCATCGGCCACTGCAGCGAACACCCGCGTTCGAAAACCTGGAAGGAGATGGTCGCCGCATCCAGCGGCAACGGGCGGTCGAACGGCATTTTATCCAGGCCAGCCACGTCAATCGGCGCGCTGCGGAAATGGGTCGGCGTGAGTTGTTCGGGATTGCCGTAATGCAGCCGCCACACGCCCGGCGCGATCAATTCAGCCTGCGGCCCCGTTGAATCCGTTTCCGCGCCCTGAACGGTCGCTGCGAGCAGCACCAGAGAACATAAAGCAACGCACCACCTGCCTGATGGGTAGAGGGTTAATTTGGTAGGGACGGCGCGCTGCGCCGTCCGCGCCTCCCGCATGCGGGACGGGCGCAATCCCGCATGCGAGATGGTAAGATCCGCATTTCGTGCATCCCTTCCGGCGGCTTTACCGCCGGGGACAGCGCAGCGCGCTGTCCCTACCAACCAAACTGACCCGTTACCGCCTGGTGAGATGTTCATGGAATGAATGCCGTTCAGTCCGTCAATTCGCGTTCGATCTGTTCCAGCGATTTGCCCTTCGTTTCCGGCAATTTGAAATGGACGAAGACGAAACCGACCACGCAGACCGCCGCGTAAAGCCAGAAGGTGTTGCCGGTGCCGATCGCGCTCTCAAGCAACGGAAAAGTGAAAGTCAAAATGAAGCACGCGATCCACAGCGCTGAAACCGCCACCGAAATCGCCGTGCCGCGGATGCGGTTGGGGAAAATTTCCGAAATCACCACCCAGGTGACCGGCGCGAGCGACATCGCATAGCAGCCGATCGCCGCCAGCACGAACACCAGCACCGCGAAGCCCTTCAGATGCAGCGCATAGGCGAGCCCCGTCAGGATGTGTGCCGCGGCGATGCCCGCGCAACCAAACAGCATCAATTTGCGCCGGCCCCAGCGGTCCACCATGCCGAGCGCGACGAACGTGAAGGCCGCGTTGACCGCGCCGGTGATGACGATGAACAGCAACGCCGTGTTCACGCCAAATCCCGCCTGGCTGAAAATGTTCGAGGCGTAGTTGAACAGCACGTTGATCCCGCTCCATTGCTGCAACACCGCCAGTCCGCAGCCGATGAGCAGAATTTTTCGCAAACGCGGCTCGAACAGATCCGCGAGCCGCACCCGGGAAACTTCCTCGGCGGCGATGGTTTGCCGGATGTTTTCCGTTTCCGCCGCCGCGTATTTTTCGCCGCCGATGCGCGCGAGAATCGCTTTCGCGCGGTCGGGCAGGCCGTTTTTCACGAGCCAGCGCGGACTTTCGGGAACAAAAATCGCCGCCACAAAAAACACCACCGATGGCGCCGCGACGAGCGTGAACATCCAGCGCCAGCCAAATTGTCCGTTCCAGGATTGCGCGATCATCGCCGCCGTCGCCCCCTCGGGAACTTTTTGCGCGATCACCATGTTAAAGATCTGGGCCGCCAGGACGCCGAAGACGATGGTCAATTGGTTCAAGGCCACCAGCCGTCCGCGCATCTGGGCCGGCGAAATTTCCGCGATGTACAGTGGCGACAGGTTGGACGCCATGCCGATGGCCACGCCACCGGCCACCCGCCACAGGATGAACGCATGAAAACTTGCGGCCCAGCCGGTTAAAACGGACGACGCCGCGAACAAACACGCCGCAAAAATCAGCAGCCGCTTGCGTCCTAATTTGTCGCTCAAAATACCCGTGAAGAGCGAGCCCGCCAGGCAGCCGAGCAGCGCGCAACTGTTGGCCCAGCCGCTCAAATTTCCGTTGGTGACAATGACTGTCTGGCCGTTGACCACCGCGTCCTTGGCGATGCCAAAAAACGGCTCAAAAAACGTTTTTGCCCCGCCGATCACGACCCAATCCCACCCGAAAAGCAGACCGCCGAGCGCGGCCACGATGGAGATCAGCCAGATGTAGCCGAAATTATATTCGGCCTTGAGTTGGGAGGCCTCCGACGGTGTGTTGACGATCATATAGCGTTTTAAGAAAAAGTGTAGCCATCCTGGCTGGGTCGGCATTCTCCCTCACCCGCCATAGCCGCTGTCGCTGCTCCCGCCGGGAGAGGGAGAAACACGCCCCGCGTTTTGGCAAGGCCACGGCTGAATTCAGCAGTAGTACTGACAAATTTTAAGAACGCATCCAACAGCTTTGCCCTCTCCCAGCGGGAGAGGGTCAGGGTGAGGGAGAGCGCAACACCATGGAATAAACGGCCACAGTTTTTCTTGAACGGCTCTCGATCAACCGGTTTCATTTTGGTTGTAACTGCACGAACGCCACCCCGTGGCGCGGCACTTCGGTCTGGAATTCGCCCTTGAATTTACCCAAATCCTTCTGCCGCCACAAATCATGAACGCGTTGTTTGCCGGTGAGGCCAAGATCGGCCCAGGAAACCGCCAGTTTCGCCGGCGCGTTGCCGAGATTGAACAGGCCGACGGCTTTCGATCCGTCTTCCAGATCCCGGACCAGCACGATTTCGCTGTCGGTCTGGCGCAGGACATGGGCCTGATGGCCGAGCGGGTCCTGGTCCACGCCGATGACCTCGGAGTTGCAAAGCACGTTTAAGGTGAAGGGGTCGAGCTGCGTCATGTCACCGCTGAAAAAGAGCGGCGAGGCCATAAGCGCCCACAGGCTCATGTAAGTATATTGTTCGTTTGGCGTAAGCGTCGTGTGCTTGGTGCCTTTGCCGTGGTTGGTGCCGATCCAGCCAATGAGGAGGTAGTCGGGATCATTCCACGCGCCGGGCCGGGCATACTCCCAATGTTTTTCGTTGCTGAAGGCGATGCTGTAAAAGCCGGGCAGTTTTGTGTCGCGCTCCGCGCCCAGGTCGCCCGTGGTGCGCCAGCAATTGCCGACCTCGCCGCCCCACGTCCAAACATCGCCCATGCCATACTGGCAAAGGTTAAAAACAATATCGCGGTTCGCCTTCTGAACTTCGTGCCACATGAGCTCATAAGGAAATTTATATCCGGCAATGCCCTTGGCCTCCTCCGCGGAAACCGTATTGGTAAGGCGCGCGTCGCCCGGTTTAAAAACGTGGCTGTAGGTGCACCAGTCGTATTTCAAAAAATCAAAACCCCAATCGGCGAATGTTTTCGCATCCTGCGCCTCATGCCCCCAACTGCCTTCAAAACCGGCGCAGGTCTTCGGCCCGGGCGAAGTGTAGATGCCGGCCTTGAGTCCTTTCGCGTGGATATAATCCACCATGCCCTTCATGTCCGGGAAACGTTTGTTCGGCAGGATTTGCCCGTCGTCCGCGCGCACCGGTTCGCCCACTTCGGGATTGGTCAGACCGGGCTGGCACGCCCAGCAGTCGTCGATGTTGACGTACTGGTAGCCGTAATCTGCCATGCTGGAACCGATCATCTGGTCGGCGGCGCGGCGCATGGCGGCTTCGGTGACCTGATGGTAATAAATATACCAGCTATTCCAGCCCATCGGCGGCGTGAGCGCCAGTTGCTGGCCGGCAACGATGCGGAACTCGCGCTTCGCCTTGCCGTGTGCGTTCTTCGCGATGAGCGTCACCCGGTTTGTGCCGGCGGCGGCAATCGTTCCGGTGATGATGCCGCTGTCGGCATCGAGCGTCAGGCCGGCCGGCAGATCTTTGGCGGAAAACGTTACCGGCCGGTCGCCCGTGCAGGGAATCCGGTAAAGGAACGGCGACCCGGGCCGCACGCCATACACCAGCGGCCCGTTGATGTGCGGTTCATGCCCGGGCGGCGGCGTAAGAATGATCGCCGTTTCCGTTTCCGTTTCCGTTTGTGGCTGCGCGTGTGCGGTCCTCAAAGCGGCCCCGGACAGCGCCAGGATCAACCACAGGACATGGCTCGTGTTTCTCATATAGGTCAAGTGACTGCGCGAAATCCGCCGCGAGCGCATGGTTCGGGTCGCGCCGCAAAACGCGTTGCAAAAGAGTTCCGGCCGCGGATTTGCTGCCCAGGCCGAGCTGCGCCTGTGCCTGCATGAACATCGCCGAGGTTTCCTGGCGGTACTGCAGGTCGTCGTCGAACAACAGCATCGTCGGCAGCGAGGTCGCAAAGTAATCGATTTTGTACTGCGACTTTTGCAGCCGCTGCGCATAGGCCAGCAGTTCGCGGAAAAGTTTTTTTGCCTGCGCCCGTTCACCGAGTTTTTCCCGGGCGCGCGCGGAATAATAGGTCATCTCCGAAAATGCGCGGACGCTCATCTCCTGGAAATCGCCCTTGAAATTCGCGGCGGCCAGCCAGTGTTCGCGCGCCGGCTGGATCTCACCCGCGGCCGCGAACGCGCAGCCGAGCCAGAAATGGATGTCGCTTTGGTTCGCGAGCAGGTGCTTGGTCTCGCCGAGACTTTCCGGGGAGGCGAGCGCGGCCTCGAAAAATTTCCGGGCCTGTGCAGGCTGGTTCTGCGCGAGCGCGTCGCGTCCCAGCGCCAGGTTGGTCCGCACATGCTGGCCGAGGGCCGCGCCCTCGCCGCCTTCCCACGGCTGGAACCGGCGTTTGCCCAGAATTTGCAGCGCCTTGGCGGGTTGCCGGGTCTGGTTGTACAGCGCGCAAAGTTCGACGCTCAAGTCGTCGCGCAGCCCGGTCAGCCCCGGGAACTTTTCCAGCGCCCGCAGGCGTTTTTCCGGGCTTTCCCCGAGCCGTTTCCAAAGCTGGTCGCGTTCAAACAACAAGCGTCCGTCCGTGCGGTCCGCGGCAAACGCCTTTTCGTACGCGGCGGCGGCGGCGGCCGGTTTTTTCGAGATGTTGCACCAGCCGATGCCCAGATTGCGCCAGACGATGGAAAATTTGGGATCCAGTTTCGCGGATTTTTCCCAGAGCTGGATGGCCTCGGCATGACGGCGGCGGTCGTAGAGCAGGTTTCCGAGATAATACGGCGCGCGGGCATCGCGCGGATTGGCGCGGATGGCAGATTGAAGAATGACAATCTCCTCCAGCCGCGCTGGAAAGCAGTAGTCCGGCGCGATGGCGGCGGCGCGACGGTAATCCGCCAGCGCGGTTTTTTTGTCGTCCAATTTTTCATGCAACCAGCCGAGTGTGTACAGGAGCAGCGGCTGCGCGCCCCAGCTTAAATCCGGGAGATCGTGCGCCTGGGTCGAAGCATTTTTGAGCAGGCTGATCGCTTCGGAATAAAGCCCGGCACGCGCAAAATCATGGGCCAGGTCGAGCTGGGTCTGCAGATCGCATCCGATTTTTTCGCCCTTGAGCAACCGCGCCCACCAGTCGAGCGGGTCGAGCGCCAGCGTTTCGTCCAGCAGGCTTTTGGCTTCAGCGGCGCGATTGAGCTTTTGCAATACGATCGCCTTCAGGTCGCGGGCGCGCAGGTTGTCCGTGTCAAAACGCAACGACCGGACCAGATGCTCCAGCGCCGCCGGCCAGTTTTGCTTCCGGCATTCCAATTCGGCCAGCGCATGGAAACTCGCGCCGGACCAGGCCTGGTTCCACGTCGCCTTGTAAAAGGCATCCACCGCCTCGTCGTCCCGGTCCAGGAACCGCAGGCACAAGCCGAGATTATAATACGCCTCGCCGTCATAAGGATTCGCGTTCCGGCGCGTGAGCCGTTCGATGGCGCGGCGAAAATGCTTTTCCGCGGCGATAAATTCGCCGCGGCGCAGGTGCCAGAGCCCCATGCCGTTGTTGCAGCGGGAATCCAGCGGATCGCGGCGCAGCGCCTCGCGCCAGTACAGCGTGGGACAACGCGTGGCGTGGCGGTATTGAGAGAGGTGCAGGCCGGTGATGAAAAGCTCGTCGGCGCTGGAGATTTTTTCCGGCAGCGGCGGCTCGGTGGCGGGCGGCGGGACCTCGCCTTTCGCGCGCGGCTTCGGCTGGTAGGAAATGATCTCGTTACCGGCGGCATCGGTGACGCGCAGCAGCAATCCGGACTCCGCGGTTCCCCGCGGCAATTTTATTTCTTTGACGAACGGCGAATCCGGCGCGAGCGCAAGGGTGATGGAAAAGAGTTTTTTGCCGTTGGCGGACAAGGAGATTTTTCCACCGGAAATTTTTCGCGTGGTGGAAATGCCGAGGCGGATTTTTCCGTCCTGAACCTTCAAGGCCACCGCCGCCGCCAGGTTCGCATGCTGCGCGGGGCCGATTTTCTGGATCGGATACCAGAACTGGCTCCAGATTCGGGTCTCGCCGGGTTGCAGAAAGCTGAAGTCCGGCTGGTTGTCGGTATAAACGCCGGACATGATCTCGATATAGGGCGCAAATTCGCCGGACGCATCGGCGTCGACCAGATTCCGGTCCCAGGCGTAGCCGAACTCCTGGTTGCCCCAGGTCCACTGTTTCTTGCCGGGCGCGATGTGATGGCTGGCGACATGAACAATGCCGGCCTGCGCCTTGTAATCGTAGCCGCCAAAAAAATCTTCCTTGCTGCCCATGCACATGTAGGACGTGGGCACGGGAATGTTCCCGTAGAAACTCAAGTCATTGGGCGCGTAATCCGGCGAACCCGAGCCGCCGCAATGCGGGGGCACATATTGCCTCGGGATTTCGTTTTGCGGAATCCCCGTGCGCCCGCGTTCGCCGTAATTGACGCCGTAATAATGTCCCTGCGCGAGCGGGTATTCGCTCATCGAACGCCGTGCATGGTCGGCCACGTAATAGACGTCCGGCGGGAAAAAACTTTGATACGCCTCATGCACACGCGTGGCGACGTTGGCCCACCACAAAAAAGTCTGCACATACGGCGTGCGGTTGTAGGCGCGGACCTTGAGCTCGACCAGCGCGTTGTCCGGATGCAGGCAGACGCCGTGCATGCCCTTCATCCGACACATGGGGTCGTGGTCGCTGCACCAGACGGTCTTGGAGCCGTCCGCGTGTTCTTCAATCTCGACATCCGTGGGCAGGAACGTTGCGGGCCGGTGATGCTGCGGCCAGTTGAACTCGATGCCGCCGGAGGCCCACGGGCCGTTCAATCCGACCAGCGCCGGCTTGATGACGGTCTGGTTGTAGATGAGGTCGTAGCCGTTGGTCTTGTCCTGGATCGCGTGGATGCGTCCGCCGATTTCCGGCAGGAGCAGCACGCGCACATATTTGTTCTCGATCCAGACCCCCTTCCATTTTCGGTCGGTTTTGGTTTCGGAGATCCGGCCGGTGAAGGGCAGCGGATAAACCGCGCCGCTGCTGCCCTGATAAACGCGCTTCTCGAGGAACATCGGGTTTTTGTCCGGCGCGTCGGGAAGATAGGTCGGGAAAACGACGTCCTCCGCGCGCACGGATACGGCGCGTTCCTTTTCATCTGCACCTTCTGATAAAATGCTTTTGTTCATGCAAAACCTGTCCAGGGACTTGCGGTCGGCTGTGGGTAATTTATCGTAAGCTGCCGCCGGCTTAATACCAATGGAGAAAATGACGTTTCACATGGACAATTCGCTGATTTGCGGGTGTAAAAGATGATTTATATCGCGTCTTTGCGACAAGTTTATAAAGATTCAGACCAACCCAAGGCAAAATCGCCCGGGCGGCGGCGTGCAATAATCAATACCGTGACCATCAACCATAAAGCGGAAGGTTTTACCGGCCAACGCATCGTGGTTTTGCCGCGGGCCGTGGCGGCCGCGGCCTTGAGGCAACGGCTGCTCGGCGACCTGCTGCCCACGGATGTGGGGTTCTATTCCAAGGCCAAGGGGCACTTCATGGAACGGAAGGAAGGAGTGGATCAATCCATCCTCATTTATTGTCTCAAAGGACAGGGCTGGTGCGAAATCGGCGGGACCCGGCACGAAATCCATGCCGGCGAACTGCTGGTGATCCCGTCGGGGGTGCCGCATGTGTACGGCGCGGACACCCGGCGGCCATGGACGATCTACTGGGCGCATCTTAAGGGCGAAAAACACCTGCTGTTGTTGACCGAAATGGGGATCACCAAGGACAAGCCGGTGCTCTGGCTCGGGGAAGAATCGGGCATTCTGGCCCTGTTTGAAGAGCTGCTGGAAGTCATGGAACACGGTTACGCGGCTTCGCGGCTGCTGTACGCTTCGCAGATACTGGCGCATCTGCTCGGTTTGATGATCTGGGTCAGTCACCGGAGTGCGGGGGGGAATTTGAACCCGAACCAGAAGGTGGCGCAGAGCATCACCTACATGAAGCAGCACCTTGACCAGCCGATTGCGGCGGCCTCGTTTGCGTCGATGGTGAACCTGTCCGAATCCCATTATCGCGCCTTGTTCAAGCGGCAGACGGGCTATGCGCCTACGGATTATTTCATCCGGTTGCGCATCCACAAGGCGTGCCAGTTGCTGGACACAACGGATCTGACGGTGAAGGAGATCGCCCGGCTGGCCGGGTATCAGGACGCGCTCTATTTTTCGCGCGCGTTCAAGAGCGTGGTGGAACTGTCACCCGCCCAATATCGGGAACAGCACAAGGTTTGAACTAATTCTCCCACCACCAGCGTGGTTTTGCCGCGGGGGTGATTTTCAGCGTCACGATGCCGCCGGAAATCTTGTCATCCAGTGCGATGCCGATGCGAACAGGAAGACGCTTGGTATCAACCTCTTCATGAATGGTTTCTTTTTTGAGATGGAAGCTCCGGCCTTGCGTGTCAATTGCCACCCGTACGACGCTATTGCTATCGGTGATGCTGATGGTGTTGGCGTCCACCCTTTTGATTTTCCCCCAGGTGATGAGTGCGGTCTCAAAACTTTCCGGTTGTGAAAATTCCACTTCGTCGCTGACCGCCAGGGACGGGGCGTCGCCGCGCTGGAAGACGAACGTGCGTTCGAGCTTTTTCAGCGTCGGCACGGCGTAAGCGGACCGGTAATCCAATTTGAAGGTGTCGGCGGCGGCGGTGAAATTCGTCTCCAAAATCTCGCCGCGCGCGTCGGCCCCGGCGCGTTCCAGTTGTCCGGCAATGACCGGCAGGGCGTGGCCGAAGGAATTCAACACCTTGCTGTCATAGCGGTGCGGGCCGAACGTGCGCCGCGTATAAACCTCGCCGCCTGGATCGCAGATGACCATTTGGTCGCCGACCACGACGCTGAAGCTGGCCACGTCGTTGTGGTTGTGCGGTTCGTCATTGTTGCCGCCCTTGAGGCAGGCGGCGAAGGCCGGCTTCGATTCCCGGTCGCGCACGATCAACACGCCGCCGCCGGGGAAAAAGCTGCGCAACGGGTCCACAAGATCATTATTCAACTGGCGCACAACCGGCGGATTGGGTTCAAGGCTCGACAGCATGCAGGTCAGCGACAGGTCACCCGTTTCACCGATGGTTGAATATTTGCCCGGGTTCAGGCCGAGCCGGCGGCAAACATAGGCCGTCAATTCCTTGCCCGGCCTGGAGCCGGGCACGACATCGGAAATGGTCGGGAAAATTCCGGGCAAAATTTCCGCGCGCTTGCAAAAAAGGCCGGCGGCGATCGCGGTATCGTCGTTGAACAGGTCGATTTTTCCGCCCGTGTTCCGCCGCAGCGTCTCCGTGAGCAGGACAAAATGGCCGTAGCCGTAGTTCCAGTAGCCGACGCCCTCGGCGCAATAACCGTCCGGCGTGAAGCCGGAGAGAAAGTAGCGGATGTATTTCTCGCCCGCCGCCGCATAGACGGCGCGGTCATCGCGCGACGGTTCCAATGCGAGCGCGGCGAAAACGGTGTTGCCCACGCAGACGGCATTCCAGTTCATGCGCAGAAACAACCAGTGCAGCGGCGTCTGCCGGCCTTCCACCGAATCACGGAACGGCGTGAGCACGCGCTTCCGGATATTGTCGCGGATAAGCTGGCGCGTTGCGGGCGAAAGCTTGTCGCCCAGCACATAATCCGCCTCGGCCAGCTCGGCGGCGAGGCCGGTGGCACCCAGCTCGGGCGTGATGATCTCGCCGTGAAAATTTTTCAACGAGCCGTCGTGCGCCGGCAACACCCACGTTTTTTCCGCGCACAAGACGTTGATGGTCTTTTCAATCGCGGGCAGGAAACGGCCGCGATTTTCCAACGCCTCGGCCAGGGTGAATTTGGCGATGCGCCCGCGCCGCTCGAATTCGGCATCCTGCCAGTGGGTGCGGTTGCCGTTAGTGGAAAATTCCAGATACAGGGTGTCCGGGACATCCGCGAGGTTGGTGGAAAGCAGCTTGATTGCCCCGGGGATTGTCTTCGCAAAGGCGGTATTGGTCGCGAGCGGTTGCCATTGGTCGCGGTCGGAGATGGGCCACGCAAATCCGGCGGGCTGGTTCGGCAGCATGGCGGCGATTTCCTGGACGCGGGCGGAATCAAGTTTTTCCGCGCTGAAAACGTTCTGCGCGGCGAGAAAGCAGCATAAAATCGTAAAAGAGCACAACCGGGTGAGTTTCATTGTCCATGTCAGACGCGGGATTTCCGGCAGGGTTACCACCCTTGCTTGGAATTCAAAATTAAAAAACAGAAGGGAATACAGGCGCAAAAAAGGAGAACGGATGAAAAAGTGTCGATAGTTTGGACCGACCTCTTCAAGCTCTATCAATGAGCCGCAAGTTTTTTCAATGCCCCGTTCGCTGGCAAACATTATATCCTTCTTCCATGAACAAGGCCAAATCGCAGCCGGCAACGACTTCACCGACCCGGGCCGATGGTATCCGTTTGAACCCGGCAATCCGGCAGGAACAACAAATATGAACGATCCAAATCGACGTCCCCTTAAGACCCGCGATGCAAAGTGGGCAGGCGCCCTGGCCAGAGCCTTGACCAGGCTGGGCATAACGCCCAACAGCATTTCCGTGGTCAGTTGTGTGTTCGCCGCCATTGCCGGCGCGAGCCTTTGGGCGGTTGGCCGGGTTCAGCCGGACTGGCACTGTCGCTGTCTTCTGGTCATCGCGGCCTGCGGGGTGCAACTGCGGTTGCTGTGCAACATGATTGACGGGATGGTTGCGATTGAGGGCGGTTGCCGGACCAAGAGCGGTGAACTGTTCAATGAACTGCCTGACCGCATTTCGGATGCGTTTGTGTTCATCGGGGCGGCGTACGCGGT
>DATHOG010000074.1:0-29773 GCA_035485115.1 Candidatus Sulfotelmatobacter sp. | reverse complement strand
CGTGGAGATGAACCCCAAAAACGGCGATATCAAGGCCTTCGCCAAGCTCATCGTCGCGGACAAGGTCATTTCCCAGCACGACCAGATTTCAGTGTTTGATGCCCGCCGTCTCAAGGCGGATGCCAAGGTGGGTGACGAGATCGAAAAGGAAGTCACACCGCAGGGCTTTGGCCGCATTGCCGCGCAATACGCCAAGCAGGCCCTCATGCAAAAGGTGCGCCAGGCCGAGAAGGCGCAGATCCTTACCGAATACAAAGACCGCGTGGGCGATATCGTTAGCGGGACCGTACGCCGGTTCGACCGTTCGGACGTGATCCTGGACCTCGGCAAGTTCGAGGCCTTGATGCCGAACAAGGAACGCGTACCCACGGAGGAATATCAGGTGGGCGAACGCATCCGCGCCTACGTCAAGGCCGTGCAGGAAGGCCCGCACGGGCCGGAGATCATTTTATCCCGCGCCGATCCGCGCTTCATCATCAAGCTGTTCCAGGTGGAAGTTTCCGAAATCAGCGACGGCACCATCGAGATCAAGGGCATTGCCCGCGAACCCGGTTTCCGCACGAAGATGGCGGTTTATTCGCGCGATTCCAAAGTGGATCCGGTTGGCGCGTGTGTGGGGATGCGCGGCCAGCGCGTGAAGAATATCGTCCGTGAATTGAACAACGAAAAGGTGGACGTCATTCCATGGTCGAGCGACATCCGCAACTTCGTCACGAAGGCGCTGGAACCGGCGAAGATTAAGAGCATTGAGATCAACGAAGCGACGAAGACGTTGAATGTATTGGTGAGCGAGGACCAGCTTTCATTGGCCATCGGCAAGCGCGGACAGAATTCGCGTCTCACGGAAAAATTGACCGGCTGGAAGGTGCTCGTGGACGCCGAACACGTGGTTACCAAGGGCTTTGAGGAAAAAGTCGCGGAAGCGGTCGAGAAAATCGCCGCCATCCCCGGCATCACCAGCGAACAGGCCCACGCGCTCGTGCATGCGGGCATTCTGCGGCTGGAAGATTTGGTGCAGGCGGAAGCCGGCGACCTGGCGGATATCCCGAACATCGGCGATGCGGCGGCGGTTTTGGAAGCCGCGCGGGCCGAGGCGGGACGCCGTTCGTTGCCGGTGAGTTGAATGGGAAGGCAGAAATGAAAACGGAACGTTCATTTGATTTCTGCAGGGTGAATTTGGCCTTTTGCCATTGAGTTATGCGCGGCGTTTTCAAAAAAACAACCGCGTGGTGGAAGTTGGTTGAGCTAGAAAATATATATGCCCGTTCGTATCTACGACATCGCGAAGAAGTTTGGCCTCGAGAACAAGGACATTCTCACCAAGGCCAAGGCGTTGGGCATTGCCGCCGCCAAGGTGCCGTCCAGCTCGCTGGATAAGATCAGCGCCGAGTGGCTTGAAGGCGAAATCCTAAAAGATCACCCCGAAATCGCGGCCAAAAACGCCCCCGCCACCGCTCCCGAACCGCCCAAGCCCGCGCCGGTCGAAGATAAAATCGTCCTCATCTCCGCCCCGCCGCCGCCACCCGCGCCGGTTCCGCCCCCGGCACCGGTCGCCGAGACAAAAGTTGAATCCATGCCGGTGGTCGAGCCGTCAAAACCGGTTGCCGAAGCTCCCGCGCCCATCGTCCCGCCGCCCGCGCCGAAACCGGTTGTTCCGCCCACGCCGCCGCGGCCGCAGATGGGTGAGAAAGTCGGTTTTATCAATCTTGGCAACCTGGGTCCGCGCGCCGGTTCGTCGCGTCCTCCGGAACGTGGTGCCGATCGTGGCGGTCGTCCCGGCCAGCCGCCGCAGCGCCCCGGCCAGCCACCGCAACGCGGAGGCGACCAGCGCGGTGGAAATCAATTTCAGCGCGGTCGTGACGGACGTCAGCAATTCGGGACGCCGCCGCCCGCGAAACCCGCCGCGCCGCAGCAGCCGAAGATTTCACTGCCGACCGATGCGCAGATCATCACCATCAAGCCGCCGATCATCGTCCGCGCGCTGGCCGAGGCGTTGAAGCAGAGGCCGTTCACCATCATCGCCGAGCTGATGAAGCTCAAGGTCATGGCGACGGTGAACCAGGCCGTCGACGAAAAGATCGCCGCCCAGATTTGCGCGCACTATGGTTTCAAGTTTGAAGCGGAAAAACGTTCGAAGGGCGAGGGCGTGGTTGCCGCCGAGAAGAAAGTCGAGCTCGACAGCGACGACAAGCTGGAGGATTTGAAGCCGCGCGCGCCGGTCGTGACCATCATGGGCCACGTCGACCACGGCAAAACTTCGTTGCTCGACGTCATCCGCAAGGCGAACGTCGCCGCGGGTGAATCCGGCGGCATCACGCAGCACATCGGTGCCTACACGATCTCGGTGCCGCACCCCGAAAAGAAGGGCGAGATGCAGCAGATCACTTTCCTCGACACGCCCGGTCACGCGGCATTCAGTTCCATGCGCGCACGCGGTGCGAACGTCACGGACATCGTCGTGCTGGTGGTCGCGGCCAATGACGGTGTGATGCCCCAAACTTTGGAGGCGCTCGCGCACGCGAAGGCGGCGAAAGTGCCGATCATTGTCGCTGTCAACAAAAGCGATCATCCGAATGCGAACCCGATGAAGGTCCGCCAGCAGTTGCAGGACAAAGGTGTTGTTCCTGATGATTGGGGCGGTGACAACATTTTCGTGGATTGCTCCGCGCTGACGAAGGAAGGCATTGATAAATTGCTCAGCGCAATCGTGCTTCAGGCCGACCTGCTCGAACTCAAGGCGAACCCGAATCGCAATGCGTTCGGCAACGTCATCGAATCCGGCGTGTCACCGGGCGGCCCGACCGCAACCATCCTGGTCCGCAAGGGTACATTGCATCTGGGCGACGTTATCATCTGCGGCGAGTTTTTCGGCAAGGTCCGCGCACTCATCAATGAGGAAGGCCAGCGCCTGAAGGAAGCCGCCCCGTCCGTGGCCGTCAGTGTACTTGGCTTGAACGGCGTGCCCGAGGCCGGCTGGGAATTCAGTTCCGTGGATGATGAAAAGGCCGCGCGCGTGCTCGCCGAGGACCGGGCGCAGGTCGCCAAGAGCGAGGCGCTCGAAGGCCGCAACAAAGTCACGCTGGAAAATCTTTTTGCGTCGCTCGAGGCCGCGCAAAGCAAGGTATTGCGCCTCGTAGTCAAGGCGGATACGCAGGGTTCCATCGAGGCGATTGTCGAGGCGATCAAGAAGATCGAGTCGGACAAGGTTTCGCTCGAAGTTTTGCACAGCGATGTCGGCACGATCACCGAAAACGACGTCGCGCTCGCCGCGGCGTCCAAGGCCGTCATCCTCGGCTTCCACACGCGGTTGGACAGCACCGCCGCCGAAAAGGCGAAACACTCCGCGGTGCAGGTGAAGCTTTACGCGATCATCTATGAATTGATAGACGAGGTGAAACTGGCGATGGCCGGTCTCCTCGACCCGATCCTCAAGGAGACGATCGCCGGTTCGGCGGAAGTCCGCCAGGTATTCGAACTTTCGAAGGGCGCTCCCGTCGCCGGCTGCGCGGTCACCGCCGGCCGCATCGTGCGCGGCAAGGTGCGGGTGCGCCGGCGCAAGGACATCATCTACGAAGGCGTCACGCAGTCGCTGCGCCGTTTTCAGGACGAAGTCAACGAAGTGCGCGCCGGCATGGAGTGTGGTATCCGGGTCGAGGGCTTTGGAGAATTCACCGTCGGCGATGTCATCGAATGTTACGTCGTCGAAAAGATTGCCGCCCAGTTGTAAGCCGTTTTGAATTATGCCCCAGATGCGACATGAGCGCGTCCGCGAACTTCTCAAGCGCGCGATCGGCGAAGCCGTCCGCCGCGAGTTCCACGTCGATGACGTCGGTCTCATCAACATCAATGACGTGGATGTCGCCGGCGACCTGAAATCAGCCGTCGTCTTCATCGGCATCCTCGGCAAGGCCGACCAGCAGAAGCGCGCGTTGCACGTCCTGCAGGAGCACCGCATCCGGATCCAGGGGCTCGTGGCGAAGTCTGTGGTCTTGAAATTCACCCCCACGCTGAAATTCGTCGTGGACGATTCCATCGTGCGCGGCAATAAAGTTTTGCAGATCCTCGAGGAGCTGGAAAAGGAATCCTCCGGGAAGGACGACGCTTCCAAGTCGTGAAAAAAACTCCGCCCATCATCGACCGCATCCTCGAGGTCATCCGTGAGCACAAGACGTTTTGCATCGTCGGCCATGTGCGGCCCGATGGCGACTGCATCGGCTCGCAACTGGCGCTGGCGCTGGCATTGCTGGCCGAGGGAAAAAAGGTGACGGTTTGGAATTCCGATGCCGTCCCGCAAAAATATAAGTTTCTCAATCCCCACGGGCTGCTGGAAAAGCCGAAGGCCGGCGAATCGTTCGACTGCGTCATCGCCACCGACTGTGCGAGTTTTGAACGGCTCGGGCGCGCGGGCGAATGCATCGGCGACCGGAAAATTTTAATCAACATCGACCATCACGTGAGCAACACCAAGTACGGCGACATCAACTGGATTTCGCCGCGTGAACCTTCGTGTGGCGAGTTGATCTACCGTCTGCTGAAGGCTGCGCGCTGGCCGATCACCAAGCCGATTGCAGATTTGCTGTTCACGGCGATTTCCACCGACACTGGTTCGTTTCAATACGCGACCACGCGGCCCGGCACGTTTCACGCCGGCGCGGAACTGGTCACACGCGGGGCGAACCTCGCGAAGATTTGCGACGAGGTTTACCAATCATATCCTGTCTCCCGCGCGAAGCTGTTGAAACACGTCTATTCCAAGTTCCGCCTTTCGCCCGATGAAAAAATCGCGTGGTTTTGGCTCAAGAAAAGAGATTTCACCCGCACCGGGGCCGAACCCGATGACACCGAGGGGTTGATTGACCACATCCGCGCAATCGAACCGGTTGTCGTTGCGTGTGTGTTTGAGGAGATTGAGCCCGAGCTCACACGCATCAGCCTGCGCTCCAAGCGCGCCGATGTGAACGTGAGTGAAATCTGCAAACTTTTCGGCGGTGGCGGCCATCCGGCGGCGGCGGGCGCGCGGATCGCCGGGACCCCCCTCGCTACGCAGCGCAAGGTCATCGCGGCGGTGAAGCGTTCGTTGAAGGCGGCGAAGTAATCTCATTTTCCCATGCAAGACTTTTCGGCCCTTGATGGTGCCATTCTCGTTGACAAGCCCGCCGGCCCGACATCGCACGATGTCGTGGACGCCATACGCCGCAAATTCGGCATCAAGAAGGTCGGCCACTGTGGCACGCTGGACCCGAATGCAACCGGACTTTTGATCATCGTGCTCGGGCGCGGCACGAAATTGTCCGAGCGGTTGATGGGCGATGACAAGGTTTACGAGGGCACGGTCAAGTTTGGCGAAGCGACGGACAGTTATGATTCCGACGGTGAACTGACGGGAAGCCTGCCCGTGCCGCCGATAACGCTGGAACAGCTCAATGAAGAGGCCGCGAAATTCATCGGTGACATCATGCAAACGCCGCCCATGGTTTCGGCCATCAAAAAAAACGGCGTGCCGCTGTATAAGCTGGCGCGGAAGGGCATCGAGGTTGAGCGCGAGGCGCGGTTGATCCATGTTTATAATTTCAGGTTCACGGAATACGCCGAACCCCTCGGGAAATTTCGCGTGGCCTGCACCAAGGGCACCTATGTCCGGAGCCTCGCGCATGATATGGGCCGGAATCTCGGTTGCGGCGCGCACCTGGCAACGTTGCGCCGCAGCACGTCCGGGAAATTCGAGGTGACGGACGCAAAAACGCTCGATGAGATTTTGCAGATGACCACCGCGCAACTGGAACAACGGGTGATTCCTTATTTAAAACTGGCGGTGGCTTGAATCCCGTCTCGACTGAAAATGAAACAGATTCGCGCCACGAACGAACTTGGCAATGGCAGCCGCAAGGTCTGTCTGGCCATCGGCGTATTCGACGGCGTGCATCTGGGGCATCAGCAAATCATCCGGCAGACGATCGCGGACGCACGTTCACATGACGCCCTGGCCTTGGTCGTCACGTTTGATAAACATCCGAATGCCGTGGTCGCGCCCGGCAAGGTGCCGCTGCAGATTTTTTCACATTCACAAAAATTACGGGCCATCGAGTCACTGGGTGCAGACGCGCTGCTGGAGATTCCCTTCGATAAGGCATTCAGCGAGAAAACCGGCGAAGTTTTCATCCGTGAACTGGCCGGTGATCTGGGGAAGATCCTGTCCATCTGCGTCGGTGCGGATTTCGTCTTTGGTCACAAACGCAGCGGCAACGTGGCATTGCTGAAACAGCTTGGGGCGGAGACCGGTTTCCTGGTCCATGGTCACGCGGCGGTGGAACTGGACGGGCAACTGGTGAGCAGCACGCGCATCCGCGAGGCGATCCGGGCGGGAGACTTGGATGCGGCGGGCCAGATGCTGGGCCGGCCATACACGATTTGCGGAAACGTTTTGACTGGCGACAAGCTCGGGCGGCAACTGGGTTTTCCCACGGCGAATTTGGACGTGACCAACCTGATTTTGCCGCCCGACGGGGTTTACTCGGCGGTGACAAAAGCAGGCGGCCGGCGTTATCGCGTGGCGCTGAATATTGGGTTGCGTCCGACGATCTCACAGCCGCACCCGCAATTGCGTGTAGAGGCGCATTTGCTGGATTTTTCAGGCGATCTTTACGGGCAGGAACTGGAGGTCGAGATCAGCTCCAAGCTTAGGGACGAACGGAAATTCGCCTCACCGGGGGAATTGAAAACTCAGATTACAATGGATGTATCGGCAGTACGGGCCGAAGGTTGAGGTAAATTGAGGCCTGTGAATTTCAGTAAAATGATGCAATTGAATCATTTACAGCAGATACAAGCCTTAAAGGTTGAAGATTTTCCTTGATTTTGCTGCGAAAATCATTAACATCGTCCGACGTCGGTCTTCTGGAAAGTTCGCGATTCCATGATTCACAGATGAACGCGGGTGTGTTGTCAGAAGCTGCAATTATTGCGGTCGGAGAATTATTTTCTCTGAACTGAATCAGTTATTTCCGGTCAGATTATTTATGTTGAAACGTAAAGTTACGCCGTCGAAAAAATCGGCGCCGAGCAGCCACCGCAGCGAAAAACCTGCGAAGGTGGCCAAAGCCAAAACGCCGCCCGTACGCCGGCGGTTCGTGATTTCCAGCAAGGCCATCAAGCCTGAAGGTTCCAAGCCGAAGGCTTCGGAAATGGTTGCGCCTGCAACCGCGAAACCGGCGAATGGCGCAACTGGACCGACGGCACCACCAATGACTTCGGTGGACCTTTCGGAAACGGTCAAAACACTCCTGCATCTGTCGCAGGAGCACGGATACATCACCTACGATGATATCAATGACATCCTGCCGGAGAATTTGAGCCCCGATGATCTGGACGCGTTGCTTTCAAAGCTTCGCAGCCTGGATGTCGAAATCGTGATGGACCAGGCGGAGGCCGAACGTGCGGAACGTTCCAAGCAGCCTGAACAGGCGCAGGAAGAGGTGGATGAGGATGCGCGCCTGGAAATCCTGGACGACCCGGTTCGCATGTACATGAACCAGATGGGCAAGGTCCCGTTGCTCACGCGCGAACAGGAAGTTGAGATCTGCAAAAAGATCGAGGAGGCCGAGGTCTCGATGAAGGCCATCATCTACGGGCTTGGTTTCACCGCGAAGGAACATATCGCCATCTCGGAAAAACTTTTGTCCGACCCGCCGAAGGAACGTTTTGACCGCGTCATCGTGGACAAGAAGATCGCCAACCGCGACGGCCACCTGAAGGATCTGCGCAAGCTCATCAAGAAGGTCCACCAGGCCGATGCGAAGGTGGACGAAAAGTATTTCCAGTGGCAGAAGGCGCAACAAAAAGGCCGCAAGGAAAAGCTCGCGAAAGAGTTGAAAAAGATGAGCGTGAAACTGCAGGATGCGTTCACGAAATTTTTCTACAAGCAGAAGGTGGTCGAGGAAATGATCGTCGTCGCTGGAAATATCTTTGAAAAATTTCAGGCGAGCGTCCGGCATCTGGCGGAACTCGAATCGCACCGCAGTTCGGCCGAGCGCCGCGCGGCGATCGAGGCCGAGCACCAGAAGATCAACACGCTGGAACAATTCGTGCGCATGCCGCGCGAGGAGTTCTTCAAGATCTTCAAGGAATTGAAGGGCGCCGCCGACCGCGCGCTCAAGGCCAAGACGCACATGGCCGAGGCGAACCTGCGCCTGGTGGTGTCCGTCGCCAAAAAATACACGAACCGCGGCCAGTCGTTCCTCGACCTGATCCAGGAAGGCAACATCGGCCTGATGAAGGGCGTCGAGAAATTCGAATACCGCCGCGGCTACAAGTTTTCGACCTACGCGATCTGGTGGATCCGCCAGGCCATCACCCGTTCCATCGCCGACCAAGCGCGCACGATCCGCATCCCGGTGCATATGATCGAGATCATGAACAAGCTTTGGCGCGCGCAGAAGCAATTGACGCAGGAGCTTGGCCGTGAACCCACGCCGGAGGAACTGGCGGATGAAATGCACATGCCGGTTTCGCGCATCCACGCGCTGCTCAAGATGGCGCAGCAGCCCGTGTCGCTGCACGCGCCGGTGGGCGACGACGGCGACGTAAGCGTCGGTGATTTCATCGAGGATAAATCGGCGGAAAATCCGTCCGATGTGACCAGCTACAGCCTGTTGCGGGAAAAACTGGGCGACGTCCTGACGACGCTCACTGAACGTGAACGCAAAATCCTGGAGATGCGTTTCGGCTTGATCGACGGCTACGAACGCACGCTCGAGGAAATCGGCAAGATGTACAACGTCACGCGCGAACGTATTCGCCAGATCGAAGCGAAGGCGTTGCGCAAGCTGCGTCACCCGACGCGGGTGCGCCACCTGCAGGGCTTCCTCGAAGGCGCGGAAGTGCAATAACCATTCTATATCGAAAGACCGCCCGCGAAACTTTTCGCGGGCGGTTTTGTTTTCGGATTTGGCGCGGGTCTGGTTTAATGGCGCGCGACAGATGAAAGTCCTGATTTCCGCCATCGCGTGCAATCCGTATCTCGGATCGGAAAGCCATTTCGGATCGTCGGCGATCCGCGCACTGGCGCGTGACCATGAACTTTTTGTCATCACCACCAGCCGGGACCGGGCGGATTTTGAAAAGGCGGCGACGGCGGGGTTGCTGCCGACGAACGTGAAATATTTTTACGCCGGCCGGTTTTCGCCCTGGCACCTGAACCGGCTGCGCGCGCGGATGCAGGGCTGGCGCGAATATATCGATTTCACGCGTGACTCGCTGGCGGTCGCCCAGGAGTTGCACCGGCGCGAAAAGTTTGATCTGGTCCACCATGTCACCTACACCACCACGCGGGTTGCGTCGCCGATGTGGCGGCTGGGGATTCCTTTTGTGTACGGGCCGGTTTGCGGCAACGAACCGTTTCCTTTCCGTTTGTTTCCGCTGTTAAGTCCGATGGGTGCGGCCTTCGAACTGGCACGCAAGTTCCATAACTTTCGTTCGCGGATTTCACCATCTGTCCGCGAGAGCGTCGGTCGCGCGAGCCACGTTTTTGCCATCACGGAGGAGGCTGGGCAATTAATGGCGGATTTACGCGGATCGGACAAAAATATTTCGAGGTTATCTCCCGGTTTTTATTCGGCGGACCAGATCAGTGCGTTTTCAAAGTTCGCACCAGAAAAAAAGACCGATGGTCCGCTCCGGATATATGTGGCCGGGCACTTGGGCGGCCAGAAATGCGTGGCGCTGGCATTTCACGGGCTGGCGCTCGCCAAGAAGCGCGGTGTGAAATTCCGCTATCATCTGGGCGCGGGCGGCCCGGAGATTCCCCATTTGAAAAAACTGGCTGTGAGGCTGGGGCTGACGGAGGAAATCGTTTTCGGCAACCAGATGAGCCGCGAAAATTATCTGCGGGAGCTGGGCGAGACCCATGTTTATCTGTTGCCGAGCATGCGGGAAACGGTCGGTCTGACGATGCTCGAAGCGATGCTGGCGGGCGCGGTGCCGGTGGTGGCGGACAACGGCGGCCCGCGCGTGACGGTCACGCCGGAGTGCGGTTACAAGATCGCCGTAACGGAGCCCCGGCAGATGGCGCAGGAGATCGCGGACGCCATCACCGCGATTGATCGCGACCGGAAAATCATATCGGAAAAGGGTCGTGCGGCCTCGCGCCGGGTGGCGGAGAATTTTACGGAGGAAAAGTATCGTCGAACCGTCGATACGGTTTACCGATCCGTGGTTTTGCCTCAAACCTGAATCGGCAGGATTAGCATCACGCGCCCGTTTTGATAGAGACGGCGTTGCAATTCGAATACGGTATGGTTGTGCAGCCAGCGCGAGGCGAAACTTTCGTCCTTGAAGACGAGCTGGCCGGCGAAAAACTGCGCCTGGGGAAATTTTTCGGCGATCTGTTCGCACAATTTCGCGGCTTCATCCACGATATCCGTGCCGAGCGCAATCCGGGCTTCGGCATGGAACCCGCGTTTCTTCATGTAGCTGACGTAGCGTTCGACCTCCTTCTCGGAATGTTCGCGCAGGTTTTCCACCTCGGATGCGCCCTTGAAATTGCCGGCATCCAGCACGCCGACCTGCACGAAAATGAAATTGGAATACACCTTGGGGAACATCCGTACGACGGCGAGCAGCGTGTGCAGGCCGAGGCCGTTGAAGCCGTTGACGAGAAACACGGCGGTGCGCGCGTTCAGGTCGCAGGGTTGGGCGGGTTTCAATTCCGTGCGTAAGGCGTCATCAGCCATGGCGACGGCGACAAGCTCGGTGAGGCGGTGCAGTTTTTTCTGGGTGCCTTGGTAGTGGCTTTTCACCCAGAACGCGACGCTGATGAGCAGGCCGGTGACCAGTAACGTGGCCCAGCCGCCTTCAAAAAATTTTACGATGCAGAGCGAGATGAGAATTCCGCCGGTCAGCAGCAGGCCGAGGCCGTTGATGCAGATTTTCCGTTTCCAGCAGGGTTCTTTTTTACGTTCGATCCACCAGTGCCGGACCATGCCGAGTTGTGAGAGGCTGAAGGTGATGAAGACGTTGATGCTGTAAAGCACGACCAGCATGTCCACGGAAGCTTTCGTGGCGAAAATCACCAAAAAGGCGGCGAGGCCCATCATCAGCACGCCGTTTTGCGTGACCAGCCGGTCGCTCAACGTCGCAAACCGGGTCGGCATCCAGCGATCCACGGCCATGTTCGCCAGCACGCGCGGGCCGCCGAGAAATCCCGTTTGCGCCGCGATGATCAGCAGCGCACCGGACGCCACCATTGCCGCGATGACAAAGCCGCGTGACAGCCAGTCGGGCCACGCGACGGTGATTTTTTCAAACAGCACGGCGTTCAGCGTTTTGCCATCAACATGTTCGACGTGGTACAATAGATATGCGAGCAGCAGCCCGCCGACGACGAACGAGAGGGATGCACCCATGTAAAACATCGTGCGCTTGCCGGTCTGCACACGTGGTTCGCGCAGGACGTTCAAGCCGTTGCTCACGGCCTCGATGCCGGTGTAAGTGCCGGCGCCGAGGCTGTAGGCGCGCAGCACCAGCGCGAAAAAGCCCAGCATCCCGACCTCGGCGGTATCTGACCGCACATCGCTCACAACGCCGTGCGCGATGGACGGCAAATCTCCGAAGTGCGCCGCGACCGCCCAGACGATGGCGAATGCGTAAGTGAAAACGAAAACGAAAAATACCGGCACCCAGAGCATGACGGATTCTTTCACGCCACGCAGGTTGAGCACCGTCAGAAAAACCACCACGCCCAGCGAGAATTCCGTTTTCTGGTGCTGGATTACATACAGCGCCTCTTGCTGGAACCTTTCCGGCAGCAAACTGAACAGCGCATCGGCGCCGCTGGCCACGCTGATGGCAATCGTCAGGATATAGTCACCGATGAGCGCGCAGCCGGAAACCACGCCTACCATGGGCGAAAGCAGTTTGCTCGCGACGAGATAACCGCCGCCGCCGCTGGGAAACAGCTCGATGATCTGCGCATAGCTCAGGCAGATGACCACGATCGTCAGCACGGAGGCGAGCGCCACGAACAGGCTCAGGTGTGTGTGGCCGTTTAGGGCCTTAAACGCCTCTTCCGGGCCGTAGCACGACGAAGACAGGCCGTCCGCGCCCAGCCCGACCCAGGCGAGCAGCGCGACCAGCGAAAGGTTATGGAAGGTGCGCTTATCTGAGAGGTTGTGCGCCCGGCCAATCAATGCGTTTTTGAGGAACGTCAAGACGTTCATAAAAATTGAATCGCGGATTAGAACAGTTTTGCCGGCTAAATTCACGCCGGAAAATCATTTATTTGACCTGACTGCGGATGGCTTC
Source organism: Candidatus Sulfotelmatobacter sp. (assembly GCA_035485115.1). Classification (GTDB taxonomy): domain Bacteria; phylum Verrucomicrobiota; class Verrucomicrobiia; order Limisphaerales; family UBA11358; genus UBA11358. The sequence continues at coordinate 17,476 of DATHOG010000074.1, read as the reverse complement.
CGCCAGTGCCGACGGTTCATCGGTGCCGAGCATGAATTTTTTTTCGCCCCGTAATGTCACCAGAACGGCGTCAAATCCCGAGACGTTATAGAGCCAGCCCGAGCGCGGACTCCAGTGGATGCCCCAACTGGGACCGTTTTTTGCCGGCATGGCGGAAACAATATCAGACAGCGGCACGCGTTTGTGAATCAATCCCGGTCCGAAGAACCAGATCAACTCGCCGCCGGTAATCTCAATCGTCAGTGAATGGAACAACCAGGCGATGATGAGCAGCATCGTACCGGAAACCAGCATTGGTGCCAGATGGCCCGTAAACCATCCCGCTGCGATCAGTGCGACGGCGATGCCGAGTGTCACTCTTCGTATCAGGGTTCCGGGTTGCGTATGCCGGTAATTGCCGTCTGATGAATTTGTAGTCATAACCAATTTCCGATTTCGCCAGCCACGCAGGTTTCCGCCGGCATGCCATGGCACATTTTAAATTGGGTGACCGTAAAGATTTCGCACCCGCGAAATCCAGAGGATCGCCCTTCCAAATGCCTGCGAGATTAGCTGACGGGCTTGGCCTTGAAAGTGGCCTGGAAACCGGTTGCCCGGTTTCGTTCGCCCCGTCCCATTACTGGGAATTTGGGTCTCCCGCGTCCGGTTTCAGGAAGGAAGCCGGACTTCGGCTGCAACTGAACGATTCAACCATAGGAGAGTCCGCTTGTCAAATTTCGCGCAAAACTCCAAGAAAACCGTTGCCAAACTGTGTTCTGGCGCGTCTCATTTGGTTGATAATGAAACGAGTTTCATCCTGGCTGACGGGTATCGCCATCGTCTGGCTGGCCGGCTGTGCGGAAAGTCCGCCGCCGCCCGTCACGCAGGAGGTCAATCCGCCGACACCCCCGCCGAAAATTGCACCCGCGCCTCCGCTGGCACAACCGCCGTCGCCGAATGTTTCATCAGTCGTTCCGCCCGCGCCCCAACGGGAGTTTCGTGCGGCATGGATAGCCACCGTGGGCAATTCCTGCTGGCCATCCAAACCGGGACTGCCTGTCGCGCAACAAAAGGCCGAGCTCCTCGCCATGCTGGATCGCGCGGCGGCAATGAAAATGAATGCCGTGATCTTTCAGGTGCGGCCCGCCTGCGACGCGCTTTACGCTTCGAGCCTCGAGCCATGGTCGGAATACCTGACCGGCGTGCAGGGCAGGGCACCACAGCCGTTTTACGACCCGCTGGCGTATGCCATCCAGGAGGCGCACAAACGCGGGCTGGAACTGCACGCGTGGTTCAATCCCTTTCGCGCCCATCATTTTCAGAGCGTGTCACCGATCTGCGCCCGGCATATCAGCCGCACGCACCCGGAAATGGTTCGCAGCTATGGAAAATATCTCTGGCTCGACCCCGGCGAACCGGCGGTGCGCGACTATTCGTTGGGGGTGATCATGGACGTGGTGAAACGCTATGACGTGGATGGCATCCATCTCGACGATTATTTCTATCCGTACCACGAGACAAATTCGTTTGGCGATATTTCGTTTCCCGATTCTCCCTCCTGGAAAAAATACGGCGTGGCCAGCGGGCTTTCGCGGGACGACTGGCGGCGGCAAAACGTCGACGTTTTCGTGGAGCAACTGTATCACTCCATCAAGGGCGCCAAGCCGTGGGTGAAGTTCGGCATCAGCCCCTTCGGCATCTGGCGTCCGAAAAATCCGCCGGGCATCAGCGGTTTCGATTCTTATCAGGAGATTTACTGTGACTCGCGCAAATGGCTGCGCGCAGGCTGGTGCGACTACATCGCGCCGCAGCTTTATTGGGGGATTCAGCCTCCGAAGACGAGCTTCACCACGCTGCTGAACTGGTGGGAAGGCGAAAACATCCAGCATCGCCACGTCTGGCCCGGCATGGACTCGCTCAAGGTTGGCGAAAAATGGCAGCCGGAGGAGATCGAAAACCAGATCACGTTTTCGCGCCAATATCCCGGGGCCGGGCACATCCATTGGAGCATTAATGCCCTGATGCGCAACCCGGCGCTGGACAGCGCGCTCGTGCAAAACATTTACCAGCAGCCGGCGCTGATTCCGGCGAGTCCCTGGCTGGGTTCAACCCCGCCGCCGCAACCGGATATCCTGGTCACCGGCTGGAAGAATTCCGTGCACGTAGGCTGGAAAAACTCCCCCGGCGAACCGGCAAGCTGGTGGGTGCTCCAATTCCGCGAGAACGGAAACTGGACCACGCAGATTCTGCCCCCCGGCCGCTCGGATGCCTACCTCGATAGCGCGCATCCCGATGCGCTCGCCGTCCGCGCCGTAAGCCGCACGGGAATTTTGGGTGAAGCGGCGCTGTGGAAAAGTCAGAAGTAGAATTTGAGACGCAGAAACAGATATAAATCATTTCAAAGTAAACTGCAGCCGGGGTGGCTGCCATGCGCTCTCCCTCACCCTGACCCTCTCCCGCTGGGAGAGGGAACAGCCATGTTCGATTTTTCTTTTTGAAAGTGGTGTGCTCCAATCCAGCCGCAGGTTTTCATTTGAAGCTGGGAGCGGTTCTCCCTCTCCCAGCGGGAGAGGGCCGGGGTGAGGGAGAAAATGTGACCAAATCGAACGGCTAACCCCTATAGCAGACGCCAGTTTTTTACTTCTGCATTCTGCATTCATCCTTCTGTCTTCGGGCAGCAGGGAAGAAGTGGTTTTGGAAGGGCTGTAAGCCGAATTTTGTCTGCGTCCCGCAAGCGGGACGGAGAGAATCATTTGTCTTAGCGGTCAATACCCGAAACCTGTTTCGCTTTCACGAAACGCGGAGCGGGCAGCTCCTCGGTTTCCTATTTGGCCTTGCACCCGACGGGGTTTGCCATGCCGCTACGCTCACGCGTCGCGCGGTGCGCTCTTACCGCACCTTTTCACCATCACCCGCCGCCGCTCTTGCGAACGATGACAGGCTGTCTGTTTTCTGTGGCACTTTCCGTCAAAAAGCTTTGAAACTTTTTGCCTGCGTGTATCTCCATCGTGGGGACTGGAGTTACGCAGCGTCGCGCCCTATGGAGTTCGGACTTTCCTCATTCGCTTGCGCAAACGCGATTCTCCGCCCTTCCAAAACCAATCTAAGAATAACCAATATATAAAAAAACTCAAGCCGGCGGGGGAGCGGGGGCAATAGGCAGTGTGACTGGAATATTTTCCGCCGCCTTTTGGATCATTTGGGTCGGTGTTTCTTCTTCGGATTCTTTTTCTAATTTTTTCAACGCCTTGGCAATTTTCCTCCGTGCTTCATCGGCTTTATCTCCTTCCAAAACTTCTTTAGTGATCACTTCATTTTCTAATACGGAGCGAATTTGTTCTGCATTAATCTTTGCATCGGGAGAAATGAGTCGAAGATTTTTGCGGATAAGATTTAAAACTGCGTCAGTTGAAAGAATTGCTCCAATAGAAAATTTGCTCAAAGCCTGTTTCTGCTGGTAATAATCCTTCAACGCGGATTTTTCCCATCCTTCCTTTGTAAGTCGAAAAAGCATCTCCAGATGGGCAATATTATGGTGGTCTACATCAAGGAAATTGATTTCAATGATTTTTTCATGGTCTATCGGTTTAGCGAAGGTCACTTTGTAAATGTGCCAGTGCATTCCATTTGTCAGTACGACCCAATCCACACCTTGATTTGAAGCATAGCTTACGGCTTGCATGACGTGGATGTCTTTTAGTTCTTGAGAAATGGCTTTTGCCTCAATCAGCGATTGGATTTTTTCATCAATCTTTGTGGCTAAATCACAAAACGTTCCGCGAATGGCAATTTCTGAAGTGATTTCTTTGAAAGTATCATAACCGAAAACCTCCGAAAGCATTGCAGTGATGATGATCACCGTGTTTGATTCGTTGGCTTTATTGTCGTAGGCGGCTGCTAAAACCGGTTTGAACTTTTTTATCCCGGTTACAAGCCGTTCTGAAACTCTCTGAGGAATATTTGCCATATCGAATATTTATTGGTTACGCTTGAGTTGGTCAATTTTTTCTTCGAGCTTTTCCAGTTGGGCTAAAATTTTGTTTTCTTCCCGAACAATGCTTTTTTCTTTCGAGCCAACAAAAAACGATGCTGCACAGCCACTTAAAACCCCAAAGAGGCCAATTCCCGAAACCATCAAAATCATTGCAACAATTCTGCCTTCACCCGTGACTGGATATGTATCTCCGTAACCCACTGTTGTGATCGTTGACACGCTCCACCAAATTGCGTCTCCAGCGGTTTTGATGTTTGCGTTTGGGTCTTGTTGCTCGCAAATCAAAATGGCAATGGAGCAAAAGATAATCAACAAAAAGGCGCTAAGTACGACCGATGTGATGCCAGTTTGAATCTTGTCCTTTAAAAGTAATGAACTGATCTTTTGCGTCGCGCGAATGGCGCGAAGTAAACGGATGACACGAAGAATGCGAACGAATCGTCCGACTCGTAACACTGGAATGTTCGGAATGCTGGCAACTAAATCAATCCACCCCCATTTAATAAAAGCCAATTTTGATTCAGCCTTGTAAAAGCGAATCCAAAAATCGACGAACAGGAGAACGCAGACAGTCGTATCAAGGTTCTGGAGAATTTCTGAAACTTGTTTTGGTAGTTTGAAAGCCATATCGGCACCAAGTGCGCCAAGTACGACAATGGACAAAACAAGAATTGCAATTTGAAATAGGCCAACTTTTTCAGAATTGTTGGAGCCTAATCCCTTCATTTTCCAGATTTATATTTTCGTCAGCTCTTCCCGAACGCCTCTTCGATGACCTGCTTGAAATAGTTTTCGCCGGGCTTGACGATGCCGAATTCACGTTTGGCGTTGTCCGGCGAATCGCTCGCGTGCGCGGCGTTGACCATCATGGTCGAGCCGAATTCGCGGCGGATGGATCCGGGCGGCGCCTTGGAGGGATCCGTCGGGCCGAGCACGTCGCGGATTTTGTTCACCGCGCCCACGCCTTCATAGACCAGCGCGATGCACTTTTCCGTGCCGGGCTTGGTCCAGTCGGCCTGCGGGATTTCGCCGGGCGCGTGGCCGGACATGAAACGCACGATGTTGTCGAACTGCGAATCGCCCTGGATCGGTCCGAGGACATCACCCAGCGCTTTCACGTCGTTCTCGGCCATCTTGAAACCGAACTCTTTTTCCAGGATGTCTTTCGCCTTGGCACTTACGCCGTCTTTCAATTTGGTGCGCAGAAAATCGCGGACCGGGCCGTAAAATTCCATTGCCTGCGCCGTGCTCATGCGGAGCACCTTCGCGCCCACGATGAACAGGCCGGTGCGCGAGAAGAAATCGATCACGTTGCCCGGGCGGCCCGTGGCGAACTTGAAATTGTCCGGCTTGATCAGCACCAGCGTGCGTTCGGGCTTTTCGCCGGCGGAGTAGGTGTTGACGTTTTCCAGGATGCCGCCGTCGCTTTCCGAAAACTTGGCCCACAATTTCAATTTGCGTTCCGCCTCCTCCACGTTCGGCGCGGCGAGCACCGCGGGCTCGAAATAACGCACGTTCCCGTTGTCGTCCATGATCAGGTCGCTGTAGGTATCTCGGATGGTCTCGCCGCCGCGGCGGTCCGGGCTCAAATTACCAACCACACCGCGGACCTTGCGCACCGCTTCATCGCCCCGGAACAGCAGCATCATGCAACGCCGGCGCAGGCCGGTCTTGGGGTCGGGGCAAAGGTTTTCGAGGACGTAATTCTTGAGCAATTCCTGGATTTTGCGATCTTGCGGGTCTTGCGCGGAAATGATGGTTTCGGCGTAGGCTTTGGCGAGTTCGGTGCTCGGCGCGAACATCCGCATATCGACGAGGTCGAGGCCGGTGCGGGTGATGAGGCGGCTCAGGATTCCGCCGGTACGGGATTTATAAAGCGAGTAGGGGGTGATGATGACGTAAGCTAGCTGTTGGGACATAAGTCAGACTTGCGGCGGTGGGGGGTTGTTGGAGGTGGGGGCAGCGGCAGGGGCGGGGGCAGGCGCGACGGCGGCCTTGCCCAAAATCTTGAACATCACCGTGCCGCAGGTCGGGCACTTGCCCTTGATGGCTTTGCGACCGTTTTTCATGGTCTCTTCCACACCATCGGCGATGGGCTTTTTTGCCTTGCACTTGACGCAATAACCTTCTGTCATAAAAAAATTTCCGCCGGCGCTTGATGTGCCAAACGTTTAGGGAGCCTAATCATTACACTCCTCAAGGTCAAACCGAATCCAAGACCCGCAAGCCATCGTGCAAAATTCAATGACCGCCGTAGCTTTTGAGCCCCGTCTGGCAACCCGCTTATTGTAAATGACATATAACCAAGAAAAGGACGCCAGCCTGACCGTATGAGGCGCAATGTCGTAAATCAGTACGTACTGTCAGCCAAGAATCATGGATTTGGTCGGATTTGGCTTGCCGCACCGTAGTTTTAACGAAGGCGGGTCGGATTTACTTGGATTGGATTTACTTGGATTTAGTCTTATACGGTTGGATTTTATGCAACCAAGCCGCAGTTTGTGACGAGACGTTTGAAGCGTTTCCTCCTCTCCCCGCTAAACGGGGAGAGGAATGAGGTGAGGGGCCTTAATTTTAAGTTCCAAGTTTGAATTGCTTGGATTTGCCTGGATTCAGTAGCCTGTGAGTGGCTTTTTCTCGCGAACCCAAATCAACGAAACCCAATGTTTATGGGGAAACGGTGGCTTCGTTTGGTAATTTTCATGTTTTTGAGCAACTCCACGCTCATCCAAACACCAGCGCGATAACCACTTCCGCCGCCTTTTAGCCGGATTTTTTCCGTGACGCTTTTCTTGCTTCGGGTTTTGGCTCGTCACTATTTTGGTTTGATTTACCTTGATTTGGTGCGATTCCCAGCAAGTTTTGGTGTTTCCGCCCCCCGCTCATAACCCGTCACTCATAACTTTTTTGGTCGGATTTACTCGGATTTACTCGGATAAAAACCGGGTTGGGCCTCGGTTCGGCAGGGGCTGGGTGGAATGGCTCGATTCAAGACATTCCAACCCAGCACCTGCGCCGTGCGAACTCATCACATTTCACTCGCCACTTTGTGGCTATGTCAAAGAACAAACTTCCAAACTTCGATCACCGCCTACTTTTGCGGTTCCTTCTCCCCCTCGGGGGAGAAGGTTAGGATGAGGGGGCTTGCTTAGCCCACCCCCGCCATAGCCCGGCACCAGCCTGGTGCTTTCCGCCCTTGCCCCACTTTAGCTAACAGTAAAAACAATGTCAACAAATAAAGAGTACAAAGTTTACTTTATCCGAAACCGGCCATGCCGCTGAAGTAAGTCCACGCCATCCAAAAACCAGCCCCGTCAGGGGCGGAATATTTATAGAAACGAAGCAGAAAGAAATTCAAGCCCCGTCCAGGGGCGACATATAAACCTTCGGGAGTGAGGGAAGACCTGGCCGCCGTAGGACAGGCATCTTGCCTGTCTCCATTTTCCTGGACCATGCAGATGGAAACAGGCTGCGGTCTTTCCCGATTTCATATTTTAACCGGCCACCGACCCAAATAGGTCTGGACAAAATAGAAAGACAGAAATAGATTCGAAAAACGGGAAAATATGACCGCAAATTGCGGCATAGTCACTTGTTAGACCACATCACGCGTCATGATTATTTTGCTTGTCCTGTTTTACGAAGCCATGGTCACAGCAATCACATCTGTTGGTTGCAAGCTCTACCAAAAGTGGCATCGTCAAGCGGGGTGGTATGTTGGTCTGGTCGGGGCTGTTTTGACTGCGGCTCTTATTAGCCTTCCATCCGACTGGCATTACCTGACGCATCCCCAAAACTGGAGTTGGGAACGCAGGCACGACAAGCAGTCGCTTAGTGCCGTCTTGTATGGCTTTTTGTGGCTGACTGGCATGGCATTGCCTGTGGCCTTATTTGTGGTTTACTTTTTTAGGAAGAAACATAGAGATCGAGCCATGCAGACAACCTGTTGAAACATGACACCTAAGTCGCCGGAGCCAACCGCCGTTGGCGCTACGGTTGCAAGCCGCGCCGCGAGTAGGCGGTGACTCAGTTTTTTACGTTGGCCACTATGCAACCTCGTTCCAAAAAGTTTTGGTGGGCCTGCTTTTACTGGCAGAAAGCAAAGCGGTGGCCTGTGATACATGCCTTGTGTGTCTGTTGGGGACTCTTTGTTGGAGTTGGATGCCTTTATTTATTTTGGGATCCTAAACCGAACGACAGGCAGACTATTCCTCTGAGAGTGCTTGGCGTGCTTATGCTGGTTGTTTATGGATGGTGGCTCATAACTTTTATTCTGCGGTTGAAGCGAGGCACTTGGAAGAGTCATTGCGACATGAGGATTGCCGAGTTTAGTGGAGGATTGAAATGAGAATGACGTGGCCTAACCACTCGCTAGCTTCTCCCGCCATAGCTTCCGAGCGACGGCGGACTGGTCAAGCCGCAGCCAGGCGATGTTCCGCAGTCGCGGGATTATTTCATTAGCCGGCGAGCGCACATGCTTACGATTACCAGAATTACAGACCTCGACGTGGCCGCTCTACAAAGATTGCGGGTGGAGAGTTCACAGGAGGGTTTCAAATTTATGGAGCGTTTGTGTGATGAGTGGGCGTCCGGTACGAACCGCTTCGATGCGCCCGGTGAGGCTTTGTTTCTCGCTGTCGCCGACGATCAGGTGGCGGGCATTTGTGGGCTTAATCGCGACCCCTACGCTCGCGATGCCCGCGCGGGAAGAGTCCGGCGGCTTTACGTTCTGCCAGACCATCGGCACCGCGGTGTTGGTCACGCTTTGCTTCAGGCTGTGATTGCCCACGCCCAAGGCCATTTTGACATATTGCGCGTGCGGACTAACGAGGCCGGTGAGTTTTACACCCGGCACGGCTTTCAGTGCATCACATCGCAGCCAGATACAACCCATGTTTTTGAATTCACCCATGCCGCCTGACCAGTCGCCGGAACCAACCCTAATTGACGCTTCCGTTTTGTGCTTGAGCATTTGGCTTTGCCCCGCCACATTTCCCGGGTGTCCCGCAGTCGCGGGATTATTTCGTTGAGGCCGCTTATCACGCTATGACAAAAATCGAGAAGCAATCGTGGGAGCAGGAGCGCGCGAAAGGTTATAGCCATTTCCTTTTGCGCAGCTTGCTCAAAACGTGTTTGTCGTTTGGTGTTTTGGTGCCAATTGCCGGCATTTTGTGGCCGAGGTTCCGGCATCAACCCATTTCTCCGGCCTGGCAGCTTTTAGCCGAGTTCGGATTTTGTGTCGTGGTCTATGTTGCCTGGCGGGGGGTATGGCGGTGGCGGAGGCAGGAGAGCAATTATCAAAAACCGACAGAAGCTGACGACGCAGCACATCATCGTTCCGGAGATTTGCCTGCGGCCGGGACGGCGACGATGGCGGATGTTGAGCGGTTGGTACGAGCTGGAGAGCGCATTGCAGCCATTCGCGTCTATCGTGAAATTCACCACGTCGGATTGACGGAGGCAAAAAAGGCGATCGATGATTTACAAAATGCCGCCTAATAATTCGTCGGCTTGTCCCGCCATAGCTTCGGAGCGACGCCGGACTGGTCAAGCCGAAGCCAGGCGGAGTTCCGCAGTCGCGTGACAACCCGGACGTCCGCTTTCGGTCAAGCGAAGTCCTGGGCATACCCGTAATCGGCGAGCGGGTTCGATTCATGGCTTTCTTGGTAATTTCCCGTTCGCGTATTGCTCTCGGGATTGTTTTTGTTATTTTTTGTCATGCCCTTGGCCAAATTACATTTATATGAGTGATCAACCACAGCCTGTTTCCGTTCGCACCCCTGAGCCGGCGGTCGAAGTCGCCTGGTTCTCCGCCCTGTGCAACGAGGATTATGAATTTCTCGGCGTGCCGGATGGCTCGCTTCGCAGCAGTTTTGAACATTGCACCGACATCGTGCAAACGGTCGACCGGCTCGGTTTTCAGAATATCCTGATGCCCTCGTCGTTCAACGTCGGGCAGGAGCCGCTGACCTTTGCCGGCGCGGCGGCGGTGTTGACGAAGCAGCTCCATTTTCTCGTCGCCGTGCGCATGGGCGAAATCCATCCGCCGATGCTCGCGCGCCATATTTCCACGCTCGACCACATCATGAAAGGCCGGCTCACGATCAACATCATCTCCTCCGAACTGGTCGGCACCACGGAAGGGAACGAAGACCGTTACGCCCGTTCCGACGAGGTGGTGCAAATTCTCAAGCAAGCCTGGACGCAAGACCGGATAAAATTCAAGGGCCGCTTTTACGACCTGGACCTGCCCGCGGACCCGGTGAAACCGTATCAACAAAACGGCGGCCCGCTGCTCTATTTCGGCGGCATCTCCGATCCGGCCCGCGATCTCTGCGCAAAACATTGCGACGTTTTTTTGATGTGGCCGGAACCGGAAGAAAATCTGCTGGCCACGATGCAGGATTTGAGCAAACGCGCGGAGGCGTACGGACGGAAAATTGATTTCGGCCTGCGCATCCATATGATCGTGCGCGAGACCGAGCAGGAAGCGCGCGATGCCGCGACCCGCTTGATGTCCCAATTTGATCCCGTCAAGGGCGCCGAAATCCGCGCGCGTTCGCAGGATACCAAGTCGGCCGGCGTGCAGCGGCAGGACGCCTTGCGCGCGCAATCCAAGGACGATTACATCGAACCCTATGTCTGGTCCGGCATCGGGCGGGGACGTTCCGGCTGCGGCAGCGCCTTGGTGGGAACGCCCGAACAGATCTTGAACAAGCTTCAACGATATATTGACATGGGAATCCGCGCGTTCATTTTTTCCGGCTACCCGCACAAGGACGAGGCCGAACTGGTCGCGCGTCATATCCTGCCGCATTTGAAGACGACCAAGCTTTCCGTGGCCCAGGGCCGCGTGCCGGCGACCACGCCGGTAACTCCGCTGACCACCGCGCCGCGCCGTTGATCCGCTCCAAGTGGGAACGCACCCTTACATCATCATCGGGCTGGCGGTTTACGGCTGTGTGATGCTGGGCGTTTCATCGTTTTGGATGATGCGGGTCCGGAAAGCGGCCGACTATCTCGTCGCCGGCCGTAATCTGCCTTACCTGATTTTGACCGGAACCATCACCGCCGGCTGTATCGGTACCGGCGTCGTCATCGGCGGTTCCGGGCTGGCGTATCAATACGGCTGGGCCGGCTCGGCGTATCCGCTCGGCCTTGGGCTGGGAACCCTGCTGACCGGATTGTTCTTTGCCGGCACGCGGCGCTACGGGTTCATCACCTTGAGCGAGGAGATTTCGTGTTATTATAACGGCAATCGCGCCATCTCGGAATTTTGCAACGTCAGCCTGTTCCTGTCGCAATTGTGCTGGCTCACGGTGCAGATCACCGGCTGCGGCCATGTGCTGGGCATCGTGACCGGCCTGTCACCGGAATTGTGCGTCGTCCTCGCCGGCTTCGTCACCGCGTTGATCGCCATCCCCGGCGGTTTTAGAACGGTGGTATATACCGACTTCCTAAACTCGATCATCCTGCTCATCGGCTTCGGCTTCCTGGTGTCTTCGGCGCTCAAGCACTCAGGCGGATTGGACGGGTTGCAAAAGGCCGTGCCGCCCGAAAATTTTTCAATCCTGGGGCACGATGCCTTTGGAAATATGAAATTGGCCGGCCTGTTGCTGGTTTTGGTTTTGAGCGACTTTGCCGATCCGGGCCGGCGGCTCGCCATCTATAGCGCGCGGACGCCGGACATCGCCCGATGGAGCATGGTCACAGCCGGGGTGGTCGTGATGTGCTTTTCCCTGGTGATCGGCATCATCGGAATGTATGCCTTCAGTCTTAACCCCGATCTGAAGTCGCCGGATCAAACCTTGCCGTGGCTGGTCATGAATGTCCTGCCGCCCGGGCTGGCGGCTATTGTCGTCGTCGCTTCCACTGCGGCCATCCTGTCCTGTGCCAACAGCAATGCCACCGCTGCCGGCTCATTCTTTGTCCGGCACATTTATCCGCTGGCGACCGGGCATTATCCGCAAAATCCCATCCGCGTCGTGCGCGGCGCGCTGGTGGTTGTCTTCATCATTTCCACGGCCTTCGCGTTGCGCACCACCTCGATCGTCAGTTTTGTGGTCAAATTTTTGCCCGTCACCATGAGCGGCTTGGCGGTCATCATCCTGGTGGGACGCTTTTGGAAATGCGCCAACTGGCAGGGCGCGCTGGCCGCGCTGATCACCACTCCGCTGGTTTCACTCGCGGTCATCTTGATTCCTTCATTTTCAAAATTCTGGGGCTATCCGGCAATTCCTGCCGTTGCCACTGGAATCCTGGCACAAGTCGTCGTAAGCCTTTTGACCCCGGGCCAACGGTCTAACTTTGACGAAATTGCGGAACGATTGACCCACGAACGCCAGGCAATTGAAGAGAGTCCGGACACGGGCATGGTTTGAGAAAAACTGTGGTTGTCGCAACGAATGGCCCGGGCGGAAGAGTGTCCGATGGTTTAGGGTCATTGCACCTCACGACTCGAAAAGATTGCCGGAATTAACGGCGCGGACATCGGGTCATGTTTGGTTTTCTTTGTTGTTTGAATAACAACGGGGCTGAACGCTTGCGGCCAGGGTTCGGACGGCACCTTTCCAATGAGCCGGACGACTTCATCAAAATGGCCCGTGTAATAAACGCGGGCATAGTCGGCAAGAAATTTTTCCGTCTCCATGCGGTCCGAGAGCTGTTTGGTCACCCGTGTTTGCAATCGTTCGCGGATCATGCGGAAGATTTTTTCCTTGATCCAATAGCTGTTGTCGTACCGCTGTCTGAGGGATGACGCTGCGGCCAGCTTGTCCAACTCGGGAGAAGTCAAATCGCGTTGCCAGGCGGCGTGATAAACTTCAAGAGCTTCAAGCCAGGATGCCTGCGCGGTTTTATTGAAAAGTTCGTGCAGCCCTTTCCACCCCAGTTTGCCCGGGTCGATCAGGCTGGCGACATCCGGCGATTTCCGTCCTTTTTCCTCGTAATCCAGCAGACAGACTTTGAAGTCAACTTTGCGGTCCCCGTCGTAATCATATTCGATGGTGTCAATAAATCCGTCGCCGTCCGTATCGGTGTATTTTACCACTTCATTTATCTTGGTCGCCGGGGGGCGGTGCGTGGGTTCGCCGCCGCCGCCATGATATTTGCCATCCTCGTCAACGGTCCAGGCTCCCCACTTGGCGCCATACAGGTGAAACTTGCGGTCAAAGACGCCGATGTAAAGTTTGCCGCCTCCCGAGCCATCCAGATCGAACTCGCCCCGGTCGCCCAGGCTGTCGGACTGTCCGTTGCCGTCGAGGCCGGGCGGCAGACCGTTCGTGTTGCCGAAGCGCGCCGTGGAGTAAATATCCACGGGTGCCGCCTTGGGGTTGCCGGGAATACTGGTGGGCGACAACAACTCAACCCGTTCCCAACGATGGTCGTCTCCATCCTCGTCGAAAACGAAATTGAAACACTTCCAGTGTGTTTTGAAGAACAGCGAATACCCCTTGTTCCGGTCCATATAGATGAGTTCCTTGATGCGTCGCCATTCGTTGTGCTGGAAACAGGGATCAAATTTCGGATTCCCGGCAAAGTGGGGCAGGGGATGGCTCATGGAACTGATATCGATGCTCGCGCCGCTCCCGGCCAGCGTCATGTCGAAGGAGGATTCATTATCCTTGCCGGCATTCCCGTCCAGGTCGTAAGTCACGAAGCCGGCATTGACCACCGGACGGATGTCCACATTCGTCCCATTAAAAGGTTGGGGAGCGCACCAACGCATGGCCATGTTGGCCACGCCCTTGCCCTCCTCGTCATAGAACGAAAACGGATTTTCCCAGTTGAGGCGCGGGTCGGTCAGGGCATAGGACGCGCAATGGGTTTTTACGAAATCGTTATTGCCGTGATAGTTGGGCAGCCAATTACAGGTGCCGGTGAAAGCCCAGCACGCGAGATCAAAATGCTTCCAATCAATCCAGCCCAATACGCCGTGCTGGTCGTGGTTGATGAAAACCATGAAGACCGGATTGCCGGTGCGATCACTTTTTTCCGCGCCCCACGTGGCGGGATTGATCGTGATCGCCTGCACGTCGGGCACGCCATCGCCGTCGGTATCGCACCATTTGACGTTCATGTCATTTGGCCCGTCATAAATGCCATCGCCATCCATGTCCACCTGCATGACCGAGCCCACCTGATCGCCGCGCGCATCGTCCGGTTGCATGCGACCGCTTTCATCGAGCCAGCGGACCCGTTTGCCGTTCCACCAGCGTTCGATGACATCGGGCTTGCCGTTGCCGCTGATGCTTAGATGGAGAACCTCGTCATTGGGAACGGATGAATGCAGGGCGGTCAGGTGCCAGTCCCGGATGTCATCGGCCCGGCCGGGTAACGTGAGCAACAGCAATAGACCGGGGACGACCACGGTAAATATCCGCCGGCAATTCATGGGATTTGACCGGTGATGGCGGCTTCAGATTTTGGGATTCATGGTTGCAACAAGCTGATCATGCCGCAAAAGCGGGGGGTATTATTTCCAGGGTTCTGCCCATTGGCACCGGCTCCCATGTCCCAATACTGCGCCGTGAACGCCGATTTGGTGTTGCTAAAGGTGGCGTGCATGTCGCCAAACAGCGCGTTGATTCCCACCGGTGCAACGCCATACCGATGCGGGATTTTATTCCAGGTATAGACCAGGTCGCTCAGCATGGTGAATTGGGGGCTTAATTGGTTTATTTTCGTAGCCACCGTATGCGCGTTGATGTTGATCAATGTTGGAACCCCCTTTATCAGGGTCGTGGACTGGGGATAATACATGTAGTTTCCCCGGATGTTTCCGCCATTGGCGCTGGGAAAAGTGGGGGTGGAATACAATGCCTGGCCAAATGCCGGTTCACCGGCCAGATCGGCCTGCTGCTCGTTCAGGCCGGGATCATAATAGACCTTGCCAGTGGCGAGAATCCCCGTCGGAATGAGCACGCCATGGTTGGTGTAACCGGAGCTGTAGCTGGAGGACAACGGCCCGTCTGGCAAGGACAATCCATAAGGAACCAGGCAATAACCTACAAATGGATTGTTGGCGTTGCTGGTCGGATCAAATTCATCGGCCGGCAGCTTGTCGTCGTAATCATTTCCATACGTGGCAAAAGCCACCCCGAACTGTTTCAAATTGCTGATACAGGCAATCCGGTTGGCCTTGACCTTGGCCCGGGTCAACGCGGGCAGGAGCATGGCCGCCAGGATCGCGATGATGGCGATGACGACCAGCAGTTCAATGAGCGTAAAAGCCGGCCTAACATTGGATTTGTATAACTTCATTTTATTTATGGGTTTTGCCTCCGCCGAAACCGGGTTCCGACGGAGGCTGATCAAAGATTGTTTTTTAAATCATGGATGAACCATGCGATAAAAGACCGCGCCGTTGGCCTGATTGATG
The DNA here is from genome assembly GCA_035485115.1 of Candidatus Sulfotelmatobacter sp. Lineage (GTDB taxonomy): Bacteria > Verrucomicrobiota > Verrucomicrobiia > Limisphaerales > UBA11358 > UBA11358. The sequence continues at coordinate 2,123 of DATHOG010000074.1, read as the reverse complement.
GGTATGCTCAGATTGGTGATGGAATCCGAGCCGGCCACTACCACCCAATTGGTGCCCAGTCCGGACTGGAGTGAATTGGTCTGCGCTTGCAGCAACCAGCCGCCATTCGTGGGCCAGGCCAGGTTCAAGGTACTTACCGATACCGAGAATTGGATCGTTCCCGGGAGCGGATTGATCGTGATCGGATTGACCAACAGGCTGCCGCTGCCGGTGATGTAAGTTGGATCCGTGGTGGCATTATGGAGACCGGCGGCGGCCGGGACACCACCCAGGACCAGGCCGGCAACGGTATTGGTGTCTGAATTGGCAAAGCTCAAATTCAGCATCGCATTGGTTCCGCCTGCGAGCGTCACTGTCGCGCCGGCCGCGATGTCAGGATAGCTCAAATTCAAAGTGCCGGCGCTGACCGTGATATTGCCCGTGTAAACATTGCTCTGTAGCATTTCTAATGTTCCCGCGCCGGTTTTCACCAGCGTGCCGCTGCCTGTGGCCAGCGCATTGATGTAAAGAGTCGCGTCCACCGGCGGAACATCAAACTGGCAATTCGTGCCGGCGAGGTATAGGGCCTGTTGATTGGTTGCTAAAATGTTCAACAACTGGCCCGAGCCGGGGACCGAATTGCGCAGGATGCCGTTGTTCAGGGCCAGCAAATCGGCTGACAAGTCATGGCCGTTCACATCCAAAACGCCGGTGTTCAAAGTGACTTCAACTGGAGTGGCGGCGCGAACCGGCCAGGAGGTGCCTATCTCATTAAAGCCGTCAACGAGGACCAAGGCATTGGAATTTACGATCAAACCAGGAAAGCCACCGTGAGAACCCGAACCACCACCACCACCAACAACAGTCGCCCCGCTGCCCCGGGCCATATCAAGCACACCCTGATTTACGGTGATGTTACCAGGTGTGATGCCAGTATCAGACCCTATTACCTTCCAGGTGCCGTTGCCGGTTTTGGTGGCATGAGCGTTATTAAGACTAATACCATCTGTTATCCAGGTATTGCTGACGACATTCACATTAAAGCCGGAGATGCTTGCGATGATGGGTGCGGAACTGAAATCGAGATTGCCGGAACCTACGACCGTAAAGGTGTTGCCGGCAGTATTGATGTTGTAGGAGCTGTTGAGGGGCAGCGCCATATCCGAGCCGCTGACGTTGTCCATGGCCCCGCCTGAGATTGTCAAGGAGGCGCTTCCGCTACCGATGGCGGCAGGCGAAACCAGACTGATCTGGCCCGCTTGTAGCTGCACACCGCTCCAGCTATTGTTTCCGGCCAGCGTCAAAGTACCGTTGCCGGTTTTGATCAACTGATTGCCGGCGCCACCGTCACTGATGGAGCCGCCAATCGTAAGATTGTTGGTCACGATGTTAACCGTGGTATTTTGGGGCATCGTCACCGATCCGGTCCCCAGATTCAGGTCATTGCTTCCCGCAAAACTGAAATTGCCGTTCCAAACCTGTGGAACCGGATACTGCAACACCACTGCGGATCCGCTGGTATTGCCCAGGCGGGCGTTGCCATTGAGCGTCAACGTGCCGGTGCCGATAGGTGAGCCGCTGCCACTGCCGCCATTATTAATATTTAGCAAACTCCCGGCGGACACGACTGTGCCTCCCGAATAGGTATTGGTCGCGGACAACGCCACCATGCCGCCGCCCAACAATTCCAGATCGCCGCCGGGACTGATGTTGATGTTACCGCTGCCGGCAATCGCGAAGGAATTGGTGATGTTGTTGAAGACCACGCCCGAAGGCGCGACATTCGTGTTTAAGGTTACGATCGGGCTGGTGCAAGGTGCGGTATCGTCAAATTGAACCGCCTTGCCGTCGTTATACACCACGGAGACTCCGTTGCTCGTCCAGTTAGGTGTCGTGAAGTCCCAATTTCCAATGCAGGTGCCCCACGCCAGGTTCGCCGAAACTGATGAGGATGTGATGACCAGATAGAGCGTCTTGGCGGTGGCGCTGTTGGACACATAGCCGCTGCAATAGCCTGAGACCGGCAAGGTCACGCTCGTGGGCGCCGTCCCGGAGCTGGTTCCGGAATACTTGATCAAAGGATAGGTTCCAACCGCCAGTGAACCCGCGTTGGTCACGAGCACGTTTGGCGTGACTATGTAATT
>DATHOG010000073.1:0-14852 GCA_035485115.1 Candidatus Sulfotelmatobacter sp. | reverse complement strand
TTAGATTCCAATTTCCGAAGCTCGCCCCTGCGTTGGATGATTTGTGCCAAAAGATTTAAAATGAAAACCATCGCCATCATCGGCGCGTCCGCCGACCGCAGCAAATTTGGAAACATTGCCGTGCGCGCCTTTGTGCGTCAGGGCTGGCGCGTGTATCCGGTGAACCCCAAGGAGGCGCAAATCGAAAATTTGCCCGCGTTCAAAAATATTTCGGAAGTTCCCGAACGCCCAAATCTCATCAGCGTATATCTGCCGCCGCCGGTCCTGTTGAAAACTTTGCCGGATATCGCCGTGCGCGGCTGCGATGAATTATGGCTGAACCCCGGCACGGAATCGCCGGAGGTTCTGGCGACGGCAGAAAAACTCGGACTGAACGTCATCCAGGCCTGCAGCATCGTCGGCATCGGCCTGTCGCCCTCGGAAGTTTAGAGCATTGACCGAAGAAGATGTAGCGTTGCGATGTCGAAACGCTGCGAGCGTTTCTCCCTCTCCCCGAGGGAGAGGGCCGGGGTGGGAAGTGAGCATCCGAATTTTACGCCCGCACAATCTGAAATGAGCAACGCCTTCCCCCTCATCCTGACCTTCTCCCTTGGGGAGAAGGTACAGCAGCTGACCATTTCTATTTTGCGATACTATCCAAGCCGCTGACCATTCACAGTTCGCCAAGACGTTGCGTCCTTTTCCTTATTCAAATCAGCGCATCGGCCAGCACTTCGGCCATGTGCTGGGTGCGGACGGTGGCCAGATGCTGCACCTGATGCCGGCAGCTCGTGCCGGACAGCACGAACGTCGTTCCGTATGGCTGATGCTTGATTTGCTCCATCAACGGCTCGGCGATCTTGAGCGAAAGTTCGTATTTATCGGCACGCATCCCGAACGCCCCGGCCATGCCGCAGCAGCCGGTGTCCAGCAGCGCCACGGTACGGTTCGGCAGCCGGGACGCAAGTTGCTGCATGTTCTTCGTGCTCGTCAATGCCTTCGCGTGGCAATGCGCGTGGATGGCGATGCGCCCGTTTTCATGGTCGAATTTCAACGCCTCCGGTTCGCGTTTCAATAGTTCCTCGATGAATTCCTCGAACAAAAAGCACCGCACCGAAATGTCCGCCGCCCCGGCCAGCCTCATTTCCGCGTAATCCTCCTTGAACATCGAATAACACGAGGGTTCCAGGAAAATAACCGGCGATTCGTCGGTCGCCAGCAGCGCGAGGTTGTGTTCGGCCAGTTTCTTTGCCTCGTCCAGGTTGCCGACGCTGAAGGCGGGCCGCCCGCAGCATTTCCGCTTTTCCGCCAGTACGACGTAAAAACCGGCGGCCTCCAGGACTTTCACCGCCGCCTTGCCGATGTTCGGTTCGTGATAACGCGTAAAGGTATCGTCCCACAAGATCACCCGCCCGCGCAGCCCCTCCGTATCGTGCGGACGCCCGGCAAACCATTTGTCGAAACGTTCGTCGGTAAACTCGGGAGTCATCCGTTCGCCGGCGAAACCAAAGAACCTGCCGAAGACATGGCGCGCCGAACGCGACCTGAAAAATAAATTCGTCAGCTTCGGAAATTTGCAGCCCAGCCGGCCGAGAAAATCCACGGAACTCACCAGTCGCTGCTGCGGCGAGAGCCCCTTCACCTTGGTGCGGGCGTGGAGCAGTTCGGCCTTGAGCAGGCTCATGTTCACATTGGACGGGCACTCATGCGTGCAGGCCCGGCAGCTCAGACAATTCGACAACGCGTAGTCGAGCTCGTCCGCCAGCAGCGGATTTTCCACATTCGAACCGCGCAATTCCAGGGCCGCCCGGATCAGGTTGGCGCGACCGCGCGTGCTCATGCCTTCTTCGCCCGTCGCAACGAAGGTCGGGCACATCGTAGGCGGGTCCTTGCGGCAGCCGCCGCAACCGTTGCATTGCTCCAGATTCGCGACGAATGACTCGTCACGCGCCGCGAACGCCAGTTCCGGCTCGAACGGCAGTTGAATCCGCCTGTCCGCGCCCATGCGCAGGTGCGAATCGATCTTGTAACGCCCGTCGCCGACAATCTTGCCGGGGTTGAAAAGATTGTTCGGGTCAAACGACGCCTTGATCTCGCGCATGATGCGGAAGATTTCCGAGCCGACCAGCTCCCTCAAATATTCGGTGCGGGCGATGCCCACGCCATGTTCGGCCGCCAGCGAACCCTTGAATTGCCCGACCAGCGCGGCCACTTCATCCGCGATCTGGCGAAATTTATTCAAATCGCCCGCGTCGTGCAGGTCCAGCATCGGACGCACGTGCAACAGGCCGGCCGCCGCGTGTCCGTAAAACGAACCGGTCACGTTCACGCCGGCGAAAATTTGCTGCAAACTCTCAACGTAGGCCGGCAAATCTTTCGGTCGCACCGCCGCATCCTCGATGAAACACGCGGGCTTGGCGTCCCCCTTGCAGCTCGTGAGCAATGAAAGTCCGGCCTTACGCATCGCCCAGACCAGGTTTTGTTCCTGCGTATTTTTGAGGATCAACTGGCGCAGGCCGAGCTTGCGTCTCGAAAGTTGCGCCAGCTTGTCCTTGGCTCCGGCAAAAAATTCGACGATCAGGATGGCCTCGCACGGTTGCGCGTCCAGGTCCAGCAACGCGCGCACGGCTTGAAAATCCCGCTGGCCGCGCGTCTGGTTGAACAGCGGCGCGTCCACATGCTCGATCGCGGCCGGCTGCAGATCGAGCAGCACCTCGGTGGCCTGCAGCGCCTCCGCGACGGAGGCAAAAAAGATGAGTGCTACCCCGCGTTCTTCGGGAATCGGAACGACGTTCAGCTCGGCGGAGAAAATCCCGCACAACGTGCCCTCACTGCCGCAGATGATCGGAATCAGGTTGCCGGGCTGTTCCGTCGCACGCGCCAGGCCGTAGCCATGCCAGCGTTTCAACAGGCCGGCGGGAAAACATTCGGAGATTTGCAGCGAATTCAGCGCCAGCAGATCATCGAGTACCTGGCGCTGATGGTGCAGTGTTTCAAGATGCGGGCCGACGCGCGTGATCTTGCCATCGCACAGCACGATCTCAATCTCGCTGACATGCATCCCCGTCGTGCCATAGACCGGCGTGTGCGCGCCGCTGGAATCATTCGCAATCATCCCGCCCAGCGTCGCGCGCGAACTCGTGGCCACATCCGGGCCGAAGCAAAAACCCTCCGCGCGCAGAAAATGGTTCAATTGGTCGAGCACCACCCCCGCCCCCACGCGCACGGTGCGGCGCTCCTTGTCGAAATCCCAGATCTGCCGGTTGTGCTTCGCGAAATCAATGATGAGGCCTTCGCCGATCGCGCCGCCGCTCAACCCCGTGCCTGCGCCCCGCGGCGTGACCGGCAATCCGGTCGTCAACGCGGCCTGAATGACCGTCGCCGCCTGCTTCGGATTTTTGGGAAAGGCCACCGCCCCCGGCACGATCTGATATGGCGAGGCGTCGGTCGCATAGAGCTGCCGCGTTCGGTTGTCGAACGCGGACTCGCAGTCGGCGGCATTCAGCGCCGCCATCTGTTGCGTGGAGAGCACAACAAGAAATTATCCGCGTGACCGCGCGCTGGCAATTTCATTAAATCATGGGAATGAGCGACGCATCAAGGGAACGTTCGGAAGACTTTTTGAAAATCGCGGGCCAGTTCAAGCTGGGATCGCTGGTTACGGAGCAATCGCACCCGGTCACGGCCAATCTTAGCAGCGTGGCGCGCAAGGATATCGCCGCCGCGCTTGACCTGCTGTTCGAGGCGGACGCGGACGTGATGAACAAATTCCGGGAATTCGCCGCCTCCGGACGGGCGGAAATAATTGCGGCGCAAGTCCTCAAGGCCGTGAACAACGGCGGGAAAATCTTTTTTACGGGCTGCGGTTCCACCGGGCGCCTGAGCATCCTGCTGGATTCGATGTGGCGCGATTTCTGGCAGCGGCATTTTCAAACCAGGGATTCGGATTTTGAAAATCGTACGTTCAGCGTGATGGCCGGCGGCGATTACGCGCTCATCAAATCGGTGGAAGGCTTCGAGGATTTCACCGCGTTCGGCAACAAGCAGATCAACGACCTCGGCGTCGGCAACCGGGACGTCGTCTTCGCCATCACCGAGGGCGGCGAGACCTCCTTCGTCATCGGCACGGCCTGGGCCGGCGTCACGGCGGGCGCGAAGGTTTATTTCGTCTACAACAACCCGGACGAAATCCTGTGCGAACACGTCCAGCGCAGCCGCGAGGTGATCCAGGACGACCGCATCGAAAAGATCAACCTGACCACCGGCCCGATGGCCATCACCGGGTCGACCCGGATGCAGGCGACCTCCATCCAGTTGTGCGTGATGAGCACGATTTTGGAAATTGTCTGCCGCCAGCTCATCGGCACCAGCGCAAAAAATATCCCGCAGGATTTTCTGGCGGCCTTGGAGGAAGGCTACGCCACGTTGCGCTCGCCGGAACTCCGCCGTCAACTGGCCCAGCTCGTGGGGATGGAAGAACGCATCTACCGCGGCAACAACGGCATCTCGTTCCAAAACAACTATCACGCAAACAACCTCGGCATCGATGTCTTGACGGACACCACCGAGCGTTCACCCACGTATTGCACGCCGCCGTTCCGAAAATTTGACGATGCGAACGCGACCGAGTCCTGGGCGTATCTTTTTGTGCCGGATGACTGGACGGATTCAGCGTGGAAAAACATCCTGAAGCGCAAGCCGCGCTGCGTGGAATGGAGTCAGGACGAGGTCATGTCGCTCGTCGGCGAGGAAAAACTCGATCGCACCATGCAGATTGTCCAGCGCATCAGCTCCACGGAACTCATGCGCTTCAAGGTCGGTACCAACGGCCTGCGCTACCGCACACAGGGCGTCGGTGACGGCGCCGTGGCCGTCATCTCGCGCGGGGACGATGCCATGGTGCTCTTGAAACAGCTTGAAAAGGCGGCGGCGGCAAAATCCAAGGTGGCGCAGATCTATTTCGGCAGCCCGTCAGTGTCGGAAAGCGTGCGCCAGGTCGAACAACTCATCCCCGGTTGCATCACGGTCTTCGTGCCGGTTCCGGAAAAACTGTTCCTGCTGGACGGCGTGGCGCGCGTAATGGTGAAGCTCGTGATGAACACCCTTTCCACCTGTACCATGGTCCGGCTCGGACGCGTATTGGGCAATTACATGGTCTATGTCGTGCCCAGCAACTTGAAACTTATTGATCGCGCCACCCGCTACATCACCAAGCTTACCGGCCTTGAATACGAAGCTGCCAACGAACTCCTCTTTGAAATCATCGAATACGTCGAACCGCGCATGAAAAGCGACCAGGCCTATCCCCCCGTTGTCGGCATGGCCGTCGTGCGCGCCAGGGAAGGTGTTTCCAATCAGGAAGCCGAACGCCGCCTAAAGGACAATCCCCTCCACTGAGACAGCCGGCTGAGCGCTACACCACTGCTGCCGATATGCCGGTGCCGCGTCCGGCGCGTAAATTGACAATCTGTTCGGTTTGAACGACGTAGCCGGCGATGTTGAATTTGCCGATCGGTTCATGGCGGGCGACGTTGTACGCATGAAGGGCGCTGGCGTAGGGCTTGCCATCTGCGGCTACGGCCGACCATTGGCCTTCGCCGGTGAAAAATTTGAACGACTCCGAATCCTCGATAATGATTTTCATGGCTGGCAACCTAACACGGTTTCCAGCCAAACCCGCCAGTTAAATCGAATTATCTTCTACCGGTCCTTGTCCGTGCGGCGCTGGGCGCGTTCGCGGGCCTTGCGCATGGCGTCAATGGTCGATTCGCTGCTCGCCGGTTTTTCCGGAGCAGGCTTGGGCGCGGCGGGCGCGGCGGCAGGCGTTTCCACTTTTTTCGCGATGGCGGCGGAGACCGTCGAGGTTCGCGCCCGTTTGCGGGCGAGCCACGGCATCACAGGTTTCTTGGGCGCGGCGGATTCGGGAATTTCCGTTTCGGCGTCTTCTTTTCCTGCTTTTGCAACGATGCGCCAGCCAAAAAACCTTAAGACCCAGCCGGTGCGCCGCTCGAAAATTTCCAGCAGAAACAAAACCGCCGCCAGCACCAGCAACCACGGCGCGAGTTCGACGTAGCGCGATTTCGCCGGCAGTTCATCCCAGATTTTCGGGATCTCCAAACGCTCGCGTCCGCCGGTGGTGGTGGAAATCTGTGCCAGGGTCGCCGCGCCGCGTCCCGGCTGGTCGGGCGCGAACTCCGGCGAATACGGCAAACATACCGGCGGCAGCGTCACCGGTTGCTGGCCGGAAACCTCGACGGTGTTCAAAACCGTCTCGCGACCGGCGACCGGAATCGCGGCTTCGAGCAGGTCGGCATTTTTCCATTGCAACGCCATGGTGTTTTTCGCCGGGGCGGCGCCGGGAATTCCATGCAACACCTTCACCCGCGGCAGAGTCGAAAACGGATCGCCTTTGCGGTCCGGATCCAGATGCAGTTGCACGAAACAGACGCCGTCGCGGACCTCCTGCGTGAGCAGCATGTCATCCGGCAGCGGCGGATGTTTGCCCGCGACCCAGCGCGACAGTGTGGAATAAAATTCGCCGGCCTGTTCCCATTTTGCAAAATCGCCGCTGTATTTTCCATCCGCCTCGCCGAGATAACACAGCACACGGCCATTGCCCGCGTTCCAGGATGCGACCACGGGCGCCTTGTATTCATCGCCGGTGACCGCGGCCAGATTCGCCGTCGGACGGATATAGCACAGATTATATCCGCCGAGCGAAGGCGGCACGGACGCCGGCGCTGAACCGAGCAAAGAAAATCCGGCCGTCACCGAAAATGGCGTCGGCTGGTCAATGAACGTGCTGCGCGCAATGGTGAACGTGTCCTGCGCGAAGATGCGTGGAATTTCATCGGGGTTGTCACTGAAATAACATTCCCCGCCGCCGCGCCGCGCGAGGTCTTTCAGCATGTTTGCATCGCAATCGTGCTCCGTGCCGAGGCCGACGACGCTCACGGTCACATCCGCATCGCGCAGCTTCCCGACGATTTCCTCGTAGTGCGCCGATTGTTCCGCATCTGCCGCATCGGAAAACAAAATGATGTGCTTCGTCTGCGCGTGCGCGGACTGGATCATGTTGGCGGAGGCGACCAGCGCCTCATAAATGTAAATGCCGCCGCCTTCCGAACCGATGGATAAAATTTTTGAGCGGTAACCCGCGTTGTGTTCCACCGTGTCGAGCGGGACAATCTCGTGCGCCGTCGTATCCACCGCGAACACCCCGATCTCATCCATCGGCGACAGCAGATCCAAAACCTGCACCGTGCCCAGGTCGGCCAGATCCATCTTGATGCGCCCCCCCCCGGCCGGCATGGACATGCTGCCGCTGCGGTCGAGCGCGACGACCACCGCGAGGTTCAGCTTGCGATGTTCGCGGCGCATCTCCATCGAGATGGGCATGACGCGTTCCAACGGCGATTTAAAATAGCCGCCCGGCCCGTAGGATTTTTGTCCGCCCGTCATCGCGAGCCCGCTGCCCGTATCCTCGACCCATGACGCCAGTGTCTCCATGCCGCTCATGCCGATCTGCCCGGCGGGAACATTTTCCAGGATCACGGCCGAAAATTGTGAAAGCTCCTCCAACGACCAATCGCACTGCTGCGGTTCCCTGCCGACGACATCAATCAGGCCGCCCTTCAATAATTTAACGAGTCCGGATTTTTCGCCGGCGGATGAAACAACCAACACCGGCTTTGCGCCCTCCACCCCGACGAGCGCGCGCGCCGTGTTGTTTTCGGGAATCGGATCATCCTTCGGACCCTGGACCGTCAGCGTGTATTCATTCACGCCCGCCTTGCCGGCCCGGTCACGAAACATCAATCGCGTGAGCCCGGCGGAAATTTGTTTGCTGCCGGAGGAGAGAATTTCATCGCCGCGTTTGAGTTGATACTGGACTTCCTGGTCGCTGGGGGATTGCACCCACGCGCTCAAAACGAACGCCTGTCCCGGCTGCACCGTTGGCGGGGTGAGAAAACTCTGGATCGCCACATCGCTCACTTGCGGCCGGGAAATCAGACGGTAATCCACCGCGACACCCCGGCCGGCCGCCCGCGCGGCGGCGGCGGCAGGATCTTTTCCCGTCCATTTGCCATCCGACAAAACAAGTATCCACCCGCCGCCATCCGGCGGAATCAATGACAGTGCGGATTCGATCCCGTCGTTCACACTCGAATGATCCGCACCGACCTGCGCCTCGAAACCGCCGAATTCCGTGCGCGCCGGTGATTGCTCGACCACTGCATCCTGCCCGAAGGCGACGACGCCCAGCTGGTCGCGCGGCTGCATGGATTTGTGCAGCAACGAAATGATCTCCTTTTCCTGCGCGTCCGAATCCTGCGGCATGGACTCGCTGCGGTCGGCGACCACGATGACCGTGCCGGCGCGATCGGGTAATTTCAACGCCAGTTGCGCCAACGCCGTAACCATGAGCAGGAAAACCACGGCGCGCAATATTTTCAATCCTCGCGCCGGCAAAGGCCAGGCCCACCACGCAGCCGCCAGCGGCACGAGCAACAGAAGCCAGATGGGTTGGAACAATGTCAGCATCAGGTTTGGTTTCCTTTCGCCTGTGCAATCAAGTAGAGGTGCGCCGCCAGCAATCCCGCCGCGAGCAGCCCGAAAACCCATACCGCCGAGGCTTCCTCCAGCCGGCGCTCGGTGTCTTCGCTCCACCTGCCCCATTGTCCGCTGGCGCAGGCTGACAAATCGGATTTGTCGGCCGTCAGCACATTGACGGCAAACTGGTTCGTCGCCGTGCCGGCTGCGATGGAATAAATCCCCGGCATCGGGGTATCCAGCGCCAGTTCGCCGCCGGTCTTCGGAAAATCATTTTTCGTTCCGTCCGGCAGCGTGACCGTCACCGCCTCGCCGGAGGTCTTCAAAATGACCTCCGTGCCCAGCCGCGCGTTGCTCTCCTTCAAGCCCGGCAATTCCGCGATGCGCCATGACAAAATGTTCCAGAACAAAATCGGCCAGTCCGGTGTGCTTTGCACCGTGGACAAAACCGGATTGAAATTCAATGTGAGATGACGCCGGCCGTAAACATCCTCGCGCGTTGACAACAGCGGCACGTTGCCGGCAAGAATCACCGGTATTTCGCCCGGCGCGTTTGTTGCGGCCGCCGCCGTCCAAACGACGCCCTCGAGGGCGATGCCTTCCGCCAACGGATGCGAATTGTCCACGATGAACGGGCCGGTATAGGTATTGGTCGCGCCATCGCCACGCAGTTGCAGACTCCAGGAATTGCTGCCGGAAACCGCATCGGTTTCATGGACCACTATTTCGGGGTGATCGGAAACCGCTGCGCGCAGACCGGTCGCGTCCAACGTGCGGTTCACCAGCGCGGCGGATTCTTCATTGGTCAGCGCGACCTGCACGCGGACGCGCTGGCGGATCGGGGGCAGCAATTGGACATCGTTGTCCTCGGCGAGTGCATCGGCATCCAGCGTTGCATGCAGCAACGGCGCGGAGGACGGGATGTTAAAAACAATCCGCTGGCTTTCGTGCGCGCCCAATGAAAGCAAGGAACCTTGCGCGTTATTTGTGCCGGTTTGCACCGCCAGCTTCACCGTGCGCGCCGCGGCGGAAAAATTGGCGACCTCCAGGAGGCAACGGTCTTCATCGCCGAACGCGGTGCGGGAGGCGTTGACGATGGCGGCGTTGTCCAGCGATGTGCCGAACGCGTGCCATTCGAGCCGCTGGTTGGAAATTTTTTCGTCCGCCGGTTTGTGGTCGGTCAACACGAGGATATTGGCCTGTTGTTTGCCGAGCTCGGCGGCGAGCGTGATGGCGCGGTCAAGATCCGCGTCCGGCGACCAGCATTGCCATTGAGCGAGCAATTCATCCGTTTCGCCCCATGTTTTGGCGGTCGATCCCAGCGAACGCGGTTCGGATCCGGCCAGCACCAGGCGCGTGGACGGCGGCGGCTGGCGGAAAATTTTCTCCAGAAAACTTCTGGCCCGCGCTTGCGCGGAAACACCGTCACTGACGGCGCGCATGGAAAAAGAATCGTCCAGCACCACGATGAGCGGGCGCTGCGATTGCGGCAGCTTCCAGTGCGGCCCGGTCGCGGCGACGACGAGGAGCGTCAGCGCCAGCAATTCGAGAAAGAAGAGCAGCGGCAGTTGCAGCTTATGGACCTTGGCACCACCGGCCTTGGATTGCACCTGAAATTTCCAGAGCACGAGGCTGGAGACCTGCCGGCGCCGGAAACGGTTCCGCAAAATGTAAATCGCCGCGAGCGCCGGAATGGTGGCCAGCGCGGCCAAGGCGAGCGGATATGTTAAAAAAGGAAACATCTCCTTCGAATTTCATGCCGGCATGAGCAACTGGATTGCCTCCAGTTCACTCAAGGACTTTTCCAAATCCTCGGCGATGATGGTCGTCATGTGCGCGCCGGTCTGGCGGCAGGCGTCATCCCACGCTTGTTGCAGACGTGCAAGATTGTCGGTGTAGTTTTTGGCGATGGCGGAATCGATGTAGATTTCCGTTTCCTCGCCGGTTTCGCTGTCCACGACGCGCAGGTTGCCGTGTTCCGGCGGCGCGGCGTCGTCGCGCGCGAGCAGTTGGATGACAAAAAGCGCGGCGGCGCCTTCGCGCAGGCGGCGCAACAACGGCAGCGGGTCGGCCGGCCAGAGCAAGTCGCTGATGAATACCCGCACGGCCAGACGACGGAATTTTGGAGGCAAAATTTCCAACGATTGTTCCGGCGTGCGCTGGCTGGCGAACTCCAGCCTGTCCCAGGCGGACGGCACCAGCGAATCGTTGGCCAGTCGTTGAAAACCCTCGCCGCCAAGCCAGACGGACTGCGAACATTGCGCATTTACGGCGGAAACGGCCAGCAGCGCGGCAATTTTTGCAACGGCATCCGCCTTCGCGGTGTTTTCAAGGTCCATTGAACGCGAGCCATCCAGGATCAAATCCAGATGAGGTATCACCTCCTCGCGGAACAGTTTTATCGTGAGCCGGTCATTGCGCGCGTAGATGCCCCAGTCGATGAATCGCAAATCATCGCCGGGCTGGTATTCCCGGTAGTCCTGAAAATCGATTGAAGTGCCGGCGCGGCGACCGGAGCGCGAACCGGTCCAGCCGCTCGCGGCCACCTGCGGAATCTGGAGCGCATAACGCGCGCCGAGTTTGTCGCCGTCGCGCAGGGCTTGTCGAAGTTCGTCGCGCATGGGGAAAAAATCATTGGAGAACCGGCGGAACGTTTTCAACCGCCGGCGGCGGCTGGAAATTCTTCACCTGCTGCCGGAACCATTTTGCATTTATGAAGAGCATGACGACCAGCCAGATCATGGCCGTCACTTGATGTTTCATCTGGTCGGAACCTTCACTCAGGGAAAAGACGTTGAAAATGTTACCGGGCTGGAAGCCGTCGATGGATTTCCACGACAGGCGGTTCGCGAAGAACAGGAAGATTCCCGGCGCGAGGGCCCAGCCGCCGGCCAGCAGCACGGCCAGCAGTCCGGCCAGCTTCGCCGGGCGGTGCCGAAAATATTTCCGTTGCAGAAACAACGCCAGCAATGCGTAGTCAAAGGCGTACAGGCCGGTGGTAACATACCAGCCGTGCCCTTCCACTGCGAATGTTGAAGGGTAACTCGCCCTGGGAAAATGTTTATTCATCACCCCATCAATCCCGAAAGTGATGACCAGAATGGCCGCGACCCAGATCAAACCGCCGGCTGCGCCGTTGAAGAAGAAGAAGGCAAAAAAACGCTTTAGTTGCGACTGCGGGATTTTTCGCCGTACACGCTGGCTCAACAGGTCGTGATTGCTGATGGTCACAAGCAGCGCAAACATCATCACGATAAAGGTTGGATAGACCCAGGCCGTCATCCGCTCAGCGTCACCGGTCTGGGCAACCCAGCCGAATGCCAGCAGCCCCGTCAAAAGCCAAACGCCGGTCAGGTAAGTCCGCACCGGCAACGCGCGATTGGCCGATGGTGGTGAAATCAGCGCCACCGACAACACAAAAAATAACCCCGTGACCATCAAAACAAGCCCCGTCGTCGTGATCGTACCGATCCAGAAATCGCGCCGCCCCATCATGGCACCGATGCCGGACTCCATGAATTGAAACGAAATCACCACTGGAAGAACGACCCAAAACGACATGATAAATCCGCCGATGGCAAAAAGGATCTTAAAAGGGCGGCTCGCTGGCAGGCAGGCAAAAAAGATCGCAATCATGTTTGATGCGCAGACGATCAGGAACAAGAACGCGAGGATGAAAAATACCGTCGGCAAATCCACGCCGCGCAAAAGGTTGGTGAAGGCCATGAACGGCATGCACGCGCTAAAGAACAGCAGCGTGATGTAGGCGCTGCATAAAAATTTCCCGAAGATGATCCGGAACGGCGACAGCGTGGTGACGTAAAGCAGGTCGGGATTGTTTTCCTGTCGTTCCGCCGCCACCCGCACCGCCGTGTAAAGCGGGATGAAGAAAACGCTCGCCCCGGCGAGAATCGCCAAAAACACCTTGAACATCGATCCCCCGAGACCCATGTTCGCGTTCACATCAAAACTGGACGTGATGAGAAACGCCAGCGAGGCGATGAACAGCACGACGAGAAACAACAGCAACATTCCCGTGACCGTCCAACTGCGCACGCCCTGCCGCAGTTCCTTGATGACAATGGGGTTCATCTCCCACTCCCGCCAATTCGCGAAATAATTTTTTATCGCCGCGAGTTTCATTGCACGCCTCCTTTGGTCACATTCATGAAAATGTCCTCGAGGTTCGCCTTGGTCTGGCGGAATTCGATGACCTTGTATTTTTTGGCGACCAGCGCGCCCAGGATTTCACACGCCGCATCCTCGTCACCGCTCAATTCAAAATGGATCTCGTTCGCGACATCGCGCGCGTTTTCGACGTGCGGCGTCTGCAGCAGTTCCTTCAATAAATCTGCGTTCTGATGCAGATGGCTGGCGAGCAGCTTCACCGCGACCGTGCGGCGCGGCGCGCTCTTTTTCAACACCTCGTCAATCGTGCCGGTCTCCAGGATCTTTCCACGCTCGATGATGACCACGCCATTGCAGATTTCGGTCAACTCCGTGAGGATGTGCGAGCTGATGAGAATCGCCTTTTTGCGCTCCGCGAGCAGCATCAACAACTCGCGCAATTCGACCCGCGCCCGCGGATCAAGTCCCGCGGCGGGCTCGTCCAGGATCAACACGTCCGGGTCATAAACCAGCGCACGACCAAGCGTGACGCGCTGCTTCATTCCTTTGGAGAGGGCCTTTAAATGTTTATCGCGGATGCCGGCGACATTCGTAAATTCCTCGATCGCCTCGACCGCCTGCGTCCGTTTTTTCCCCTTCAAACCATAGGCACGCGCGTAAAAATCCAGGTACTCATGCACCGTGATATCCGCGTGCGCCGGGAGCGTATCCGGCACATAGCCGACGACGCGGCGGGCCAGTTCCGGTTCTTCGCAGACAGAAATGCCGTTCAACAAGACATCGCCGCTCGTAGGCTCTTCAATCGTGGAAATGATGCGCATCGTGGTCGTCTTCCCCGCACCGTTCGGACCGACGAAGCCGAAGACGTGGCCGGAGTCGAACGAAAACGATATGTTGTCCACGGCCACCGTCCGGCCGAATTCCTTGCGCAAATTTCTGACCTGAACTTTCATTTCGCACCTCCCACCTTGTCGTCGTCGGACAAAATTCCGAACACCACGGCGGAACTTCTGGTTCGCTTCGCCCGCGAGGCCGAGCCGAGTCCGTTTTCGAGGAATGGATTGGAATCCAGCACGGCCACATAGGTATTCGGCTGCAGATAGCCTTCCACGCCGCTGTTTTCATGCGCCGAAACTGCAAAGCCCTGGTCGCGTAAAATTCCTTTGGCCCCGGTTTTTGCCATCGGCTGTGTGCCCGAGTGTATCAGCCCGCTCTTTTCACCGGCGGCGATGTTATCCGCCTGATAAACATTCATATCCGCGTCGGCGATCCAGAGAGATTTGATGTTTGCGCCGAGGCTGTTCACGACCAGAAGTTTTCCATTTTCATTCACGATTTGGATGCGTTCGCGGCGCGTCTCGGATTTGCGGAGGTGAAAATGCGCCGGCACACGCGAGGAAACCCAGCCGTGGGCGAAATGCTGCGAGGTGGTCCAATCCACCTCGCGCGACGTGCCCGAACCCCATTCACGGTGGACGAGCGGCGTGGCCTCCGTGCCATATTCAAAACTCAAACCGCCGCTGGGCGTCAGCGGACAGTAAAACGCCTCGCCGCCGACGGTCGCCGCACGATGCGTCGTCTGGTCAAGCACCGTCAACCCCGCGATCCGGGTATCCGGCGTGATGCCCTCGCGCAGGAGGCTGTAGGCGAAAACCAGGAGGGTTGTGGCGAAGGAAATCGTCGGAATCGTCCATAGCATCCAGGTGCGCCGTTTGATGCGCGAAAGGTAGATCATGTTCACCGGCCCGATAAGAATGATGAACAGTAGCATGATGATGACAATGCCGCGCGTGGGAATCTTCAAATTGTCCACCACGGGCAGGGTCGCATTCGCGCCGACCTCGTCCGGCAAGCCCTGCCAGTAAAACGCGCTTTCACGGACGGCCTCGCGCAGGCGGGAAACTGATTGTGAATTCAGCACGCCGGGATTATCCGAATCGAACGTGAAGCAACTGCCAAAACCCACATCATGTTCCGCGCCCTCGTGCATTTTTTTTGTGCCCGTCGCGTGCCACGCCGCCGGCAGATCCGTTGTGCCGAGCAGCACCACGTTTCCACCCGCGTGCAGGTAATCACCGATGGCGGCGAAAACTCCCGGCGGCATCGCGGCCAGATCCCCGCCATTCAAGACCACCGCATCGAACGGAGTGTAGGCCAGCCAGTTGTCGCTCCAATCGGGAATCCCGGACTCG
>DATHOG010000072.1:0-11241 GCA_035485115.1 Candidatus Sulfotelmatobacter sp. | reverse complement strand
AAGGATCGGGAGCGTGGTGCGGGTGCTGACCACGTTTTGCACGGCCTGGAGTCCGGTGATGATCTGGTCTTTGGCTATGGTGATTTTCATGCGCGATGCCTAATAGTATTCTTCTTCTTTTAAAAAAACTATCCGTATTATAGGCGGTGGACAAGCCCAACAACTCACAAACGACAAACAGGTGAAACGGAAACTGATTTTGCCACCGCCGACAACCAAAGGCTAGTCGAGCGGGGAAAAATAAAAAGCCAAACTTGTTCGCACTTTCAACAAGTCATTCACACCGAATTGGAAAGTTGTTGGCGCACTTGTTGGAAAACTCATTTCCTTTTAAAACGAGCTCTTTCGATCACCGCTGGTAATAACTCCCCAACAAGTTCTATTTCTTCCAGGGTCGTATCCCGGCCGAGCGAAAAGCGCACCAACGAATTGGCCGCGTCCAGCTTGCCCAGGGCCACGATGACATGGCTTGGCTCCAGTGAACCGGCGGAGCAGGCCGAGCCGCTCGAGGCGCAAATGCCCTCCATATCCAGCCCAGCCATCAAGGCGATGCCATCTGAACCGCTCACCGTGAATGAAACCGTGTTCGCCAGCGATTGCTCGCGCGGAGAAACCAGTTCGCAGCCGTCAATTTTTTCCACGCAAGCCACCAGCATTTCCGCCAATGGTTTCAGCTTCGCCCCGTCGAAAACCGGGATTTTAACAAACTTTTCCAGTGCAGCGACCAGGCCGATGATGCCCGCAACGTTTTCCGTGCCGGCACGGCGCTCGTTTTCGTGTCCGCCGCCGAAAAGAATCGGGTCGGGATGCAACGGTGATTTGATGTAAAGCAGGCCCGCGCCCTTGGGACCGTGGAATTTGTGCGCGCAGACCGAGACCAGATCGGCCTTGAATTGAGAAACGTACGTGAACGGTTCCTTACCAAACCATTGGACGGCATCCGTGTGAAAAATGATGCCACGCGCGTGGCACAAGTCGCCAATGTGCGCCACCGGCTGTAATGTTCCAATCTCGTTATTGGCCGCCATAATCGAAGCGAAAACGGTATCGGGCCGCACTGCCTTGGCAAAAGCGTCCACCGAAACGCGGCCTTCGGCATCCACCGGCAGGCGCGTCACCGAAAAACCTTCGTGTTTTTCCAGATAATCGAAGCAATACAGAACCGCTGGATGTTCGATGGCGCTGGTGATGAGATGGCGGCCTTTGGTTTTCAACAGGCGGGCCGTGCCGAAGATCGCAAGGTTGTTCGCCTCCGTGCCGCCGCTCGTGAAAATGATTTCGCTCGGCTTCGCCCCGAGGAATTTTGCCGCGCTATCCCGGGCATCATCCAGCAAAGCGCGCGATTTTTGGCCGACGTGATGGACCGACGACGGATTGCCCCAGAAATCGCCAAAAAACGGCAGCATGGCGTCGCGCACCGCCGCATCCAGCGGCGTGGTGGCGTTATAATCGAGATAGATCGTCCGAGGCATCGAAGATTTACGATTTATGATTTATGATCTATGATTTGGAACGGTTGAAAACAGCGCAATCGTAAATCGTAAATCGCAAATCGTAAATGGAAACAAAGGTAAAAATCTGCGGAATCACAAGTGTGGCCGACGGTCTGGCGGCGGCGGAAGCCGGGGCGGACATGATCGGTCTGATGTTTGCGCCGCAAAGTCCGCGGCTGATCTCCGTGCAAACCGCGGCGGAAATTGGGCGCGCGCTGCCGCCGTTCGTCCTGCGCGTGGGCGTGTTTGTGAACCCCGACGAGGCGCAAGTCATGGAAGCCATCGCCGCGTGCGGTTTGAACCTGCTGCAATTCCACGGCGATGAACCCTCCGATTTCTGCACGCAATTCGGTTTGATGAGCGTGAAAGCCTTGCGCGTGAAGGACGCGGATTCGCTGCGCGCGCTGGAAAATTATTCGACCGACGCCTTCTTGCTGGATGCCTATTCCAAGGCCGGACTCGGCGGCACCGGCGAAACCTTCAACTGGGAGCTGGCGATTGAAGCGCAAAAATTTGGCAAACCGATTTTCCTCGCGGGTGGACTGACGCCGGCAAACGTCGCGGACGCGGTAACCACGGTGAACCCGTTCGCCGTGGACGTCTCCAGCGGCGTGGAATCCGCACCCGGAAAAAAAGACGCCGCCAAAGTGCGCGCTTTCATTCAGGCAGTGCGCGAGGCGTAACAAAATTAACCACAGAGGCCGGAGAAAAGTTGGTCTTTGTGTCTCTGTGGTAAAAATCCTCACATGAAACGGATCACAGTTTATTGCGGCTCCAATAAGGGCGTGCGCCCGGAATACGCAGCGGCGGCGCAGGCGCTTGGCCTGTTGCTCGCGCGCGAGCGCATCGAACTCGTCTATGGCGGCGGCAGGCTCGGGCTCATGGGCATCGTGGCGGACGCGGTGATGCAGCATGGCGGCCATGTCATCGGCGTGATCCCCGAGAAACTCGTCATCAAGGAAGTGGTGCATGAAAAGCTGCCCGATCTGCGGGTGGTGAAGAACATGCATGAGCGAAAAGCGTTGATGGCGGAGTTGTCGGACGGGTTCATTGCACTGCCGGGCGGCTACGGGACGTTTGAGGAATTCTTCGAGGTGCTGGCGTGGAGCCAGCTCGGCTGGCACGCCAAACCCTTCGGGCTGCTTGACATTGGCGGATTCTATCAGAGCTTGTTGTCATTTCTGGACCATGCGCGCAACGAGGGCTTCATCCGCCCGCAGCATCGCGAACTGGTGCTGGTGGCGGACGACGCAGCAGATTTGTTGCGGCGCATGCAGGAATTTCGTCCACCCGGCGGGGAAAAATGGATCAAATAACCGTTTCAGTGAGCCAAAAAGGGAACTGAAATTAGCAAGAAACGGGATTTCCAAGCGGGCGGGCGGTGTTAGGTTGCCACCACATTTGACCCTATGAAAATCTCCGTTCCACGTGAGACCCAACCGGGTGAAACCCGCGCACCCCTGACGCCGGACGCCGCCGCTAAACTCATCAAACTTGGCGCCCAGGTCGAGGTCGAGGCCGGCCTCGGCATCGCCGCTGGCTTCCCCGACGAGGCCTACACCAAGGTCGGGGCCACGCTTTCGAGCGACCACAAAAACCTGCTTGCCACCGGCGACATCGTGCTGCGCCTGCGCAAGCCGCCGATCGAGGACATCGCCCCGCTCAAATCCGGTGCCATCCACGCGAGCTTGCTCGATCCGTTCAACGAAAAGGAGCTGGTCAATAAATTCGCCGCGCAGAACGTCAGCGCCATCAGCATGGAATTCATCCCGCGCACCACGCGCGCACAAAAGATGGACGTGCTGTCCTCCCAGGCCAACCTGGGCGGATACGAGGCGGTGATTCTCGCCGCGCGCTATTCCAACAAAATTTTCCCCATGATGACCACCGCCGCCGGCACGATCCTGCCGGCAAAAGTTTTTATCATCGGCGTCGGCGTGGCCGGATTGCAGGCCATCGCCACGGCAAAGCGTCTCGGCGCGAAAGTCACCGCCTACGACACCCGTCCCGTCGTCGAGGAACAGGTGAAATCGCTTGGCGGACAATTCCTTAAAATCGACCTTGGCGAAACCGGCCAGACGAAGGAAGGCTACGCGAAGGCCTTGACCGAGGAACAGATCCAGAAACAACGCGCCGCCATGGCCAAGACCTGCGGCGATTCCGACGTGGTCATCACCACCGCGCAGGTTTTCGGCCGCAAGGCCCCGATCCTGGTCACTGCGGATATGCTCAACGCCATGAAGCCCGGCTCGGTGGTCGTGGACATGGCCGTGGAAACCGGCGGCAACGTCGAAGGCGTGAAATACAACGAGATCGTTGACCGCAACGGCGTGAAGATCATCGGCATCGCCAACCTGCCCGGGCGCGCGCCGCTGCACGCGAGCCAGGTCTATGCGGCGAATCTGGTGAACCTCCTCGAAGAATTCTGGGACAAAAAGGAAAAGGTTTTCAACCTCAAGCTCGACGACGAAATCATCAAGGGCTGCCTCGTGACACACGGCGGCAAAATAGTGAACGAAAAACTCATCGCCCAACCCAAATAATTTTATGGATACCAACATCCTGTTCATCTTCATCCTGTCCATCTTTGTGGGCATCGAGGTCATCTCCAAGGTGCCGTCGATGCTGCATACACCGCTGATGTCCGGCACCAACGCCATCCACGGCATCATTTTGTTCGGCGCCATCCTGGTGCTGGCCGATGCCTCCACTTTGCTGGCCCAGGTGCTGGGCTTTGTCGCGGTTGTCTTCGGTTCAGCCAACGTCTTCGGCGGCTTCATGGTCACGGACCGCATGTTACAGATGTTCAAAAAGAAGAAATGATATGAGCTCCACTACCTCCTTGATTTTGATCGGCGTCTCGGTCCTGTTCATCCTGGGCATCAAGTTCCTGAGTTCGCCCAAGACCGCGCGGAAGGGCAACCTCGTGGCAGCGGCGGGCATGGTGATCGGCTTTGTCATCCTGTGTGATCGCGACGGCGCCAATGTCTGGTCGCATGGCTGGAGTTTCAATTATACGTTGATCGCCATCGCCATCGTCATCGGTCTCATCATCGGTGCCATTGGCGCCTACTCGGTCAAGATGACGGCCATGCCCCAGATGGTAGCGCTTTTCAACGGCCTAGGCGGCGGTGCGGCCGCGTTGGTCGCCAGCCTGGAATTCATCAAGGGCGCGCATCAGGTGGAAATTACCGGCGTCACGCTCCCGGTGGTTCACGAAATGTCCGTGGCTTTCATCATCCCGATGCTGTTCGCCACGCTCATCGGCTCGCTGTCTTTCTCCGGCAGCATCATCGCGTATCTCAAGCTGGAAGGAAAATTTGAGAAACCCATGACGTTCCCCGGCCAGAACATTTTGAACGGCCTCATCGGGCTGGTCATTCTCGGCCTGGCCGGATTTCTTACGTTCAATGCCACGAACGGCAACGCCATCGTGGCGTTCATCGTGATGTTCTCGCTGGCGCTGTTCTTCGGCGTTGCGATGGTCATGCCCATCGGCGGCGCGGACATGCCCGTGGTGATCTCGCTCCTCAACTCTTTCACCGGCCTCGCGGTCGCGGCGGACGGTTTTGCCATCAACAACACAGCGATGATCGTCGCCGGTACGCTGGTCGGCTCCTCCGGCACGCTGCTCACCCTGCTCATGTGCAAGGCGATGAACCGGCCGGTCACCAATGTCTTGTTCGGCGCGTTCGGTTCAGGCGGTGGCGTCGCGGCGGCGGCGGGCGGAGTCGCCGGCACCGTCAAACCCATCCAAGTCGACGAAGTGGCCCTGTTGCTGGCGTATGCGCAAAGGGTCGTGGTGGTGCCCGGCTACGGCATGGCCGTGGCGCAGGCGCAACATGCCGTCCGTGAACTGACCGAGGAACTTGGCAAGCGCGGCGTGGAAGTGCAATTTGCGATTCATCCGGTCGCCGGCCGCATGCCCGGTCACATGAACGTGTTGCTCGCCGAGGCAAATGTGCCATACGACCAGCTCATTGAAATGGAGCAGATCAATCCCTCAATGGACCGCGTGGATGTCTGCCTGGTCATCGGTGCGAATGATGTGGTGAACCCGGCCGCGCACGAGGACAAATCCAGCCCCATCTACGGCATGCCCATCATCGATGCCGACCATTGCAAAACCTGCATCGTGATGAAGCGCTCGATGGCCGCCGGTTTCGCCGGCATCGAAAACGCACTTTTCTACAAGGACAACACGCGCATGTTGTTCGGCGATGCCAAGGCCTCGCTCAACGCACTCGTGGCGGCGGTGAAAGCGAGCTAAGCGCCGCGCAAAAAACTTTCCAGCGCAGCGTACAGGCCCGGTGCGGCGGCAAAATGCTTCTGGCCGCGCGGCGTGACCAGGTTAAAACCCTTTCCGTAAGCGGGGCCGTTCGCGACGCACGCATCGGTCGCGCAACCGGCAATCTGTTTTCGAGCCGTGCTCAAAGCATCCGCGCGTCCGCCGACCGCTTCAAATTTCCAGCCAACAATTTTTGTTTTCGGAAACCAGTCCCGAAGCTCGGCGATGATTTTCGGCGTCGGGGTCAGCTCCGCGAAAAGATCTCCGTCGCGTGTGGAAAATTTCTTCGATGGCTTGAGCGCCCGTAATTTTCCCGCCGCATCACGCACAAACAATTTCCCGAACGCAAAATCACTCACTGCCGCCGCGTGGAAGATGGCATCCACTTTTTTACCGGAAAAAGATTTCAGCTTCGCCCGCAGGTCGCGCGTGGTGGAAAAAGTTTTAACAGTCCTGGCTTTGCGTTCACCGGCGTACGTGGCCGATTCGCCGACGAGCAGGGTGACGGTGTGGCCGCGGGCGGTCAAAAAATTGGCGAGTTCCGTGCCGAGGCGGCCGGTGGAGAAGTTCGTGAGCCGGCGCACATCGTCCAGCGGCTCAAAGGTCGGCCCGGCGGTGACGATGCAGTTCATACGGAGGAAGATAATGTTTCCCAATCTTCGAATCCATACAACTTAACAAACCGGCGGCGATGCAGATCGCCATCAGCAAAATCAAAATGACACGGAATGATCCAGCGGGGCTTGAGTGAACGGATTTTTTTGGCGCTCTCATCCAATTGACCGGGATCGCAGTTCAAGATGGCCCAAGGCTTGTGCGCGTTGAAGAAATAGCTGGCCATCATGTCGCCACAAAAAAGAAACCGGGATTTTTCATTGTAAAACCCGAAGTGTCCGAGAGTATGACCCGGCAGGTGAATCGCCTCGAGTCCGCCCCAAAAAGGCAGCTTTTGCCCATCCTGGAGAAATTCGTCGATTTTTGCCGGGCGATAGCCGGTCAGTTTTCGCCCCACCGCTTCAAGCCGGCCGCACCAGCGGTTTATGCCTTGATACGGATAGCGGCCGTCAACGTGTTCCTGTTCGATGGGGTGCGCATAAACCTTCGCCCCGCTCCAATCCTTCAGCCACGCCAGATTTCCCGCGTGATCCAGATGGCCGTGCGTCAGTAGAATGGCCTTGAGTGACTGCGGAGCGAGGCCGAGCCGGCGGAAAAGGCGGCGGATCAAGGCCGGTTCCCCAGCCAGGCCGGTATCAATCATGACACAGGCGTCATCATCCCGTAAAAGAAAGCAACAACCCATCAGGCCTCGAACCGGATGCAGGTTTGGCGGAACATTTTTCACAGAGGAGTTTTTTTGCCAGCAACGTGATTTTGGTGTGCCAAGGCAGTAAATCGCAAAGACCGGACCCGGACAAGAAAACTTGAAACTTGAAACTTGAAACCTGAAACTAATCACGTGTCCGCACCCAGTCTGTTGCTGCTAATACCGGCTTATAATGAAGAGGCGCGCATCGAACCGGTGCTGCGTCACTACGCGGATTTCTTCAAAAAAAATTATCCGGGCAAAGTCCGGTTCATCGTTGTCCTCAATGGCTGCCGCGATAACACGCTGGGCATCGTTCAAACGGTGGCGAAGGACTTTTCCGAGGTTGGCTGGCTGGATTTTCCCGCGCCCATCGGCAAGGGCGGGGCGCTTATCGAGGGACTCAAGCACACGGAAGGGGCGGACATCATCGGCTTCGTTGACGCCGACGGCGCGACCGGACCGGAAGCGGTCTTGAAACTTCTGCCATATCTGGAAAAAGCGGATTGCGTCATCGGTTCGCGCTGGATGCCGACCAGCGTTTTGCACAAAAAACAGCCTAAATTCCGCCAGTTCGTCAGCCGCTGTTTTCATTTCATCGTGGAATGCCTGTTCTTCCTGCACATTAAGGATACGCAATGTCCCTGCAAATTGATGCGCCGTTCGGTGGTGGAAAAGATCCATCCCAACCTGCGCATCGCGGACCTCGCGTTTGACGTGAACTTGCTCGTGGCGATCCAACAGGCCGGGTTCCGGATCGAGGAGGTGCCGATCGAATGGACGGACGTCGTCGGCTCGAAGGTCACCGCGTCGCTGGTCCGCAACTCGCTGGCGATGTTTTTATCCGTGGTGCGCGTGCGGCTGATATACATCCCGTGGCTGTACAAATTACTGCGCCCGCTGCGCCCGCTGGAAGGGTGGATCTACAAAAAGCTCCGCGTGGCTGCGCCGATTCCTGAGTCGAAAGCACAAGATCCGAAGTCCAAGGTCTGAAGGCTAAAGTTGTCAGCCGACTTTGAGCTTTAGACTTTAAACCTTGGACTTAATTTTATTCCCCCACGCGAACCAGGCACAAATGCCGAAGAGCACCAAGTTGAAGGCGCCGAGAGTTTGTAGAACGATTTCAATGTGGCCCGGATGATGGTTGAGCATCCAAGGGAGCGTGAAGCCGTAAACAACCGCGAGCCCGACCATCCACGGCACCACGCCGTAGCGGCCGCGCGCGAGGAGGTCGTTCACCATCACGTTCGCCATCGCGAGCGGGATCATCGCGCCGGCGTACCACGGCAGGAGTTTCACCGCCTCGGGCACGAAGCTTGCCTTAGACATGAATTTGATCAGCAACGGCCCGGTGAGCCACAAACCCAGCGCGCCGCCCCCCGCCAGCACCGCCGTGCCCAGTACGACCATGGCAAAAAGATTGGTCTTTTCCGATTTCACCGTCGCGTGCACGAGCTTGGGAAACATCACCGCCGCCAGCGGCAACACCAGCCATAACAGCGCGCGGGCAAGCGTGCCGACCGCCACATACGGCGCGATCTGGTCGTTATCGAAATAGCATTTTGCGTACATCGTATCCGCCGTGAACATGAACTGGCACGCACCGAAGCCGAGCAGCAACGGCGTGACCTGACCGACGACCTCCGCGCGGTTGAACTTTTCCGAAGCCGCCAGCCAAAGGTCGCGGGAACGCCAGATGCCAATGACCGCCGCCAGCGTCACGCCGAAAAGCGATCCCGCCATCATCCCGGTCGCGCCGAAGCCGAAGACCAGCACCAGAAACACCGCCCCGGCCACGCGGCCACCACCGCCAAGGATTTGAGACCAGCCCATCCAAAAAAAATCCTGGCGACCTTGCAGCACGCCCCAGAACACGGGCATCCAGAGCGACGCCAAAATCAACGGCAGCGTCACCAGCAGCCCGGTCGCATCCGGCAGATGCCAGCCCGTCACGATTTTGCCGAGGAAGAGAAGGACCAACAATGAGCCGATCGCCCACACGATGAATGTCCAGCGCCAGATAAGCCGGATGATGCCGGAAAGCTGGCGTTCGCGGCCGGTCGCCAGCGCCAGCGCCGTCTGCTGCGCCATCATCATCTGCAACGGCATGGTCGGCACGCACGTCATCACCAGCGTGAGGAGAGTGCCGAAGGCGGCGTATTGCGCCTCGTCCACCGTTTTGGACTTCGACAAAAAATGCACGCCGAAGGTCAGCAGTCCCGCCCCGATGGCGGCAAACATCAGCCAGCCGCTCTGGCGGAAAAATGCCTTGTGTTGCTTGTGGTCTATCGTCTTGATCGCTTCTGATGGTTCAGCGCTCATTGAAAAAGTTCAGGGCAGCGCGCCCAGGAAATGTTGCAAAAGGGTTTTAGCCCGCTCCAGTTCCGCCAGCGAAATCCATTCATCCGCCGTGTGCGCCTGGGCGATGTCGCCCGGTCCGAACACCACGCTGGGGGTTCCGCCCGCCGCCAGCACCGCCGCATCGCAAAAATACTGTACGCCGAACGGACGCGGCTGCTTAACACTCTTCAAAAACGACTGCACGAGCGGAATTTTTGGATTAGTTTCCAAAGCGACGGCGGGCGCAATCTTGGCGCTGGAGATTTTTGCGGACAGCGAATTAGCCTTTAATAAGGCGTTGATTTCGCGTTTCACGGATGCTTCCGTCTCGCCCGGCAAGGTGCGCCGGTCCACCTCGATCACACACGTATCCGGAACGATATTCGGCTGGGTGCCGCCGGAAATCTTTCCGGTGTTGACGGTCGGGGAACCAAGCAGCGGATGGGTCCGCCGTTTCAAAGAGGCTGCATAGCGCGTCTCCAAAATGTCCACGACGCGCGCCATCTCGTGCACCGCGTTTTTGCCGAGCGACGGAGTCGCGCCGTGCGCCGCGCGTCCGCGCGTCTCCAAGGTCAGCCACAGGCTGCCTTTGTGCGCGGTGACCACCTTGCAGTTGGTCGGTTCGCCGACGATCGCCAGGTCCGCGCTGATTTTTTTTGCGAGCGCCCGCGAGCCGGCCTGCGCGTGTTCCTCGTCGATCAAGCCGGCAAAAATAATTTCCGTCTCCGACGGACGCGCCTTGGAATTAGCGAGGTCGCACAGCGCGGAAAGCATCGCCGCGACCGAACCTTTCGTGTCACAGGCGCCGCGCCCATGAAGTTTGCCGCCCTTGATCCGGGGAACGAACATTTTTTCGTCCGCGCCGACGGTATCCAGATGCGGGGCGAGCAGGATCGTCTGACGGATCTTGTGCTTCGGGCGCAATCGCGCGATGACGTTGGCGCGGTCGGAGAAAACGGTCTGAAATTCTATGTCGAGGCCGGCCTTCGCCGCGGTGGCCGCGAGGAAATCCGCGACGTTTTTCTCACCGAAAATGTGGCGGGATTGACGCGCCGAAGCTCCCTCCGGGGGAGCGAAGGCGGGATTGACGCTCGGCAGAGCGATGAGTCCGGCCAGCAATTTTTCCGTGCGCGTCATGCGGCGCAGAGGATGGCAGAACGGAAACAGAGGCGCGACTTGAAACTGTTCTCTCCGGAGTGTGGCCGTCCCGGCCACTGCAACGTTCAAATCACGGATGGCCAAATCTCACGGACGAAGCACAATTGAAGCCCGGTTAGATTACAGGCTCGACAAAACTGCCGGCAATTTATAAAATACACTTACCCGCATTGCACGGCATCAATGCGGGTAAGTGTCATCTTTTATTTTAACACTTGAGAGACTTCGGTCGTTTGCTCATTGCAGCGCCTGAGGACGGGCGCACTTTATCCACATCACATTTGCTCGACGACTTCGATGCCGAGGGTTTCCAGGCCGAGCTTCAAGGTGCGAGCCGTCAGTTCACACAGCGCGAGCCGGGAATTTTTGGTGGCTTCGTCCTCCGCTTTGAGCACCGGGCAATTTTCGTAGAACGAAGTGAACTTGCCGGCGAGTTCAAACAGGTAGTTGCAGAGGTAATTCGGACGGAATTCCTCCGCCACGGCTTCAAGGGTGATGCCGAAGTTGAGCAAATGTTTCGCGAGCGTGAATTCTTCAGGCGCAGCCAGCTTGATTTCTGCATTCTGCATTCTTTCTTCTGATTTTCGAAAGATGCTCTTGATGCGCGCATAGGCGTATTGCAGATACGGGGCGGTGTTGCCTTGCAGCGCGAGCATCTT
>DATHOG010000071.1:0-2360 GCA_035485115.1 Candidatus Sulfotelmatobacter sp. | reverse complement strand
AGGCTCTCGCCAAAATCGAAAGCGATGGCCGCCCCCTTGGCCCCGCCGAGTTCTCTTTCCGCCACAAAAACGGCAACACCGGCGTGGTGCTCTCCACGGTCTTCCAGATGCAAGCCGCCGCCCGCGAACCGCGCTTCGTCTGCATGGATGTCGATCTCACCCGCCGCAAACAAGCCGAGTCCCTCACCGCCGCCCAGATGCAGGTTTTGGAAATGATCGCCCGCGGCGAACCCATGGCGAAAACGCTCGACACCCTTCTCCGGCTGGTCGAATCCCAATCGCCCTCCATGGTGTGCTCCATTCTCCTGCTTGATCCCGACGGTGTCCACGTCCGCCACGGCGCCGCGCCGTCCCTGCCGCCGGAATACATGCGGGCGATCGATGACCAGCCCATCGGCCCCAAGGCCGGTTCCTGCGGCACGGCCATGTTCCGCCGCCAATCCGTCTTCGTCTCCGATATCGCCAATGACCCGCTTTGGGAGGAGTACCGGGAGTTTGCCCTGCCGCACAATCTCCGCGCCTGTTGGTCCACACCCATCATCGATTCCCAACGGCGCGTGCTCGGTTCCTTCGCCATCTATTACCGTCATCCCGGCCTCCCGGACGAATATCATATCCAATTGATCGCCATGGCCACGCATACCGCGGCCGTCTGCCTTGGCAAACAACGCGCCGAAACCGACCGCGAAGAAGCCATCGCCCGAGAACATCAATCCCGCATCCGCTACACCCTCCAACTCATCGCCGCCCAGGAAGCCGAGCGCAAACGCATCGCCGCTGAACTGCACGACAGTCTCGGCCAGAACCTTTTGCTGGTGAAAAACCTCGCGCAGATGGCCATGCGCCAGCAGGAGCCCGCCGCCGCCTACGAACAGCTCGGGAACATCAACAACCTGGCCGCCCAGTGCATCGCCGAGGTGCGGCAGATCTCGCGCGACCTGCACCCGCCGCAGCTCGAGCTGCTCGGGCTGAAACGTTCGCTGGAGATCCTGCTGGAAAACACCGCGGGGGCGAGTGACAAAAAATTCAAATGGAAATTCGACGACACCGGAAAGATCTTCCCCGCCGACGCGGCGATGAACCTCTACCGCATCGTACAGGAAAGCCTCAACAACATCCTGAAACATTCGCGCGCCCAAAACGTCCGCGTTACCCTGGAATGCGATGTGCACGAGGTGCAACTCGTCATCGCCGATGACGGGTGCGGTTTTAATCCGGGAAAAAACGCGTCCGTGAAACGGGGCATGGGCCTGCAAAACATCGCCGAGCGGGTGCGGATGCTCGGCGGAAAATACACCCTGGATTCGGCGCCGGAAAACGGCACGCGCCTCACAGTGGTGATCCCCGTGGCGGACCCGTCCGGTTGAAATGTCACAATTTACCGCTCGACATGGTTAATATTTTGTTTAAGTAAAAGTAATCGTCTCCATGACCGGACGCATCCAGGTGTTGATCGTTGACGACCACCCGCTCTTCCGCAACGGGCTGAGGCAGGTGATCATGGAGGCGCCGCAGTTCAAGCTTGCCGGGGAGGCGGCGGACGGCGAGACGGCGCTGAATTTCATCCTCGAAAAAAAACCGGCGGTCGCCGTGCTCGATGTGAACCTGCCGAAACTTTCCGGCCTGGAGATCGCGCGCCGGCTGCAGGGCAAAAAAATCCCCACGCGCCTCATCATCCTCACCATGCACAAGGAGGAAGAGATGATCAACCGGGCGCTGGATTTCGGCGTGAACGGATTTGTGCTCAAGGAAAACGCCGTCGAGGACATCGTCGAGGCGATCGAGACCGTTGCGGCCGGCGGCCATTACCTGAGCCCGAGCGTCTCCGGTTTTCTGGTGCGCCGTCGCAGCCGCGCCGAGGCGTTGGCGGCGAAAAAGCCCGGGCTCGAGGACCTGACCAAGGCGGAACGGAAGATTTTAAAGCTCGTCGCCGAAAAGAAGACCAGCAGGGAAATCGCGGCCGAGCTCTTCATCAGCCCACGCACCGTGGAGGCGCATCGCGCGAACATCTGCCAGAAACTGGAACTCTCTGGCAGCCACAGCCTCCTCCAGTTCGCGCTGGAAAACCGGTCGTCGCTTTGACGTGATAACAGGCGGGAATTGGGGAATCATCCTCGTCCTCATCGTCATCCTCTTTTTTGATTCATGAGGATGAGGAAGACGATGAGGATGATTTCCCTTGCACCCCTCTGCTTTTCATCCATCCACCTGAAATCTGTCTAGGTGGGACTACCTAGCCAAAAATATGCGGTTGCCACAATTACCAGCTTGCGCGGTTTCCGTTAACTTCATCCAACTTTGAAAGGCAAAATTATGGCAAAAAAATTTCTGATCGTGGATGAACGCGCGGTGGCGCGTCA
>DATHOG010000070.1:0-19282 GCA_035485115.1 Candidatus Sulfotelmatobacter sp. | reverse complement strand
AAAAAATTGCAGGCCGACCTGGAGGAAAAAAAGCTGGCCATCCGGGGAAAAAAGCCGCGCGGGTGAATTCCGGTTTTCCTTCGCCGGATTCTACGGCACAATCAGGGCCGAAGTGCAAACCTCCCGCCTCAAAGTCATTCTGGACATCGGCTTTTTGGGCCACGCCCACGACGAGCGGTCGGCGCGACGCGGCGCGCAAAGGGTCGCGGGCAACTTGTTCGCGGGCCTGCGGGCTTCGGGAACCTGTGACTTGTCGTTTGTGGCGACCTCACATCTTGCCGGGGCGTTTGATTTTTTAGCGGCGCAAAAAATTTCCCCCGTCGAAAAACTGCAGTGCGGGAAGTTTCAGTTGCAGCGCAGCCGGTTCGCGCGGGGGCTGCGGGAAAAGGTCCTGCGTTCATTGCCGGACCGCCGTCTGCCGGTGCGAGCATGGCGGCGCTTATTATCTGAAATAATCCGTGCCGCGACGGCGGGCGAAGCGCAGCTGGATGACGCGATGCTGGCGGGTGCGGACATCTACCACACGCCGCACACACCTTTTCCTGCCGCCGTCCGCCGGCACCCACGGCTGAAAAAATTCATCACGCTGCATGATTTTATTCCATTGAAAACCCCCGGGTATTTCCCCGGCAACACGCGCCCGTTCATGGATGCGGTGTTGGAGTGCCTCACGCCGGAAAATTTTGCCTTCTGCGTGTCGGAGGTGACCCGTGCCGACGCGTTGAATTTTTCGAAGATTCCCCCGGAACACGTTTTCGTGGCGCCGCTCGCGGCGGATAAAAATCTTTTCTATCCGGAAAGCGACGTGGAAAAGGTTGCGTCGGTCTGTCGGCGGCTCGCCATTCCGCCTGAACCGTACTTTCTCGCGCTTTCGGCGCAGGACCGGCATAAGAATTATCCGCACCTCATCCGCTGTTTTGGCCAACTGGTCGAAAGCGGCGAACTAACGGACACCAACCTGGTCATCGTAGGGCCGAATCCGGATCAAAATACAGAGGTGGTTGAAGCGCTCGCGAAATTTCCCCGCGCGCGCGCCCGGGTCCTCGTGCCGGGTTATGTGGCCGACGAGGATCTGGCATCGGTTTATAGCGGTGCCACCGCCTTTTTGTTTCCCTCGCTGGCGGAAGGTTTTGGCATCCCGCCGCTGGAGGCGATGCAATGCGGTACGCCCGTGATCGCGTCGAACACCACATCCATTCCGGAGGTCGTCGGCGACGCCGGCATTCTTCTATGCCCGACTGACGAAGATTCCTGGTGTCAAGCCATGCTTCAAATCAACCGCGAGTCCACGTTGCGAACTCAACTTCGGCAAAAATCTCTCGAACGCAGCAAGCTTTTTTCCTGGGAACGGTTCATTGCGGAGACCCTGCGCGGCTACCGGACGGCGATCGGATTGACCTGATGAAAATTCTCGTTGTCACCAACCTTTACCCGCCGCAGCACATCGGCGGTTACGAGCTGGGCTGCCGCGACGTGGTGGAAAAACTGCGCGTGCGCGGCCATGTTGTGCGGGTGTTGACGGGCGATTTTCAAAACAGCGGGACGGAGAATCCGCTGGAAGAAAAAGACGTCGCGCGCGTTTTGCGATTCATCGCCTGCGCGGACGATGCGCGCCACGACAAACCCGCCGAGAACGCAAAACTCATCCGCGCGTTGGAAGATTTTTCACCGGACATCGTCTATTTCTGGAATCAGGCCGGCCTCTGTCTCTGGCTGCCATTCACGGCGCACTGGCACGGCGCGCGCATGGCGTTTTATCTTTCGGATGCGAATTGCATTTCCTGGCGCATCGCGGCGTGGTTGTCGGGCGCAGCGCAAAAAAATTCCGCCATCAAAAAACTGTTCGGAAACACGTTTCTCGTGCGCGGCTGGCCGGTGGTGGAAAACCGGACCTGTCATTTTTGCAGCGATTTCATCCGGCAGACGGCGTTGAAAAACGGTATCACCTATGCGCCGAAAAATTCGGTTGTGGCGCATTGGGGTATTGAACTCAAAAATTTTTCCGCCGCGCCGCGCCCGCCCCGTCCGGCAAAAAGAATCCTCTACGCGGGCCAATTGATTCCGCAAAAGGGCGTCCATACTGCCATCGCCGCCGTGGGGATGCTGGCGAGGGAAAAGGGTTGTTCCGAAATCACGTTTTCAATCGCCGGCGGCGGCATGCATCCGGACTATGAAAAAGAGTTGCACGAAATGGCGTCGCGTCCCGGTCTCGCGGGGAAAATAAATTTTCTCGGAAAAGTTCCGCGCGCGGACCTGCCCGGGATTTACCGGGACCATGACATTCTGGTTTTTCCTTCCGAATGGGACGAGCCGTTCGCCATCACCCCCCTGGAAGCCATCGCGAGCGGGCTGGCCGTGGCGGGCACGACGACCGGCGGCAGCAGCGAGCTTTTTCGCGAGCGGGAGACGGCGATGACGTTCCGCGCCGGGGATGCGGCTGATTGCGCACGGGCGATCCGCGAATTGTGCGCCGATGAAAACTTGCTCCAAAAAATCTCCGCGAACGCGCAGCGCGAGGTGCGCGAAAAACATA
Organism: Candidatus Sulfotelmatobacter sp.; assembly: GCA_035485115.1. Classification (GTDB taxonomy): domain Bacteria; phylum Verrucomicrobiota; class Verrucomicrobiia; order Limisphaerales; family UBA11358; genus UBA11358. The sequence goes on along the minus strand of DATHOG010000070.1, from coordinate 16,749 downwards.
CGCTCGACGCGATGGTGGACAAGATCGAAGCCAGCCTGCTGGCGGAAATCAAAGACTGACTTCAGCCGGCATTTCCCATTTTCCAGAATTTCCGGCGCCAGTTTCCAGCCTGCCCGGGTGGAGATGACGACGCGGACCCAAATGATGTGTCCCGGTGAAACGTTATTTGGTGATCATATCTGCGCGGTCTGTAGTTCGAGCAGTGTGCCGTATTTGGCGATCTGTTCGGCGGTGGCGGCGACGACCTGCGGCACGGTGATCATATCCATGCACTTGCGGTCAAAGTCACACGGGTTGCGCAGCCAGCAGGGCGCGCACCGGACCTGCTGATACAGATTTTTGTTCGCCACATAGCCGATCTGCGAGGGTTTGATGCGCCCGCCGTAAACGATGACGCTGCGGCAGTCCACCGCGCGCGCCAGATGCATGAGAAAACCTTCCAGCCCCACGAACACGAGCGAATTGGCGAGAATGGCGGCTGACTGGCGGATGGTCGTACGTGCGCGTAAATCCATTGCGCCCTCGAGCTTCGGGTCATTAGCGGAGCCCAGCTGGATGACCTGCACATCTGAGCGCAACTCGGCGCAGACCTCCTGAAAGCGGTCGATGTACCACTCCTTGTTGCGCATCGGCCACGGTGCGCCGAGCGCGGAAGATTGCATCACGACCTGTTCTTGCGAATGACGGCCGGCGGCAAATTCTTCCTTTGTCAAAAAGAGATACGGCCGCAATTCCACGGGTCCGCCGATGCCGGCCAGCTTGCAGAGCTTGATGAGAACGTGTTCATCCAGCGGTGTGTCGCGGTCGGTCATCGGGTCATATTCCGAATAACGCATCCGCAACAGCGGCAGGCCGAGTGTCTGCCAGTCGTGGAGGCGCTGGCTCGGATGGTGAACAATTTTTTCAACGTCCGCATTGTTCTCGAACAGTCCGGGATGCCGGGTGGCCATGGCGATGCTGCCGCGCCCGCGTTTTTTCAATTCGCGGAAAACGGTGGTGCACATCAGGTCGTCACCGATGCCGCCGGTACCCATGAAGTAGCGTCCGGGAAAGCCCAGCCGCGTCCGGTTGTAGATCCCGGCGAACGGCGTGGCGACTTGTTTGGCGATACCCACACGTAGAATTTCACCGCCCGCGCGGCAAAATTCAACGCAATTTTACACCGCCAATTTTCGGTTGCACGAGCGATACGCCGAAATTCTGGTCAATCGTGATGACCGGATAGCCCGCCGCCCGCAGTTCATCCACGAATTGCGGCACGCCCATGTCGGCGCGGGCGATGCGCTTGTCCGGTTTCAAATCCCAGATGGTATCGTGAAAAACGACAACGCCGAATTCGCTCAAATGCGGCAAAAACAATTCCCAGTCGGTCTTCACTCCCTCATAGCTGTGATCGCCGTCAATGAAGATGAGGTCGATTTTTTTGTCCCAGTCCTTCGCCGCCTCGACGGAGGTTTTGCGGACGATTTCCACATAATCCGTCGCGCCCGCTTTTTGCAGATGTTCGGTGATGACCGCGAAGGAATCGACGGACTTTGTGTCGTTCCAACTCGTCGGGCTGTGCGGGTCGATGGCGTAAAGTTTTCCGAAACCGTTTCGCCGCAGCGCGAGCCCGACGGTGCAGGCGGACTTGCCGCGCGCGGAACCGGTTTCCACGCAGACTTTCGGCTTGAGGGAGCGCGCCAGCCCGTAAAGCAACCAGGCGGAATCGCCGAGACCGGATTGGAAATCGAAGGTCTCGACGTAAAATTCGCGCGAGCGGAGGCGGGGAAAGCGGCCGAGGAAGTTTCTGAAAAACGTGATCATGATAAATCAATTCTGCGGTGGAAGGGTATTCCAGGTCCAGTCACTCGTCAGCCGCACACCGGCGCCGGGGACGTTGATGTAACCCGGCGTTTTCGGCCCCATGACGACTTCGACCTGGCCGGCTTCGGGAATATAATCCAGGCCGAAGGCGTCGCCGGAGCGGCAGCCGACACTGAAATTATAAAGGCCCGGTGCGAGCGGGAATTCGTGGCCATGCACATCGACGACCATGCGGGAATTTTTTTTTACATCCGGCCGGCAGCCGTTCTGAAAATCCGTGTCGTAACTCAACAAACGAGTGCCTTCGAGGTTGGAGAAACCAATGCCCGCGGAGACTTCATGAACGTCATCGCGCGTGGAAAAATGCACGCGAAGGGAAAATTTTTCGCCATGTTGCATCGGCAGGCCGGAGAGCCACTCGACTTTTTCCACCTTCAGGCGGCGGCCCAGGTCGCCGGAACGCTTCGTTTCGGACAAATCCACCACCGTTTTCAGTGTTTCCGAGTTATTCGTCAGATATTCATCCACGATCTGCCGGGCGGGGCCGGATTTGACGAGTTTTCCCGACTGCAACCAATAGCCGGTTTTGCAGAGCGAGCTGATCGCCCCCATGTTGTGCGAGACAAACAGAACCGTGCGCCCGCCCTTGCTCACGTCCTGCATTTTGCCAAGGCACTTTTTTTGGAAGGACGCGTCGCCGACGGCGAGCACCTCGTCCACGATCAGGATCTCCGGCTCCAGATGCGCGGCCACGGCGAACGCCAGCCGCACATACATGCCGCTGGAATAACGTTTCACCGGTGTATCGAGGAACTTTTCCACCTCGGCAAACGCCACGATGTCATCGAATTTGCGCGAAATCTCGGCCTTGCCCATGCCGAGGATGGCGCCATTGAGAAAAATGTTCTCGCGCCCGGTGAGTTCGGGATGAAAGCCGGTCCCGACTTCGAGCAGGCTTGCGACGCGCCCGCGCAGGCGGATTGTCCCCGTCGTCGGCTCGGTGATGCGGCTCAGCAACTTGAGCAGGGTGGATTTGCCCGCGCCGTTGCGCCCGATGATGCCGACGACGTCGCCATGGTTGATTTGAAAAGAGACATCGCGCAGCGCCCAGAATTCCTCGGTGGCCGGACCCTGGTTTTGGGGCCGGGAGCCCGGCACCAGGGCCTTCGCCTTGCCGGCAATGACGTCGCGCAGCGCCTTATATTGCCGTCCCTGCTGCTGGTGTTGCAGCAGGTATTTTTTACCGATGGCTTCGGCGATGATGGCGGCGGAACTCATTTCATTTGCCGCTTTTGGCGACGAGTTTTTCCAGTTCGAGCAGCCGCAGGTTCATGCTGTTTAAAATCAAGCCGAGGCCCAGCGAGAAAAACGAGAGGAGCATCAGTGCCGACGCGAGGATCGCGCTGGGCACGCGGTGAACGAAGTGGTTCGGGTCGGTCGCAAAGTCATAAACCGGCAAGGAGCCGACCGCCAGCCCGAGCAAAAAGAGAATCAGGCTGATGCTGCCGAAAAATGTCAGCGGCTTGTAGGATTTTACGATCAGAAAGAGCCGCAGCAAAACGAGAAAGCCGTCGGAAAAAGTGTTTAGCTTGGAAAAACTCCCCTCGGGCCGTGCGCGATACGGCGCCGGCAGTTCCTTGATGACCTGCCCGCGATACAGCGCCTGCAGGGTGAGTTCCGTCTCGACATCAAAGCCGGCCGCCGTGATGGGAATCCGCTTCGCCGATTCGCTGGTGAAGGCGCGGTAACCGGAAAAAATATCCGAGACATCCGATTTGAACATCCAGTTGATGATGCCGCAGACCACTTGATTGCCGGCAACGTGCAGCGGGCGGAACGAACCCTCGCCGTGCGAGGTCAACCGCGTGGCCGAGGTCATGTCCGCGTCGCCGCATAAAATCGGTTCAAGCAGTTTGTGGACGTGGCTGGCTTCATAGGTGTCATCGCCGTCAACCATCACCAAAATGTCCTCGTCAACCTGTTCGAATATCGCGGCGACGACGTAGCCTTTGCCCTGGCGTTTTTCGCGCCGCACGATGGCACCTGCCCGGGCCGCGATTTCCGCCGTGCCATCGGTGCAGTTGTTGTCATAGACGTAAATCTTCGCGGCCGGCAGTTCACGGCGGAAATCGGCGACGACCTTGCCGATGGTCAGCGCCTCCTGATAACACGGAATCACCACGGCGATGGTTGGTTGGGCATTGGCGGCCATAGTCATTGTCTGGTGCGTCCGACCATCAGGATGGATTGTCCGACGGGCGGGCGCAAAATTTTTTCCACACGGGAAATGACCGGCACCAAAAATTTGTCGAAAAACCGGATCTGCACATCGCTCTGGTTCTCGCGGCCGGCAAATCTGGCGTTCCACCACCAGCCCCAGATGCCGATGAAATTATAGTAGCGCAGAAATTCCATCCCGAGACCGAGCCGCGAAAACAATGCGCGCGCGCTGCGTTTGTCGTAACGGCGGTAATGACCGAGCCGCTCATCGGTGCGTCCGAAAGCCCACGGGCCGGCGGGCACCAGTACGACCATCCGGCCGCCGGGCTTCAGGCGGCGCATCAGCGCGGCGAGCACCGCGTGGTCGTCCTGGATATGCTCCAGCACGTTCATCAAGACCACGGCATCAAATTTATCGCCGGCGGGCAGGACGCTTTCCATCGACTCCACGGTGGCCTGGAGCACGGTCACGTTGCGGAGGCCGTGCGTTTTTTCCGCCAGCCGGCGGAAACAATATTCATTCGGCTCGAGGCTCACGACCTCGCCGGCGACGGCCGCGAGTTGCGGGGTGAAGTTGCCGATGCCGCCGCCGACTTCAAGCACACGGCCGTTGAGAAATCGCGCCACCATCTCGAGCTGCCACCGCCGGTAGTTGACCGCCCGTTCCATCTGCCGCAGGTCCTCGGCGAAGAACGGGTCGATCTCCACGGGATAAAGTTCAGTGGAATGCGCCATTAATCTTGGGAATTTTAGTTTATCGGACCGGTGTAGGCGAGTGAAGTTTTCAGGGGAACCGCACCAGCCGCCAGTTTTCCGGCGGCTGGCCGGCGCGGATTTTCAAAACGAAAGTCGCGACGGTTTCGCCACCGCGCTCCTCCTGCCAATGTTCGCACCCGCCGGCAACGTGCCGGTCCAGATAGTCGGCGCAGATGAGGGCATACTGGAGGTTGAGGCTGCGGATGGCGGCGGCGGAATCGTCCGCGCAAAGGTGCACGACCTGCCGCGAGCCGAACGGTTTCCATACCGCACCCTCCGGCTCGTCAATTCCGATGAAGCCGAGGATCGAGCCGTGGTCCGGCAGGCTTTCCAATTTTTCCAGCGCCGGCGCGAAGCTATCCCCGCGATGTTCGTAAACCGAGTAAACCGTACAGGCACGTTGAAGCAGAACATTTTGCGAGCGCTCCGCGTCAAATTTTTTCAGCAGTGTCAACGCGGGCCAGAGCGGGCGTTGCGGGGCGGCGACGACCAATGCGCCGGCAATAAAAAAAATCAGGAATCCCGCCGTCCGCCAGGATCCGCCTTGCAATTTTGCGCCGCCGTCGAGCAGCGGCAGCACGAGCAGCGGATAAACCGGTAGAAAATAACGCGCCGGACCCGCCGCGCCGGACTTCATCATCATCACGATCGCGCCGAGCCACGTGGCGGCAAAGAATAAAAACTCAAATTTGAAACCCCCGAGCCCCGGCCAGCGGACCCGGGGAAATTTTTTCAATTTCCAAGCAAGCATTGCCAGCAGCAGCACGCTCACGCCGCAGCCCAGACCGCTGATTTCTTCCACCTGCAATTCCGACAGGCGGTTTTTCGCGAGGCCAGGCTCCATATTCGCCCGCAATGCATTTGAAAGGTTCGCGGGCGTAACACGGTCCATTAAATTTTCCCATTGGCGCGTGAACGGGAAAACCGGCGGCACCAGATTCATCGTGGTCAAGGACACAAGATTGGCCGATAGCCGCAGCCCTTCCGCGCCGCCGCCGATGGTCGCCTGCTCGGCTTTCAATCCCGTCCAGTCGCCGCACGCGCGCCAGTTCAGATAGGCCGTCGGCAGCATCGAAGCCGAGGCCGCAAAGACCGCCAACACCACCGTCGCCAGCGGACGGCGCGGGAAAATTTTCAACCCGGGCAAAAACAGGGCCAGCGCCCACGGCAGCAGCAATACGATATTAAATGCCTTGACCGCCGTCATCAGCGCGGCGGCGAGTGTGGAGGCGGCAAAATTGGAAAAATTGCTTTTTTCCCGCGACCGCAAGGCAAATTCAAACGCCGCGAGCGTCAGTACCGCGCCGAACATGTCGTTCAAGATGCTGCCGGCCTGCAAAACATAGCCGTAGCCGCTGGGCAGCAGCCACATCCAGTGCCATGCCGCCCGCGGGCGCACGCCCAGCCGCGTGAGCACGGCGAAAATCCTTCCAGGCAGCAGCAAAAACGAAACGGTGTTCAGCAAAAAAATGAACCGGTCCGAGTGCAAAAATAAAAATTGCGGCGCGGTGAGCCACTCGAAACCGGCCGTGCGCGTGTTCAGGCGGTTGAAGTCGGTGTGAATCCAATGCCATTGCCCGGCGGCGAGCCAGTTCAATACGCGCGGCGTGCGATACGCCAGGGCGTCGAAATTCACCGGCGCATACAGCGCACCGCCCAGGAACGCCAGCCCGGCCAGGATCAAAAACGCGAGCGGGAAGGCCTTTTTAAAACGCCGGCGGAATTTCAGCGGATGGATTTTGGGAAAGAGCCGTGCGCCGGAAATTTTTTTCCAGGCCAGCACGCCCAAAATTCCGATCGCAAAAACGCACAGGTAGCCGCGCGCGTTTAGTTCATGTAGCGTGGATAGCGTCCAGCCTGCGCAGTTCAAATATGCGCAAAACCAGATCCAGATGGCGGCGACCGATGGCATCGCAGCGGAGGATTTTTCCCGCCATACGATGCGAAAGCAATCAAATTGGCCGGCTTTTTCCGGCTGTGGATAAATACTTTTTGTCCGCGCGGGGCGCGACGGTTACGATGCGCAGATGTCATCCAATTACGGCGAGCTGCTGGACGCGACCATCCAGCATCTCGAAAGCCTGAAGGCGCGCGGCGTCCGGAATGTCGCCGTGTCGCCGGAAACGTTGCGGGCATTGGCGATGCCGGCTAAAAGTTTTCCGTTTGAAGTTTCAACTATTCAGTCTCAAACTCCCCCGCCGGCACCGGCGGTAAAAAATAATCCCCCGGCACCTCTCCCGGTGCCAAAGCCAGCGGAGCCGAAAACTAATGGTCTGAAACTGGAAGCTTTCAACGCCTTGCGGGAGCGCGCTCTTGTCTGTGTAAAATGTCCAAACCTCGCATCGTCGCGAAAGAATGTCGTGTTCGGGGTCGGCAACATTGATGCGCAATTGATGTTTGTCGGCGAGGCGCCGGGGGTGGATGAAGATGCGCAGGGCGAACCGTTTGTCGGCAAGGCGGGCGAACTGCTCACAAAAATCATCACTGCCACCGGCCTCCGGCGGGACGACGTGTATATCGCGAACATCTTGAAATGCCGGCCGGATACGCCCGGGCAAACTGCCGGCAACCGCAAACCTACGCCGGAGGAGATGCAGACATGCATCCCATATTTGCATGAGCAGATCGATTTGATCCAGCCGAAGGTGCTCGTGGCGCTGGGCGGCACGGCGGTCGAGGGGCTGCTGAACCTGAGCGGCATCACGAAGCTGCGCGGGCAGTGGCAGACGTATCGCGGCATCCCGCTCATGCCGACCTTTCATCCGTCGTATTTGTTGCGAAGCACGGCCATGAGTGAAAAGCGCAAGGTCTGGGAGGATATACTGCAGGTCATGGGAAAATTGGGGATGCTCATCAGCGAAAAGCAGCGGAACTTTTTTTTGAGGGCATAAACTCTGAATGAAACTCCGCGGGAAAATTTTGATCGGTCTGGGAATTTTCCTGCTGTTCGTTGCGTTGAGTGCATGGTTCACGGGCCATCACCAGCCTGCCAGCGAAGTTGAAGCCTACAAAAAATTTCTACGCGAGCAGGGCGAGAAGTTGGACTTGTCCGAAGTCATCCCGCCGTCCGTACCGGCGGCGAGCAACTCCATGGACGCCGTGCAGAGTGCGTTTGCCATGTTTGGTTCCGGTGCCGAAAACGTTCCTAATGCGATGAAAATGGTCGCGCCGGGCAAGGCTTTGGTCGGCTGGATGCAGCCGGACGCGCGCGGGTACGATTTTACCAATTCATGGGAAGATTTTTCTGCGCGCGTTGCCTTGGATCGACCGGCGCTGGAGCTCTTGCAACAGGTTTTGGAAAAACCGCACCTGGATTTTCAACTGGACTACAAAAAGGGAGTTTCTTTGTTATTGCCCCATTTAATGTCGTTGAAAGAGGCGGCGCAAAAGTTGACTTCCGCCGCCGTTCTTGATTTACACAATGGCGACAACGGTGATGCCGTGACCAATATTCTCACCTTGCTGGCCTTGGTTGAGAAAGATGCAAATGACAACCTGCTTATCTGCCATTTGGTGCGAACTGCCATGGTCAGCATTGATATCGCATCGACCTGGGAAGTGCTACAGGCCACGAACGCCACCGGCGCACAACTTGCCGCCGTGCAAAGAGGCTGGGAACAACTTGATTTTTTGGGTGATGCCACGAATACATTTGTTTTTGAGCGGGCTTGGGGCTTGAATGAAATCCGACAACTTCGAGCTACACCCAGCTCAATATATGGAACCTCTGGTTTTGGGCCTGCCAGTCCGGGCGGTTCCAGCGGGGTCTGGAGCTGGCCACCGGATTGGGAAGCCATCACCGAAACGGCGCGCAATGCCATTGGCGAAACGATGTGGCGCACTTCCTGGAGTTATTCTGACGAACTACAAACCCTTAAAAGCGAGCAGGTCATCTTGGAGGCGTTGCGCGCAATGAAGACGAATGCGGATAGTTGTTTAAAAACCAATTACGATGCGATGCAGTCACAATTGTCGCGGATGGGTTTGACCAATGTAAGTCCGAGCCGCGCGTTTTGTCGTGCGCTGAAAATTCCCGATTTCAGTGAACTGGCTGACTATTGGAGTTTGAGCAGTACCGTTAACATAACCCTCCGCATCGAGGCCGCGCGACGTGTGGTTATCGTGGCGATTGCACTCAAAAGGTATCAGTTGAAGCACGGTGCATGGCCGCAAACGCTTGGCGAACTTGCGCCGGAACTTTTTCCAACGGTCCCCATTGATCCCTATGACGGCAAGCCGCTGCGTTATCATCCAAATCCGGACGGAACCTATTTGCTTTATTGCGTCGGCGAGGACGGGGTGGATGACGGTGGCGATCCGTCTGTGCCGGCGTCCGTTACGACCGCGATTTTTTATTGGCAAAACGCCAAAGCCCGCGACTGGGTCTGGCCGCAACCGGCGACGGAAGCGGAAATCAGATATTTTTACGAACATCCGCCGAAATGACGGTATAAAAAGGCCGTGAATTCCTTTATTCTGTCGGAAAATCAGGAATGAAACTCCGTTGGAAAATTTTGATCGGGCTGGGAATATTTTTGCTGCTCGTGGCGTTGAGCGCATGGTTCACGGCGAACCGCCAGCCGCAGTCCGAGGTTTCCATCTACCTTGATTCACTCCGGGCGCGCGGTGAAAAATTGGAGATTGCCGAAGTCATTCCACGGTCCGTGCCGACGGCGGATAATTGTGCGGATGCGGTGCAGATGGCGTTTGGCTCACTCGGCTCGGCGGGCGTGATGATGCCGACTGCAATGCGGATGGTCGCGCCCGGCAAGGCGATGGCGGCGTGGCAGCAGCCGGACGTGCGCGGTTGGAACAACTATTCAGGCGCGGTCAACGCTTTCACCACCAATTCGTGGGACGATTTAACGACGAATGTCGCAACGTTTCTGCCGGCGCTGGATTTATTGCAGGAAGTTTTCGACCGGCCGGAACTGGATTTCAATCTCGATTACAAAAAAGGCGCTTATATGCCGCTGCCGCATCTCTCGCCCTTCAAACGCTCGGCGCAGGCCCTGTCGGCGGCGGCGATTTTGAATTTGCACAACGGTGACACCGGCGGTGCGGCAACTAATATCTGTACCCTATTGGCACTCGTGCATGCCAACCACGACGAAGGAACTGTGATTTCGCACCTTGTGCACATCGCGATAGTCGCCATCACCGTCAATCCAACCTGGGACTTTCTGCAGAGCACGAATGCAACGGACGCACAGCTGGCATGGCTCCAAAAAAATTGGGAACAACTGGAGTTCGTCGTTTCGACCGAAAAGGCCGCCGAAATGGAACGCGCGATGATGAAGCAAAACCTTGAGCGGGCCCGCGCGGACAGCGCAGAATTCGACCATATGCTGGGCGTTTCGTCCGGCGGCGGCCCGTCCTCATCCGGTTTCGGGTCAAGCTGGCCGGTGGATTTGGACCATGTCAAATACCAGGTCGGCAAGGCGGTCTGGCGCGCGTCCTGGAGCTACACCGAGGAGGTCCGTTATTTGCAGGCCGACCAGATCATGCTCGAAACGATGCGCACGATGGAGACCAATAGCGAGTTTTTGAAGCCGCAATACGATACGATGCAGACGAACATTTTGGCGCTCGGTCTTACCAATGTTGGCGCGGCATTTTTTAGCAGTTTAAAAATTCCCGATTTCAGCGATGATTTTGGCGGCAACTGGATGGGTGCCCTGGTTGGCAAAACCATCCATATCGAGGCGGCACGACGGGTGGTCATAGCGGCGATTGCGCTGAAAAGATTTCAGTTGAAACATGGTGCGTGGCCGCAAACGCTCAATGAACTCGCGCCGGAATTTATCGTATCCGTACCCGTCGATCCGTTTGATGGCAAACCGTTGCGGTATCATCCGAATCCGGATGGGACGTATTTACTTTATTCCGTGGGCGAGGACGGCGTTGACGATGGTGGTGATCCGACAAGTCCGGCAACCGGCAGCGGCAGGGTAAGTTATTGGAACAATTCAAAAGCCCGCGACTGGGTCTGGCCGCAGCCGGCGACAGAGGCGGAAATAAAATATTTTTATGACCATCCGCCAAAATGAAGGTGCAAAAAAGCCGTGAGTTTTTCCGGCGGTGCGGTTAAAACCATTGGGCATGAGCGAATCCCTGCGACTCAAGGACCAGCCGGTGAGCGAACGTCCGCGCGAGCGGTTGGTGGCGCGCGGACCGGACGCGCTCACGCACGCGGAACTCATCGCCATCCTGTTGCGGACGGGTTTGAAAGGCACGAACGTCGTTCAGGTCGGGCAAAACCTTGTGCAAAAGTTCGGTTCTTTGAACGCTCTGGCCTTGGCGCCGGTGGATGAACTGCGGAAAATCCCCGGCATCGGGCGGGACAAGGCGGCGACGCTGGTGGCGGCATTCGCGCTGGCACGGCGGATGGAGCAGGAGCGCCGCGAGGAATCGCCGGTGCTGGACAATCCGGTAACGGTGGTCGGTTTCATGCGCGAATCCAGCCGCTTGAAGAATGTCGAGATGTTCCAGGTGTTGCTGCTGAACACGCGCAAGAAATTGATCCGCGTGGAGGAAATCTCGGAGGGCACGCTGGACACGATCTTGATCCATCCGCGCGATGTTTTCCGCGCGGCGATTTCGGCGAATGCGGCGGCGATCATCCTGGTGCATAATCATCCGAGCGGTGACCCCACGCCGAGCGAGGCGGACATCAAGGTGACGCGGGATTTGATCCGCGCGGGACAGCTTTTGAAGATCGAGGTGGTGGACCACGTCATCATCGGCCGCGCGACCAGCGAGCGGGCGAAAGACTATTGTTCGTTGCGCGAACTGGGTTATTTTTATGCGTAAGCAAATCATGCGCTTGCATTCAAGCGCACTTCCGCGATGATTTAACCATGTCCGATAGTTACAAGCCTGCCTCTTATAAAGCCCTCGGTCCGGTGGTGCTGACCCAGGAGCAGATCCTGGCGCTGCACCGCCGCCTGCGCGACATGCGGCATGATGTGAACGGCAAGCTGGCGAACATGGCCGCGGCCGCGGAACTGATCCGGCTGCGCCCCGATACGGCGGAGGAACGGATCAAGGTGCTGCTCGAACAACCCCACCAGGCGGCGGAAGCCATCGCCCATTTTTCGCGCGATTTTGAAACGGCGCTGGGCTTGACGCTGGACTATTAAAATTTATTCCGCGCATGGAACGTTCGGAAGCGGAACTTATTTCGGCGGTGCTGGCGGGCGACAGCGCAAGCTTCGAGCCGCTGGTGGCAAAATATTCGCCGCGCGTGTTCGCGACCGCGCGGCGTTATGCCCGGCGTGAAAGCGAGATCGAGGACATCGCGCAGGAGGTCTGGCTCAAGGCGTTTGACAAGCTGAGAACCTTCCGCGGCGAAGCCCCGTTCGAGCATTGGCTGATGCGAATGGCGGTCCGCACCTGCTACGATTTTTTGCGCGCGCACCAGCGCAGCCGTGAATCGTCCTTCAGCGAAATCTCCGAGCCGGAGGAGGACTGGCTGGAGCGGTTTGTAGCCGACCCGGGGGGCGCGCCCGAGGACGCGGATGCGGCTAAAATGCTTATCGACCGGGTATTGGAAAAGCTTTCGCCGGACGCGCGGATGGTGATCCAGCTTTTGGAGATCGAGGACCGTTCGGTGAAGGAAATCGCTGAATTAACAGGCTGGTCAGTGCCTTTGGTGAAGGTCCGCGCCTTCCGTGCGCGCGGCGAAATGCGGAAAATTCTGGCCCGAATAACGAAAGACAAGTATTTGTAACCCCGTGCAAAATTTGCGCGTCCAACGAAATGGAGCGTGTTATTATGAATCTCCCTGAACTCCAGAACAAATTGATCACCGCCGCCCGCTTGCAAAAGCCGGATGACCGCGTGCCGTATGCGTTTGAAAAGCGCATCACGGCGCTCATCGCCGATCGCGGCGCGAATCATTGGGTTTTCTGGACGCGCGCGCTGTGGCGCGCGGCGGCGTCGTGCGTGGCGGTCGCGATGGTGTGCGGCGCGGTATCGCTGTTCACGCCGGTCACCACGGACAGCGGCAACGACCTTTCACAGGATTTTGAAAACACGCTGCTGGCTTCGGTTGACCAGGGCGATTCCACGCCGTGAACGACTGGAAAGTCATCCCCACCATCGCCCTTACGACCGTGCTGATTTTCGGCGCGGGCGTCTTCACCGGCGGTTTTCTGGTTAACGCGTTCAAGCCGGCGCACAATAATTCCACAAAAAAAGCCCAACACGTGGAAAATGCCGTATCGACAAATTCCACGACGACCTCGACGCAACGACCGGCGAACGCGCATCTGCCGGATATTTTGAACAAGCCGTTCCTGCAACGCCTGGATGACGAATTGCACCTATCTCCCGAGCAGCACGATGCCATCCAAAAAATCATGAATGACGGCCAGAACGAGATGCACAAAGTGGTGCTGGATTCACGGTTGGAAATCCGTGATGTGTTGTCGTCCGACCAACAGAAGCAATTTGACGACCTGGTGAAACGACCGGTCAAAAAACCGCCGTTCAGCACCAACGCGCCGGCGGGTTCGATTACAACCAACGCGCCGTAATCATTTACCCAGCAGCGAGCCGATTTTTTTCCGTAGTTCCTTCGTTATGGATTCCATCGGGCGATTGGCGTCCACGATGTCGAAGCCGTAGATTTTTTGCAGTTTACGGAACGCCTCGCCCATGTGCTGCTGATATTTCAGGAAGCTATCGAACAGGTCGCGCGACAGACCGAGATCCATGCCGCTTTCCCAGTAGTCGAGCGTGGCGGTCTTGGAGAGATTGCGCTGCACGAGCTCGTTCGGTTCGACGGAAAGGTAAAAAACAGCGTCCGGTTCGGGCGCGATGCCGTAAAGGTTTTTCAGCCACTTCTCGTCCATGCCGCGGACCATGTCGCGCGCCATCAAGGTGTAGATGTAACGGTCGGCCAGCACGATAAACCCGGCCTTGAGCGAGGGAATGATGATGTTTTCGAGCTGGTCGGCAAAATCCGTAGCATAAAAGAGCGCCAGCGTGGTGCGGCTCAGGACGTTTCCATTTTGCGCCTTTTCCAGTTCCTCGCTGACGAGCGTGGAGCGTTTCAAGCCGACCTGCACGGTCGGGTAACCACAGGTTTCCAGCCAGTCGACGAGACTCACCAACTGCGTGGACCGGCCCGAACCGTCGGCGCCTTCGAAGACGATGAGCTTGCCGGCAAGCTGCTCCGGCTTCACATTCGGGATGCCGTGACCGTAAAAACGGCGGCCATTTGGGGAATCGATTTTTTTCATGCGGCCTTGTCTCCTGCAAACTCGTCCGGCGCGTCGTCGCCGGTTTTCACCGGCAGCGAGGGCGGCAGCGGCAGCGGGCTGCGGCGCTTGAATTTCTTCAGATCGATCTTTTCACTCACGAGCTTACGAACGATCTTCTGCTGCGACTCGACGTCCCGGTTCGCATCCATCACCACGAAGTTGAACTCTTTACTCATCGCGAGATATTGTTCAAGGATGCGGCCCTGGAAGATCCTGAAACTTTCATAGGGGTCCGTTGAGAGGCGCAAGTCCATTCCGGCCTCGAAAAACTTTAATTTTGGCCGGCCTTCGAGGATGCGGTTCAGGGACACTTCCAGGTCCGCCTTGAAAAACATCGTCATGTCGGGCCGCGCGGCAAAACTGTAAAGCCCGCGTACCCATTCCGGCGGGCAGCCGCGGGTGACGTCGCGGGCGAACGCGGTGAAGATGTAACGGTCGCACAGCACGACGTAGCCGGCGCGCAACAGGGGAACCAGATGGCGTTCGTAGCGGTCGGCAAAATCCGTTGCGTGGATCAGACTGAAGGTGGTCGGGGTGAGCAGTTCGCGCTTTTTGCCCTTGCTGGTGGCGGACTTGACCAGTTCGGAGGAATTCCACTCGCTGAAATAGACCTTGATGCCCTCGGCCTCAAGCCAGCGTTTCAAAAGATAGATCTGCGTGGATTTGCCCGAACCATCAAGTCCCTCGACGGCGATGAGCCGTCCGGGAAAATTCATTTCGGCGAAAGATTTCATAGGTTCGCGCCAATCGCGTTTGGCCAATGTGCCGCAAGTGACCGGCAGCCACAAGCGCAACTTGGCCGCTCAAAAATTGCCGCGGATGTGTTTAAATACGGAGACGCGGGCCGCCGATTTACCATCGCTTGTGAAAAAAATCACAATTTAAACTTGCGGCCATTTTTCTCGGCGGCTAGGCTAACCGAGCGTTTTTAAACGGAAAATTTATTTACCATGCAGTCGACAACCGAATACGGTTACAACTCAAAAATTGAAGGCGACGCCGTCCTCACGACGGTGGACGCGGCGCTGGCATGGTTCCGCAAAAATTCCGTCTGGCCGATGCCGATGGGCCTCGCGTGTTGCGCGATCGAATTGATGGCCGTCGGTGCGAGCCGCTTCGATATTTCGCGATTTGGCTCGGAAGTGATGCGTTTTTCACCGCGCCAGGCGGATTGCATGATTGTCGCCGGCACGGTGACGTACAAGGCAGCCGGTTTTCTCAAGCGGATTTACGACCAGATGCCGGAACCCAAATGGGTGATCGCCATGGGCGCGTGCGCTTCCACCGGTGGCATGTATCGCAGTTATGCGACGCTGCAGGGCGTGGACAATGTTGTGCCGGTGGATATCTACATTTCCGGCTGCCCGCCGCGTCCCGAGGCGGTGCTTGATGCGCTGATGAAAATCCAGGAGAAAATCGGCAAAGAACCGATCCTGAGAGACACAGTCATCGCCAAAGCCCTTAAACTTTCCTGAAGTGACTGCTCTCGAATTCGCCAATAAAATCAAGGCTAAGTTCGGTGATCTGATCTCCGAACCGATGGAGTTTCGTGGTGAAGTTGAAATCAAGCTGGCCGACCCGGAGAAAATTTTTGACGTCTGCCAATACGCCAAAAACATCGGCTTGGACTACTTGGTGGATATTTGCAGTTTGGACAATTACGGCAACGATCCGCGTTGGACGGTGGTCTATCACGCTCGCGCTATCGTTAATGGAGTCGAAATTCGGATTAAAACTGACGTTTCTGAGGAAAAATCCGAACTTCCGAGCGTTTTTGGCGTTTGGCGCACGGCCAACTGGCATGAGCGCGAAGTTTATGATTTGATGGGTATCCGCTTCAGCGGGCATCCTGATTTGCGCCGAATTTTGATGTGGGAAGGTTATCCGTATCATCCTTTGCGCAAGGACTTTCCGCTGGCGGGCAAGCCGACGGATTTGCCGGGCATCGCGTTCACCAAGGTCACGCCGATGGAAGGCGGGCCTTTTGTGACTTTGCCGACTATTGACGATTCGGGGGTGCGCGAACCGCGCGTGCGCGTGCCGGAAGGTGCTGAACCCGCTATCAGTGACAAGCGGCGCGTCTAATTAATTTTCATGGCTCAAGTTCAAGACATCAAGATTCGCGATTCGGCTGCGCGCGCTGCGCAGGCGGCGGAGGATGCTTCGGACATGCACGGCGAGAAGATGGTGCTGAATATGGGGCCGTCGCATCCGGCCACGCACGGCGTCTTGCGCATCGTGCTGGAGCTGGACGGCGAAGTCATCACCAAGGCCGATCCGGACGTGGGTTATCTGCATCGCGGCGACGAAAAAATCGCCGAGAACATGACCTACACGCAGTTCATCCCTTACACGGACCGGCTGGATTATCTCGCGCCGCTGGCGAACAACGTCGCCTACGCGCTCGCGGTGGAAAAAGCCATCGGCATCCACGACAAATTGCCGCCGCGCTGCCAATACATCCGCGTCATGTGCGCGGAACTCGCGCGCATCTCGGCGCATCTGCTCGGCCTCGGTGCGTTCGCGATGGACATGGGCGCGGTCACGGTTTTTCTGCTGACGTTCACCGAACGTGAAAAAATTTACAATCTGGCCGAGTCGTTGAGCGGCGCACGGTTCACTACCAGTTACACGCGCATCGGCGGCGTGATGCGTGACTTGCCGCCGAGCTGGCTCGATCAATGTCAGAAATTCTGCG
>DATHOG010000069.1:0-10014 GCA_035485115.1 Candidatus Sulfotelmatobacter sp. | reverse complement strand
GGATCTTTCTTGAGGCATTTGATGATGTTGCCGTCGTCGATGGAGGTATCAACGACCTTGATCTTGTTGATGCCCAGTTCGGCGATCTGCTTGACGACCGCCTTGGATAGCGGTTCGAAAGCGCGCGCGACGACGAGGCCTTTCTCCGCATCTACGGCGTCCTGCACCAGCACGCGGTTCTGCAAATCATCAAGCTTCTCCGCTTCTTTCACCGAGAGTTCCTCGACGGCGTAGAACAACTTCAAGATTTCTTCATCCGTGCCGACCTGGAGCCGCGGATTATCCTTCTTCGAGCTGGTTTTGTCCTTCGGATCAGGGTCCAAAAAGGCGAGCGCGCGAAAGAACGTTGTCGTCAAAAATTTGCGGCGGCGTTTTTTGCGGTCGAGATAAACATACAGCAGGTCGCTTGTATCGAACTGCGCCTCATACCAGGAGCCGCGGTCGGGGATGACGCGGAAGCTGTGCAGCAATTTTCCATTCGGATGCTGCGTGGCCTCAAACGCGATGCCCGGCGAGCGGTGCAACTGGGAGACGACGACGCGTTCCGCGCCGTTGATGACAAACGTGCCTTGCGGCGTCATGAGCGGCAGTTCGCCCATGAAAACCTTCTCTTCCTTGCCGCCCTTCGTTTCCTCCTTCAAAATAAAAGTCACATACAAAGGCGCGCCATAGGTCAGGCCTTCACGGAGACATTCGAGCCAGTCAATCTTCGGCTCGACGATCTCGTAGGAATCGTAATCGAGCACGACCTTGCCGTCGTAGCTCTCAATGGGAAACACTTCGCGGAAAACCGCCTCCAGCCCCGCATTCTTGTTGCGCTTTTTGGGCGTTTCATTGGCCTGCAAAAATTCCACATAGGAATTCGTCTGCAGTTCGATCATGTTCGGCGGTACGATAATCTCCTTGATCTTGCCGAAATTGATACGTTCAGTGGCTCGCGATGGCATTTTTTTAACTTTCTCATTTCGTCTCATCACTTTTCATCCCCATCCCCGGTTCATGGGATGGCGATGACGATGAGAACGATTTTTTTAATTAACGACACAAGGCAAGCCCGCCGCGTTCAACGGCAAACTTGCCATACCCACAACCGATGTTTGAGTTTCCGACTTCAACAAAATTAAATTTTCCCGTCCAGCGGGAAAAGGGCGACGGCACGACGCCGTCGCCCCAATCTGACAACTTACTTGACTTCGACTTTCGCGCCAGCTTCTTCGAGCTTCTTCTTGGCGGCGTCGGAGTCGGCCTTGTTTGCGCCTTCGAGCAACGGCTTCGGAGCGCCTTCGACAAGGGCTTTCGCTTCGGCGAGGCCCAAACCGGCCTTCACTTCGCGCACGACCTTGATGACGGCGATCTTCTTGTCCGCGGGGACAGAAGCGAGAATCACGTCAAAAGTGTCTTTTGCGGCAGCGGCGGGCGCAGCGGCACCACCAGCAGCAGGAGCGGCGGCGGCCGCGACGGGCGCGGCGGCGGAAACGCCCCACTTGGTTTCCAATTGTTTCACCAGGTCGGCGGCTTCGATGACCGTCAACTTGCTTAATTCCTCAACGATATTTGCGATGTCTGCCATAACTTTGCTTTTGCTTTCTTTTCGTCTCGTCGTCTGCCGGGCTTGGCAGTTTTCAGTCCGCAGCCTGCGAACCGACGATTTACGTTTTTGTTTGTTGTTGTTTGTTTTTCCCGGAATGAGATTTCCAACCTCAAACCGAAAATTTTTCAGGCTGCCTTCTCGGACTTCGCCTTGATCACTTGCGCCAGCTGCGATGCCGGCGTGTTGATGAGCGTGACGAGCTTGGTCGCCGGCGCGTTGAACAGGCCGAGCAGCTTCGCCCGCAGCACATCGAGGCTCGGCAAATCGGCGAGCGCGATGATGGAATCCTGTTCGAGCCGCTGGCTGCCCATGTAACCAAACTTGAGCTTCAGCTTGTCGAACTCGGCGGCAAAGCTCTTCACGACCTTGGCCGCGGAGGAGATGTCCTTCTGCCCCGTCACGACCGCGATCTGGCCGGCGAGCGAGCCGTTCAAATCAGCGATGCCCGCTTCCTTGGCGGCGACACGGAACACGGTGTTCTTCACGACATGAACCTCCGCGCCGGCAGCCCGCAGGCGCTTGCGCAGTTCCGTCATGTGTTCAACCTTCAGGCCCTGGTAGCCGGCCACGATGAAGAACGGCGACGCGTTCAACCGGCCGACATATTCACCCGTCAAAAGTTTCTTTTCAGCACGCATGGTAGTAAAAGTTTAGTTGTTGGTGTATTCACGGACGTCGACACGAACCGCCGGACTCATCGTCGCGGACAACGTGCAGCTCTGCATGTAAATGCCTTTCACGCTTTGCGGCCTGGCCTTGGCCACGGCTTCGATGACCGCGCGCGCATTTTCCTCCAGCTGTTCCGGCTTGAACGAGGCCTTGCCTACGATGACGTGGACGTTGCCCGCCTTGTCGGTCTTGAATTCCACACGACCGGCCTTCACTTCCTTCACCGCTTTCGCGGTATCTTCGGTAACCGTGCCGGTTTTCGGATTCGGCATCAGGCCGCGCGGTCCGAGAACCTTGCCCAACTTGCGGACTTCCACCATCGCCTCGGGTGTCGCGATCGCGACATCAAAATCGGACCAGCCGGAATTGCACTTCGCGATCATATCCTCGAAACCGATGTTTTCCGCACCGGCAGCCCGGGCGGCTTCCGCCGCCGCACCCTTGGCGAACACGAGCACGCGGACGACTTTACCGCTGCCATGCGGGAGCGGGACGGTGCCGCGCACCATCTGGTCAGATTGTTTCGGGTCGACACCGAGGCGGAAAGCGAGATCGATCGTCTCGTTAAATTTCGCCTTGGGGAACTTGGCCAGAACGCCTACGGCTTCCTTGAGCGGATACGATTTGCTCGCATCCACGGCTTCGAGTGCTTTTTTGAATCGCTTACTGGGCATTTTATTTTGTGCGGTGCAAACGAGCTTTCGGCTCTCCCGCGGTTTATGTTTTTCTATCAACCGACAACTTCAATTCCCATGCTGCGCGCCGTGCCGGAGATGACGCGGAACGCCGCCTCATCGCTGGCCGAGTTCAGGTCCTTGGCTTTCGTCTTCACGATGTCCATGACCTGTTTGCGCGTGACCTTGCCGACCTTGTCCTTGTTCGGCGTCTTGGAACCGGCGGTAATTCCGGCGGCTTTCTTGAGCAGGATGGACGCCGGCGGCGACTTGGTGATAAAGGTAAACGACTTGTCCTGGTATACCGTGATGACCACGGGAATCACCAGGCCGGCGTCGCCCTTGGTCACCGCGTTAAATTCTTTGCAGAAACCCATGATGTTGACACCGTGCTGACCGAGCGCGGGGCCGACCGGCGGCGCGGGATTGGCCTGGCCGGCAGGAATCTGCAATTTGATCTGTCCTGTAATTTTCTTTGCCATAAAATTTTAAATCACGCTTTCTCGACTTGCCAGTATTCCAGTTCCACCGGCGTATTTCTTCCAAAAATATTGACCGTGACCTTCAACTTGCCGCGTTCCGGATCGATCTCCTCGATGACACCGCTGAAATTCAGGAACGGGCCGTTGTTGATCTTCACCGTCTCGCTGACGGCGAAATTCACCTTCGGTTTCTCAGTTTCTTCCGACGCAGAGATCTGCGCCTTGATGGCGTCCACTTCCTCCGTCGGCGTCGGCTGCGGCGGATCGCTCAAAAAACCAATGACACCCTGCGTCTCGCGAATGAAATACCAGGGCTTCTCAATCACCCGGTGTTCTTCATCAAGCAAAACCATGTCCACAAAAACGTAGCCGGGCCAGAGCTTCCGATTGGAAACGGTCTTTTTGTTGTTGCGCACTTCAACGACCTTTTCCATCGGCACCATGACCTCCTTGACGAAGTCCTGCATCTCGTCGGTTTTGACGCGCTTTTCAATGCTTTCCTTGACCTTGTGTTCCTGGCCGGAAAGCGTCTGGATGATGAACCACTGGGTGCGCATGAAAAATTATTGGGCTTTGGACTTTACCGCGATGACCACCGCAACGACCGCTACCAGCAGGATCTCCAGCATGGGCGCGGTGGAAATCTTGATCAAACCGAAATCCACGGCGATGACGAATACGCTCAACAACGCCACGGTGAGGATGATGAGCACGGTCGAACCGCGCAGTTCAATCCACGTCGGCCAGGAACATTTTTTCAGTTCCTCCCGCGTTTCCTGCACATAAACGGCAAGGCGGGCGATCTGGCCCTGTTTCCACATAAGGAAAAAGGCCACACCGACCACCGCCGCCACAACCGCGATTTGAATCCAGTTATTCACAAAATTATTCTATCTGCGTGCTGGCTTGCCGAGCCGTAGCTCACAGCGCACCGGCATTCCGCCCGCCCGCACTACACTTCGATTCGGCAACCCTCAACTTCACTTTCGGCCAGCGAAGGCTGGCGGAGAGGGAGGGATTCGAACCCCCGTTGGCTGTTACACCAAAGCGGTTTTCAAGACCGCCGCGATAGACCACTCTGCCACCTCTCCACTCTGACAGACTGGCACGGCAGGCAGGACTTGAACCTGCAACCAATGGTTTTGGAGACCACTACTCTACCAATTGAGCTACTGCCGTAACCATCAAAACCACGCCGTTATCATCGGACAAAAAGGGAGCACGAGGGTTCAAAAAACCTCGCGCTCCCGAAACCGGCTCGTTATTAAACGAGCACTTCCGTCACAATGCCGGAACCGATGGTACGGCCGCCTTCGCGAATCGCGAACTTGAGGCCCTTCTCCATCGCCACCGACTTTTGCAATTCCACTGAAACCGAGACATTGTCGCCCGGCATCACCATTTCGATGCCCTCAGGCAGCGTGAGCGTGCCCGTGACGTCCGAGGTGCGGAAATAAAATTGCGGACGGTAATTGGTGAAGAACGGCGTATGACGGCCACCCTCATCTTTGGTCAAGACGTAAACTTCCGCCTTGAACTTGGTGTGCGGCTTGATGGAGCCGGGCTTGGCCAAAACCATGCCACGTTCCACTTCTTCCTTCGTCGTGCCACGGAGCAGCACACCGACGTTATCGCCGGCGCTCGCCGAATCAAGCAGCTTGCGGAACATTTCGATGTCGGTCGCCACGGTTTTACGCGTGTCTTTCAAGCCGACGATTTCGACTTCTTCCATCTTCTTGAGAATACCGCGTTCAACACGGCCGGTGACGACGGTACCGCGACCTTCGATCGTGAACACGTCTTCGACGCACATGAGAAACGGCTTGTCGATTTCGCGAACCGGGTCAGGAATGAAGCTGTCCAGAGCGTCAAGCAAATCAGCGATGGCTTTTTCACCTTCGGGCTTGCCGGCCAGCGCGGCCGTGGCGGAAGCGCGCACGATGGGCGTCTTTTCGCCGGGGAAACCATACTTCGTGAGCAACTCACGGATTTCCATTTCGATGAGTTCAAGCAAGTCCGGGTCAGCGAGGTCGACCTTGTTCAAGCAGACAATCATGCTCGGCACACCGACCTGGCGGGCGAGCAGGATGTGTTCGCGCGTCTGGGGCATCGGGCCGTCGGCGGCGCTCACCACGAGGATCGCACCGTCCATCTGCGCGGCACCCGTGATCATGTTCTTCACATAGTCAGCGTGGCCGGGGCAGTCAACGTGCGCGTAATGGCGTTTGGGAGATTCGTATTCGACGTGCGACACCGCGATGGTCACGGTCTTCGTCTCGTCACGAACCGTGCCGCCCTTGGTGATTGTCGCATAGTCAATCGCCGGCGCGAGACCTTTGCGGTTCTGCACCGCAACGATGGCGGCGGTCAGCGTGGATTTGCCGTGGTCAACGTGACCAATAGTGCCAACGTTGACATGCGGTTTGGTTCTCTGAAATTGCTCTTTGGCCATGTTAGTTGTGTTGTTCTCGTTACTTCGTTTTTGTTAATGGAGCCCATGATCAGGATTGAACTGATGACCTCGTCCTTACCAAGGACGTGCTCTACCAACTGAGCTACATGGGCATCCAAAAATCTATTGTTCAAAACCCGATTCGCAAGACGACAAAAAAACCATCCTCTTTATTTCTTTCGAAATTTAAGAGGGTGGCAATGTTGAGTTTTGCGGCTCTGACCCTTACAAATTAGGCAACTATGAATTTCGTGTCAACAGCTTTTTTATTTTTCTTTTGCTCAAGTATCTGCCCCGCCCGCGCCAATGAGCTTTCCATATCCCCGCAAACGTTCTTAGCCCCAATACGTTCCATGAATCCCGCCCGCGTCAGCGCAAACAGCGGCTGCGAATGCGGCCCGCATATAATAAGCTCCTTCTTTTTGAGGCGCAACTTTTCCAGCAAATCCTCTAAAGCATCAATTCCGGTCGCGTCCAGCGCCAGAACATCGCGCATCCGCAAAATCAGGACTTCCGGCAGTTCGCCCGCCCGCCGCAGCGACGATTCCAGCTTGTCCGCCGCCCCAAAAAAGAACGCGCCAAAAATCCGGAACACCAGTACCCCCTGCGGAATTACCCTGCCCGCCGTCTGTTGGCTGGCCGAATCTCCCTGCGTCACCTCCGGATCGGCCTCGACGTATGCCGTTTCCGCCAGCCTTTTCACCAATAGCGCCGACGCCAGGATCAGCGACGTCCCGACCGCCACCGGCAGGTCCACCATCACCGTCAGGCTGAACGCGCACAAAAAAACCATCGCATCGCTACGCGGCCATTTGGCCATGCGCTTGAACTGGTGCCATTCGCCCATCCGCAGGGCGACCACCACCAGCACCGCGCTCAATGCCGCCATCGGGATATTTTTAGCCAGGGGCGCCGCGACCAGCAGGATGACGAGCAGCGTCAGCGAGTGAATTATGCCCGCCACCGGCGTCCGCCCGCCGCTGCGTACATTCGTCGCCGTGCGTGCGATCACCCCCGTCGTCGGCATCCCTCCAAAAATTCCCACCACGACGTTTGCGATCCCCTGCCCCATCAATTCCTGGTTCGAGTCGTGCCGGTCATCGATCATGCCGTCCGCCACGACCGCGCACAGCAGGGATTCGATCGCGCCGAGGACCGCCACCGTCATTGCCGCCGGCAGCAGCGCGCGCCACGCCTCAAACGGCAGGTCCGGCCAATGCGGTGCCGGCAAACCACGCGGCATCTCGCCAAACTGCGAAAACAAAGTTTGAATCCCGAATTGCTCGTCCCACCGGAAAAATTTCACAACGAACGACGCGATCAAAATCACCACAATCGAACCGGGGACCCTGTGGCCAAGCTTTTTAGGCCAAAACCAGATCGCCAGGGTGCAAACCACCGCCAGCAGAACCGTCGGCCAGTTCGGATGGAAATTTTCCACCAGCGTGCGCAGTTTGCCGATGGAGTCCGACGGCAGTTTTTCCTGCAGCCCAAAAAAATCCCGGATCTGCGTGCTCAAGATGATGATGGCAATCCCGCTGGTAAAACCCGTGACCACAGGGTACGGAATATATTTGATCATCGTCCCCAGCTTGCAGGCGCCCAGCACAAACAGGATGACCCCGGCCATCAGCGCGCATACCACCAACGCTTCCGGCCCGTGCACCATCACAATTGGTGCCAGCAACGGGACGAACGCGCCCGCCGGCCCGCCGATCTGCACCCGCGAGCCGCCGAGCAACGAAACCAGCAGGCCACCGATGATGGCGGTGAAAATCCCGATCTCCGGTTTCAATCCCGATGCGATTGCCAGCGCCATCGCGAGCGGCAAGGCCACGATGCCCACCGTGATACCCGCCGCCAGGTCGGCAAAAAAAGTATGCGCTGAATAATTTTTCAGCGCATCCGCAAGTTTCGGTCGAAATGAAAACTGCAATGCCACTTTTGTTCAGGGAAATCTCTCGTAGCGAAAAATACCCTTGACCTGAATTTGCACGAAGATTGTGGAAATTGCTTTGCATAAATTGTCATCATTTTCGCAATAACTGACTGCCCCCTCAAACCATCTGCCGCTTCACACTTCAATCAATCACGCCCTCGGATGAGCCGCGTCGTAGGCCTTCTTCAACCGCTCGGTGGTCACGTGCGTATAGACCTGCGTGGTGATGAGATGTGCATGACCCAGCAGTTCCTGCACGCTGCGCAAATCCGCGCCGGCATCCAGCAGATGCGTAGCGTAACTGTGCCGCAACTTATGCGGCGTCAACGTCGGATCGAGCCCGGCCACGACCAGGTAATTCTTCAACCGCCGCGCAAGCTGGAGCCGGCTCAACGGGGCGCGTTTGCGGGTGTCCGTGCAAAAGACCGGCTGGGCGGCGTTCGGCGGTTCGAGCAACAAACCCCAATACATTTGTATCGCGCGCAAGGCCGGCTCGCCGATGGGCACGAGCCGTTCCTTCTTGCCCTTGCCGCGCACGCGGATGATTTGCTCGCTAAAATTGATGTCCTCCACGCGCAGACCGCAAAGTTCGCTGACGCGCAGGCCACACGAATAAATCGTCTCCAGCACCGCCACGTCGCGCAGGCAGACCTCCGCTGATATCGGACGGCCCGGTCCCTTCTTCTCCTGTTGCGATTGTAATAACTTTGCCGGAGCGGCCAGCAATTCCCCCATCTGTTGTACCGTCAGAAATTTCGGCAGACGCTTCGGCATTTTCGGCAGCGAAAGATTTTTGATCGGCAAACTTTCCACGACACCGCGCCGCATGAGAAATTTGTAGAATGTTCGCAACGCCGAAAACCGCAGCGCCGTCGCGGAGCGGCTCAAATTATTCCGGCCCAGAAAGCGCAGATACGAACGAAAGTCATCCCGCAACAACTTGTCCCAGACGACCACCGACTTGCGCTCGTCCCGATGCCAGCGCGCAAATTCGATCAAGGCCTGCCGGTAGTTTCGTTGCGTGAACTCCGACGCCCCGCGATCCGTCGCCAGATGCGCCAGAAATTTATCAATCCACGGGTCATGGATTTCCGGCGGCGCGGGTTGCGGCGATGCTTCCATCAATTGAAGTTTATCACAAGAACTCCAGGACCAGCCGCACAAATTCCTCCGGCGCGTCGGCATGCACCCAGTGGCTCGCGGCAGCGATGGTCTTGATGTTAGCGGATGGAAATAATTCCAGAATACGCGCTTCGTCGCCCGCTCCCACGTAGTCAGATACGCCACCCCGAATGAACAAGGTTGGATGGTTGAAAGGATTTTTTGCCGTTACCACCTCGCCCAGGCGGGAATAATTTTCCGACACGCCGCGCACATTCATCCTCCAGAAAAATTTACCGTGGTCGTCACGGCCGAGGTTCTTCAGCAGAAACCGCCGCAGATTCAATGACGGGATTTCCGGCGCGAGCACTTCCTCGATCTGCTGCCGGGTCTGGAACGAATCCAATGGCAGCGCCAGCAGCGCGGCAAAGATCGGCCCGTGCACCCGCTTGTAGGCGCGCGGAGCCATGTCCACCACCACGAGCTTTTTTACGAGCGCCGGAAAATCTAGCGCGAACTGCATCGCCACCTTGCCGCCCATCGAGTGGCCAATGACGTGGGCACTTTCAATTTTTTGCCCGGCGAAAAACTCTTCCACGTCCGCCGCCATCAAAGGGTAATCCATTTCCGGATGATGCGGAGAATGCCCGTGGTTCCTCAAATCGGGCATGAAGACCTGAAATTTTTCCGCCAGCTTCGGGGCGACACCAAACCAGTTGTCCGACTGGCCGAACAACCCGTGCAGTAATACCAGCGGTTCACCGCGGCCAAGTTGTTTGAAGTGGAGCTGCATCAGAAATTTATTTTCCGTATTTCAGATAAAATTCGTTCTGAAACAATTCGTCCGGATCGTATTTGCGTTTCAAATCAAAAAACTTTTTCGCCTGAGGATAAGCGGCATTGAATTGCTCCGGCGTCGCGTGCAAACGATATGGCAGATAATACCTGCCTTCGTGTCGCAATGCGGCCGCGACCACTTCCTGCGTCAGTTTCGCCATGCGTTCTTCACCGGCTGCGTCACGCTGTTGAACGAACAACATTACAAGCGAAATCATGTTTTTATCCGCGTAACGTAAAAACGAATCGTCGTCGCGATTGATGTCACG
>DATHOG010000068.1:0-10350 GCA_035485115.1 Candidatus Sulfotelmatobacter sp. | reverse complement strand
GCGCAAGGAGACCTTGAACTCCTTCCGGAAGAGCCGGCTGAAGTGCCGTTCGCTGCAGTGCAGTTTTTCCGCCAGCTCCGACAACGAGCGCGTGGCCAGCTCGGCCTCGGACATCTTGCCGATGAGTTCGCAGAACCGGTCGCGCAACTGCACCAACTGGCCGGTGGTGGTGTTGATGGGCGGCAGCAGATGGCTGATGGAAGTCGCCCACAACTGCAACATCGTGGAGCGGGAGGAAAGGCAGTCGCGCTGCTTTTGCGCGGCGAGGCGCGTAAATTTCTGCGCGGGCGGCTCGGCGGCCGCGAAATGGGCAAGCTTGGGATACGGCTGTTTCGAGGCCTCTTCAAGCTGTCGCCATTCCGCAAGCGTGACCAGGCCGTTGAGAAACTGCGGGAGGACCACGTAAAATTCCAATTTCAAATTTCCCAACTGGCTCGCGCGGATGGTCAGTTGCGTCGCGGGGCCGGTGACAACCATGTCGCCGGCATTCAGTTCGCGCGCCACAGAGCCTTGCAGTGAATAACCCGCGCCTTCGGCCACGCGCACAACTGTCCAGGCATGCGCGTCGGGCTGCCATTCTCCGCTGGGACGAAGCGCAAGTTCCTGAATGATTAGGTGGCGTTCCACGGGCGACGAGCGGCTAGGATGAAGTTACTTTGCGGCGGCGGCGTTTCGGATATGTCACGATTGCGAAACAACCAAGAGGGGGACTTGTCCGGATGTCTGAAAAGTGCAGTTGCTGCCGGGACAAAAAAGAACCGGCGTGGACACTGGCCACGCCGGTTCCTGCAAGGCGCAAAGTTTAGAACGGGAAGATTTCGCCGCCGACACTCGTGCGGTTGGATTTCATGTCGCTCAAGCGGATGGCAGTGGCACCCGGCGAGCCGGTCTTGCTCAACTGGATCTCGTTTTCAATGCTGCCGGTGATGGGCGAGCCGCCATTGTTGATGGTCTGGGCATTGAAAACGCCCTCAAACGTGCCGGGCGTCAGCCAGTCACCCAACTGTGCCAGGGTGATGTTCTGGTCCTTGGGGGGAACCGCGCCGGGATCAATGGGATGAACAACCACTTCATAGCCCCAGAGCGGGTAGTAGCCGCTGGTGATGGGAGAGTAATCATTGGTGCCGGTGTTGCCATGGATGCCTGCGCCCGCCACCGTGGGCCAGAGGCCGTCGAAGGAAACCACGGTCGCCCAGTTGCTGGTGCCGACTCCCTGGGAGTCGGACATGGAGAGGCAACCTAGGGACTGATTGTCGAGGCCGGTCTTGTTAAGGGTGTCTTTGATGTCACCACCGGCAACATAGCCGTAGCCCCATTGCAGGTTGACGTTACCATCAAAGCCGTAGCCGCCGGTAGCAATGACACCGTTGGTGCCGTCGCCGTAGGTCAGGCCGGTGCCAACCGTGAGACCGGCGGGCGCGAGTTGTGTGGGGCTATACCAACCATTGCCGTTGGTCGCATCGTAGATATAGATGCCGACCGTGTCGCTGTACTGGTAAAAGTCACCGGAGGTCAAGGTGCGGCGGGTGCCGGAGTCGAGCGTACGTTCGGCGAGATACACCCAGTTGTTGGAATCGCTGTCGTGGGAGGTCCAGGCCGAGAGCGGGACGCGGCCATTCGGGATGCCGTAGTACATCTGTTCCCAGGAGACGTTGCTGATATTGGTCACGCCGTTGGCGGTGTTGGCCTTCGCGATGACGAAGGGCTGAACCGCAACGCTTTCCTGCTCATAATTGCCGCTCACGATGTAGGGACAAGCCGCGTTGTCGCTATCGGAGAAAGCGAGCGTGGCCGAGTTGGTGGTGTAGGTGGTCGTGGTATTGTTATTGATGGTACCCTGCGGCAGCGCCCAAACGAGCTTCTGGGACGTTTCCACGGCCTTCAAACCCTGGATGGAACCGGTGAACAGACCGTGAATGTTCAGGGTCGTGCCGCTGGGACTACCGGGCGTATAAACATTGGTCAACTGGGTAATGGGCGTGCCGGTCATGCACCAGCTGGTATCCTTGGAATTCAAGGTGCCGGCACCGCCGTGGGCGGCGTTGCCGTAGTATATGCTGGGCGCGCTGGCGAACAGCTTGGTGCAGGCCGTGTACACATTGGCCCGGAACGCCGTCGAACCGGTGATGTAAACATCAACCGTGCCGGCGGTGAGCTTCGCAGCACTGGCGAGGCCCAGCGCAGCGAGGAGGAGGAGCGTTTTTTTCATATTTTTTGTTCTGGTTTAATTGTGGATTGTTTTAAAAGTTTAAATTTTATTTTGAATTTTACTGGGCGGTGATGGTGTAAAAGCTCGGGCTGTTGTTGTCGGTGAACGTGATGGAGTGCGTGGCTGTGTCGCCACTGGTCAGTGTGGAGACGGAAGGCCAGCCGAGCAGCGGCGTGCCGGAGGTCAGGCTGGTATTGTTGCGGAGGGTGTAGGTGCCGTTAGTACCGGTCGTATAATAGATGGTCGTCTGGTTGCCGGCACGGCTGATGGACTGGAAGATCGCCGGCGAACTCGGAAAGGCGACATAGGTCATCACCCCGTTGGTGTTCAATTCAAAATAGCCAAGGTATCGGCCATTGACGAACCCGCTTCCCCCGGGGGTCATCTGGTAAAAATCCGAACGTTGCACCGTACCGCCGGTCGAGAACCCGCCGGGCGTGGTGTTTTCCGGATTGCCCTGGAATGTGCCGCCGAAGTTGCCGCCATAACCGCCGGCCTCGGCAGTGTGATAGCTGGTGCCGATAAAATAAGTGCTAATGCTGTCCGGCTCGAGGATCGCAGTGGAAGTATTATTCGCATCATAGGCGAAATTATTGGTGGCTCCCGGCGGAATGGTTCCCATGCGATTAGTCACGCCACCCTGGCTGCCAAAGGACTTGTCATACCAAGGCAGCGTTTGCGTGCCGACGATGGCGCGCGGGCGGGTCACAAACAGGGTGCTGTCCGGCGTCCAGCTGAAGGCCGACCAGCTGGTGCCATTGAGCCCGACCGGGCTGTTTCCCAGCGTGCCAGCCGTGGTCAGCTGCGCAGCGGTATAGGTACTGATGGTGTAGCGGGCGTTGGCCGTGAGGTTGGTCAGCGTTGAAAGCTGGCCGACATCCACCACCAAATCACTGCTGCCATTCCGGAAACAGAGCAGCACATCGCCGCTCGCATAATTGCCAAGCGTCCCAGCCATCAATTCGCCGGCGGCGAGACTGGCAAGCAGGACGGTTAATCCAGTTTTTTTGTTGATCATAAATTTGAAGAGTTAAATAACCGACGCAAATCCTAGTCGTCCCGGCACCTGACAACCTCCAGCTAACGGACACGTACGGACAGTTTTGAGACGTGATATGGGGAAGACGTTTTCCGACCGAAAGCGGAGGAGTTTCCCTGTTTGTAGAACCTGTCACCGTACCGCGTAACCAAAACGTGACCCGCGCCTGCGCCAATTTGGATGAAGTTTTCGGCGCAAACGCTCCGTCACCCACCCTGCCCAACCGTGACGGCTGCTAGAATATTCGTGCAGGATTATAAACCGTCTGCCGCGGAAGGTATCTGGACTTCGATGATGCGAGATTTCGGCGATTGCGTGCAGACCATCAGAACAACCGCCGCGACATCCCCGGCATCCAGCATGTCTGATTGCCTGACTGATTCTTCGGTGCGGCCTTTGCCCAAAGCAAATTCGGTTTTGACACCGCCGGGACAAATGGCACTAACTTTGATACCGTCATTTCGCAATTCCCGCTCCATTGCCTGCGCAAATCCGACCTGGGCAAACTTGGTCATGCAGTACACGGCTTCTCCGCCAAATCCCTGAAGACCGGCCGTGGACGAAATTATAAGAATCGTTCCCGATTTTTGTTTCACCATAACGGGAACAACATGCTTCGTGCAACCCGGCCAGATTGACCGCCGGCGAATGTTCGCCGAGAATTTTATACTGCGCCAGCATCGTCCGGATGATGTCGTTCACTCTCCGCGGCTCGGTCAGGGTTAACAAGGACTGTTCCGCGCGAAAGGTGTCCCAGACCGACAGGGACGTGTAATAATCGAATCCTCCGCCCTGATGCACATTCCCGTCCGGCCCGCAAAAACGTCCGTCAACATCGCTGAATACGGTCGGGGCGATCTCGGTATGATACAATGCCGTGTAAAATGTCTGTAGCAGGTTTTTATCCTCGGATGTTATCTGCACCTTGTTGAACGCGCGGTTCCATTGGTCCCGCGCCTGTTTCACCACGGCGTCAAAATCCCAACCGGGCAATTCCGCTTCCAGGTTTTTTCGGGCACCCTTGATGCCGGCATTTGATAGCGCCAGTTTTATCACCAATTTTTCACCCGCCTTGGTCGCATAATCAAAATGGGCGATGATTTTGTGTCCGGTCGCATTGGTGGCGTCGATTTCATTGCCATCCACATTGATTCCGGCCTGGTCGAACGGCCGCGAAAATTCGGCGACAAAGTAGTAGGTTTTTGAACCGCCAAACGTGTGCCGGTCTTCCCGGCGATAACCGCTGATCGTATGGTCGTTCTCGATGGTGATGACGGCCTGATCCGCCTGGTTGCCGACCCCCTGCCATAAATCCAGCAGCACATGGGCGTTTGTCTTCTCCAAAAAAGTGTGCCTCTGCACACCGACACGCATCGTGGCCGTGAGTTCGACCTTCACCTTTGAATCGGGCAGTAACACCTGATAATAACCCGGAAATGCCTTCTCTTGATCGTGAGAAAAACGGGCGCAGTAACCTTCTCCATATCGCCTGCCCGGATCCAATTTAAGTTCACCAACGATCGGCATGAACCGGAAATTTCCCAGATCAATCGCGCCCGTGCCAGTGAGATGATTGAATGAAAAACCAAAAAGCCCGTCGTCGTCGTAGTCATAACCCGAGCATCCGTCCCAGCCCTTGAACCTGGTGTCCGGCGACAGTTGCACCATGCCAAAAGGCACCGTCGCGCCCGGATATGTGTGGCCGCTCGGGGATGTCCCAATCATCGGATTCGCATAATCCACCGGCTCCTGACACAGTCCAATCGCGGGGATAAGCATGCCGGCCAGACCGCCCGCAATACGTGACCCAATGCGCGGGATGATCCTGACGAGTGGGATTTTCATGAATTCGACATTAACAATTTTCCCCACCCGAAGACAAATCCGGTGTAGGTGGAAATTAGTGCAACCCGTTGCGTATTTTCTTCTGTACCCGGCCGGATCTCAATGACCTGCACTGGAAGGCCGATCGTCTCCTTTCGTTTGTGAAACAAGTAAAACACCACATCTGTAGCTGAACTTGACCGCCCGGAGCTTTGCTGCACACTTTCACGATGCCAACCAATGTGCTGGGCGGAGAATTACAAGCCTGCTGCCAAAACCCACTGACGGGATTTTATCGGGACGGCTATTGTCGCACCGGGCCTGATGACCACGGGCTGCATACCGTGTGCATTAAGGTCACAGATGAATTTTTGGAGTTCTCCCAGCTCAAGGGAAATGATCTGACCACACCTCGACCTGAATATGCTTTTCCGGGGCTGGTTGAGGGAGATTGTTGGTGCTTGTGTGTGCGGCGATGGCACGAAGCGTTTGTGGCTGGTTGCGCACCGGCAGTGGTTTTAGAGGCGTGTCACATCTCGGCGTTGGAATTTGTGGATTTGGAATCACTAAAGATGCACGCGATCCCCAGATAAAGCACGGCCGCGTGATTCCGGACAACATTGCCGCGAAGATTCAATTTAAAAGAAGAATGGTGCGCATAGCAGGACTTGAACCTGCACGCCTTGCGGCACTACCACCTCAAAGTAGCGTGTCTGCCAATTCCACCATATGCGCAACCGGTTTGATAAAATAGGCCAGTTAGCCTTGCCTGTGAAGCAAAAAATCGGCGGGTCTTTTCATCGTTTCCCCGCCGGCGCCAGCACCTCGCGATAAATCTCCAGATGCCGGCGCGCAATCACTTCGGGATGATAGCGGCTGCACATCAGTGCGGACGCGTTTTCCGGACGTTGACCGCCGGCATTTATCCAGCCGACGATGGCATTTTCCAACCCGGAAAAATCATCGGCTGCAAACAATTCCGCGCCCTCCACCCCCGATGCGATGTCCACTATCCCACCGGTCGCGGCTCCGAAAAACTTCAAATTACGCGCCAGTGCTTCGGCCACCACCAGCCCAAACGCCTCCTCCATCGGGAAATGCACCAGCGCATCCGCGTTGTCCAGCGCCATGAGGAGCTGCGAGGTGTCCAGCAAGCCCTGGTGCCGCGCAAAGGCCGCAGCCGTGCCGATTTCGCGGGAAAAACTGTTCGCGTATTCCGTATCCGGCAACCCGCCGATAAAGTTCAACTCAAACTTCAGCCCGCGTTCATACAGCCGCCGGGCGGCAGCCAGGATCTCCCTTTGCCGTTTGCGCGGATCGATCACGCCGATGTTCAGGATGACCGGCGCCGGATTTTTTTTGGGTGCCGGTAACGGCGCAAAAAAATCCATCCGCAACGCGTTTGGCACCCGCCAGACTTTTTTGGTGCGCGGCCGGACCAGATCTTCGGTGTAGGCGGAATTGCAAAAGACGCCGGCGGTTTTTTTGAAGGCTGACGTTTCCAATTTTTCAGCGAACCAGTGAAAGCTGCCGGGCCGGGCATTGAAGATTTGCGCGATGGCCTTCATGTTGCCGTGAATCGTCAGCACGTTCGGGAAACCGCTACGCACGGCGCTGATGGCACAATCGCGTTCCGTGCCCTGTCCGTGGACGATGTCCGGCTTGATCTCCCGAATTTTTTTTTGTACCGCGCGCGAACAGCCGTAATACCAGCTCCGCAGCCAGCCCCATTGCGGGACGAGGACGGAATGGTAAAAAATGTTGGACGCGATCTTTTCCGACGAGGCGACCGGCTGTTTGACGCAGGAAACGACATGGATTTCAGCTTCGCGCAGCTTTGCGAAACCTTGCAACAACGCTTCCGGCGCGGTGCCGAAACGGGGAACCGGTGCGGCGTAATCCCGCCCATGTTCGCGGTTGTCGGTGGTGAGCAGGACGATTTTCATGCGAGCCGGCGAGCGTATTCCGCCAACAGCCGGTCGCCGTAATCCTGCCAGGTGTTGCTGACCGCGCCCTTTTTGCGGGCGGCGTCGCCCATTTTTTGATTCAACTCACGGTCCGACGCCACGCGGATCATGGCCCCGGCGATGTGCTGCGGGTCGCGCCCGCGCACAATGAAACCTTCCACACCGTCATTCACGAGCGTCGTGGCGCCCCCTTCATGCGTGCCGATGACCGGCAAACCCGCGGCGAGCGCCTCGATTTGTGCCCGCGCGATGCCTTCCTCCTGTGAGGGAAACACAAAGGCCGTGCAGGTCTGGAGCAATTTCGCGAGTTCGGAATGCGTCAAATGCCTGTGATGCGTGAAGGTCCCCTCCCATTTTGGACGCTCACGACGGAAATCAATTTTGTAATCGCCGACGCAAACAAGTTCGGCATCCGGAAATTTTTTCTTCACCTCGGCGAAAGCGCGGAACAAATACTGGTGCCCTTTACGCACGCAAATCGTGCCGACACTGACAAAACGGATTTTTTCCGGCACTTTTTCGCGGGGATGAAAAATACCTGTATCCACCCCCATCGGGTTCACCACGATTTTTTCAGCCGGGATGCCGTTCCAAAGCATTGAGTCGCGACAAAAATTTGATTGCACGATGATCATGTCCGCACGCTCCAGTTCGCGGGTCATGCGCGCGAACATCCACCGGGGAATCGGCACCTTTTCCCCGGGACACCACAGGTCGCACTCGCGCTGCCAGTATCCAAAATAGGTCAGCGGATGGCTGTTCGGGCAGTCCACCACCTTCAGCGCTCCGGTCTTGTCCGCGCGATCGAAAAATTCGGTCGCGAAACCCGCAATCACCTGGACCACATTGTTTTCCGGCCACGCCTGGCGCCGGCACCACGCGCGCCAAAAAGGGAAATTCCGATAAAACGCCTTTTCAATGGTGATTTGGGAACCCCATTGATAAAAGGGTTTCATCGCCAGTTGAAACGGCCAGGCGCGGCGAAATTTTCCAGCCGCGATCCCCGCAGAATTCTTGTCCGAAATCCAGAACCCGGCCAGGGCCTCGCGCGCGGCGAAGGCCTTCGCCACATGCCCCAGCCACCATGAACCGGCGGTCGCCAGCAAGACCCTCGGTTTTTGCGGTTTAATGCTCATTTTTGCAAAAATTTTTCAACGCTTCCGGACTCAGCAAGATCCCGTCCACCCGCCGCCAGCCCGGCGGCGGACGGTGGCCGGAAATTTTTCCCGCCAGCCAGCCGCGCGCGCTCGAAACATTTTTCAGGTAGCGGAATTTTAAATGTTTGAACCGGTGGCGCGACAACAGCAACAACGGCGGACAGAGTGAAATGACCAGGCGTTGCCGGAAATACGGCCAAAACAGCTGTGCCTCCGCCGCGCCGTAGGCGTTGCGATAAAGCAGCCGGTAATAGGCCGCCGCCGTTTCCCGCAATGACCACCGGACGACCGCCCGGGAATTGTACATGCATTTTTTCCCGATCAGGTTCAGCTCGTGCGTGAATAGGGCATCCTCGCCCGCCAGGGTGAGCCACTCGGGATAGCCACCGACCGCCGCGAACGCCCCGCGCCGGAACGCGGTATTGCGCGAGGACGGATGGACTCCGCCACCGTTGACCCCGGTCTCCTCGCGTGACTCGAGCTGCAAAAGATATTTTTGAAACGGCGTCACGTCCTGCGTGATGTTCAACCCGCCGGTGACATCCAGGGCGGGATCCGCCAACAATGGCTGCGTGATCTCCACCAGCCAGTCCGGCGCCGGAAAGCTGCCCGCATCGGTCGCCGCGATGATTTCCGCCGTGGTGTTTTGGATCGCGATATTACGGCCGCGTGCGATATTGCATTTTTCCACGATGATTTTGGGCGCGGGAAAATCGCCGTGGTTGAAGGCCTGCCGCAGCCGCTCCGGCGTGCCGTCCATCGAGCCGCCGTCCACGATGACAAATTCATCGGGGTGTCGCGTTTGTTTCCGCAACGCCTCCGCCCAGCGAAAAATATCCTCACCTTCATTGAAGACGGTGGAGATGAGCGCGACTTTCATTGTTAAAATTCAGGTTGCCTGATTCCGGCGCTCAAACTCAATTCATTTGTTCGCAACATGCAACCCGACGGCCTCCGTGTAAAACCGGCGCATCCGCTCGTGGATGACCGGCATTGAAAAATTCCGGCGCGCGTGCACCCGGGCGGCGGCGGACATCCGCGCCAATAACGCACGGTCGCGATCGAGCATTTCCAAAAAAATCGCGAGGGCGCCTACCGCATTGGCGGGGTCCGTGGCGGGCGCGGCGAAGCCCGTTTCCGGCGTGATTTGCGACGCCGGCCCGCCGATGTCCAGGCAACCCACCGGCCGGCCGGCCGCCAGCGCTTCCGCGCAGACATTGCCGAACGCCTCGTGCAGCGCCGGATGCAACAAGACATGCGACTGGCCGAGCTTTTCCAAAACGTCGGAATACTTCGGCAAGGTTCCAAAAAATTTCACGCGCGACGCCACGCCCGTGGCGGCGGCGGTTTTTTCGAGTTCACCGCGAAACGGGCCGTCGTTGACGATCCATAATTCCGCGTCGGAGTTTTTCTTCGCAAATTCCGCGAAGGCGCGGATGGCGAGATAAAATCCCTTCCAATAGACATGCCGCCCGATGCAGATGGCCCGCAACGGACCGGGCGGCGGGTCGGGCAACGCCGCGAACTGCGCGAGATCTTTTTCGGTGAGCGCAATCTGCGGCATCTGCTCAATGCGCCGCGCACCGAGACGGTTCAAGGCCTCGCAACTTTCACGCGTGACGCCAATGGCGATGGTCGCCGCGCGTGCCGTGTCACGCAGCGCGGTGGTCTTTTCGCAAAAATTTCTCGCCGTGTCGCGGGCAAACTCGGTGAATCGATTTTTTATTGGCAGCTCCGAGACAAACGCCTTGGGCGCGGATTCCGCCGCGCCAACCGGCCCCCAGATGAACGGCAAACCCAGGTCGCGCAGTCCGCTGGGCGTCCAATAGCGTCCGTAAGTGACATGATGCACGAGGTCGAACCGGACTTTTGCGTGCAGGTCCTGGACGGTTTTGCGCAGGCGCTCCTGCCAGAGATGATAATAGATCGCGGAGGTTGAACCATGGTTGCTCATCCATTGCACGGCCGGCGACAGGCGCTGGAAAACTGGATGAAAATTCGGCAGCGGATTTTTCTCGAGGACCGGCAGGGTGAGCTCACGATATTGATGCGCATCGGCGATGACCGCCCAGACTTCGTGTTCCTTGAGCGCCTCGTTGATGACGCGCCAGGCGTTGCCCGGCTCGGAAGTCTGGCCGGGAAAACAGGAATAGG
>DATHOG010000067.1:0-3632 GCA_035485115.1 Candidatus Sulfotelmatobacter sp. | reverse complement strand
CTCACCGGACTGATTGCCACGAGCAGCTTGCTCGCGGGCTGCGTCCATATCCTCAACCAGCCGCAGGGCAAGGCGCTTTCGGTCACCGAGCGCGGTCTTGGTCTGGAAGTCAGTTGCGCGGCGCAATCGCAATCACCCGATGGGAAATTCGACTTCGATGAACTCGCCCCGCCTCTCGTCCTTGTATTAATTCAGATAAATCGACCCGCCCGGCGTCGCCGCGTTGTAGGTAAAATACAATATGCAGCTTCACACCAGAAAACGCCGGAATTTTCCGTGCTCCAACGTCCGCACCCGCCTTCAAAACCTCCCAGCACGACCGCACCTGTTCCGCCCGCGAGGACGCCGCCGGTTTTTCCACCGCCTCCGTCAACGCCACTTCAAATGCGCCGATATCGTGCCACAACGCGTGTTCCGACCGCGCCAGATCCGGCTTGGCCGGTGAAATTTTATTTGCCCGGGACGCCGCCTTATTGGCCCGCGATGCCACCGCATTTGGCACAAAGAAACCGTCCATCTGCGCGCACAACCATTGCACCAGCCGCACATCCCCCGTCACCTCCAACAACAACTTCGCGCCATCCAACGGACTGCGCGCCTCGCTCTTGCCGTTTTTCCCGCGCGTTTGAACGCCTGCCGAAGCACCTCGTAAGATTCCATAACCCTACCCTTTCTATTGATGATGATTTGAATTGCCGCCCGCGCACGACCCCCGAACCTCAGCCGCCGCAGGAATAACGACCAAAAAAATAAAACCGCCGCCACCGTTTGCAAGACTGAAATTGACGAAAATAATTTTAAAGCTCAGAATCAAATTATGGATAATAGGAAAAGAAAACAAAAGGCTGTACAACCAGATGAAGTTTTTTCTTCCGGAATGATGATTACATTCAAAGTGTGATTGCCGCTGTCGAGCCAGATGCAGAACAAAGCGATGATATTTCTGACGAGCAATGGAATCAAATACGGCAAAAAGTCGAGACGCTTTTTCAGCGCGTTACATACGATTATCACGTTTATAAGAGTGCCAAAAAAAAGATTGAAGATCCGAATTTCGATTTTGAATATGAAAAGTTCACCGTCGCGGCTTGCATGCAGTGGTGCAATGTTAGGGGAAATCTTTATCAGGTTCATACGCCCGCATATTTGCGGGATAGACGCCTTTGAAGCCATGATGATGCGCGAAGACTGCGAGAAAGGCTTCTTTGTTTCATTTGATTATTCATCCGCTGCGTTGCAGGAGATTGAATCGTTTTTCAAGCGCAGCCACAAAGTCATCGTCGCCCTGACCGTGCAGGAGATTTTAGATGAGCACATTGCGAAGAAATTGGTGTGAGTTGGAAATGAAAGCGTTGTCTGAACAGGACTGGAATTTTGACAATGTGCCGGATAACGAGCTAGTAGCCTGCTGTTATTGGGAATATGCGCGCGAGTCGGCGTTCATCCGCGATCTGCGGAAACGGAGCGTGGAATGTTGGAAGCCGCTTTACACGAAATGTGACGGTTTGAGTCGGCCAGAAGAACAGCGATTGCACCAAGACCTTCAAAAAGCTCAAAGCATCGGCTACGCGTCGGAAGTTTTCATCCGTGGTATTTCCTGTCCGCCGGATGGTGTTTTTCCCGATGGTCCGCCACTCAAGCCGGGCGAGGTGCATCGGACGACCGGCAGTTTTCCAAAACCCTGGCAGTCGCTCACGGCGACCGAAAGAGGCTATCGGTCACACATCGGCACCGATGTAGAACGGATTCCACTGGTGCCGTTCAAGCGCGGAATTGCGTTGGATGCGCGGGACATCTCTGAATTTACAAAATCGCAGGCAGCGAGAGCGGAAGTCGCACGGGAACAAGTAAGGCGCAAAAATCCAAATTTGAACGAGGAAACTTTGCTGCGGTTGGGCAAATTGGAATTTCCAGAGATAAAGCCGTCGTTGTATTGGGCGGGAGGCGGTGAGGTAACAGTTGTTTCGATTGACTGGGGAGCGTTCACCAATGACGAGATAGTAAATTATTTTCGCCAATGGGTGAAGGCGAACCGCCCATCGCAATATCCCGTTCCCAGCCGCCAAGGTCACAAGCCAAAAGACTGGCGGACGAATCTCACGCGTTTGGCTGTGATGCGTTTACTTTCGCGTTTTTCCGCAATGCAATTGCTAGCCGATGATAGTTTTCCTGAAATCTGGAAAACCAAACAGTTTTCAGGTCGCAAATGGGGCGATGTCACCAAATGGCATGACGCCCGCCGCGAAGCGCGGCAGGTTTTTCAAAAATTATTTCCCTTTCTGCCCAAAACCGACCTGCCGCTTTCGTGGAAGCGCTTTGCACCCGCAAAATAGCGTGACATTTACCGGGTAGTGGGAAATCGCCGTGGTATTTGTCGGACTTCCAAAAAAAATTGGCTATCTGTTAATGTCGGCGCGATATGTATACGACCTTAACTCCCGTCAACTCCTCCGCCATCCGCGCCATTGGCTACGACGGTAATACCTTGACCGTCGAGTTCCACACCGGACGTGTTTATGACCATCCCGGCGTGCCGTATTCGGTTTATGCTGGCCTGATGCAGGCCAGTTCCATGGGCGCGTATTACAATCAGCACATTCGCGGGAGGTATCGGTGAGTACGCCCGCCCCCAATATGGCCGAAACCAAGGCGCTGCTAACCGGCATAGTGGCGGAAGCAAATGATTTGAAACGCACCGCCGGTGGTTCCATCACCGATGTCGTGGCTGGCTTCACAGTATCTGGTGGCAGCGCGGGAAAAGCTGACGGCCGCGGATGGGGCCGGGCGTTTTGAATTGCTGCGGAAGTTCATGCAGGACTGGACGCTGCTCCAGCGCGGCGATCATTCGGCGGCCCGGCTGCAACTGGACCGGGATAAGCTGGAATGGCAGCGGGCCAACGGCAAAGTGCAGAAGGAAAAGGAATTTCGCGAATGGATTCAGCGGCCGGAAATTCGCGAAGAGTTTCTCCCGAAAAGCAAAGGTGGCATCAGCCGGGAAACATTGGAGAAAATTGAAAGGGAATTAAACCTGCAATGAACCGCCGCCCCAAAAAACCGCAACCCCGGAACAAAAACCCGGCTTATCGGCCGGTGTTTGAACGGCTCGACGCGGCTCTGGAAGAAAATACGCCGCATGAAAATTCTCATAAAATCCGTCTACTACGCTTGGCCATGTTCGGGGACGTGGACGCACTGCAGAAGTCCGGCAGAATCAACCTTCCAAAACAAAATTATGGTTCCCAATCAAAAATCTGCGCCTTTGGTCCGTCGCGCAGCCGCCTATGTTCCGGTGTTTGCAAAATTAAACGCGGCTCTGGCGAAAAACAGGCGGTCACAATTGACCGACGTGGAGAAGATTAACTGCCTGCGACGTGCGGTGTTCGGCGCACTGCCCGAGGATCCGGTTAAACCGCATTAAGATTATGATTCGCAATGGAAAAATCGCCCGCCTGCCGCGTGCCATCCGCGATGAATTGAACAGCCGTTTGGATCGGGGTGAGCAGGGCGGTTCGCTGCTTGCCTGGCTGAACGGTCTGCCTCCCGTCGCGCAGGTTCTGGCCCGGGAATTTGGCGGCGTGGCCATCAGCAAACAAAACCTGTGCGAATGGCGGGCCGGCGGTTTCGCCGAGTGG
>DATHOG010000066.1:0-9535 GCA_035485115.1 Candidatus Sulfotelmatobacter sp. | reverse complement strand
TGGAGCTGATTGATGAACTGGAGCGCGTGCTCGGCATCGGCGCGTTTCCGGTGAACTGGCCCATCGGCAACGGCCCGGAATTTCAAGGCATCTACGACCGGCAGACGAAGACGATGCACACGTTCGAGCGCGTCGTGGGCGGCAAACATCGCGCGCCCGTCGTCGTCGGCGGACTGCACGATCCGGAAGTGCGCGGCAATTTGAGCGACGCGGAATTTGCAAAAACGCTCGAAGAACTGGAAATGCTCGAACTCGCCGGCGAATCGTTCGACGAAACCGCCGTGCTCGCAGGAAAAACGACGCCGGTGTTTTTCGGCAGCGGCGTGAATAATTTCGGCGTACAGCTGTTGCTCGACGGTTTTCTAAAACATTCGCCCGCGCCAAAGTCCCGCGTGATGGGCGGCATCGAGATCGCCCCGGAAAATCCAGCATTCAGTGGTTTCATCTTCAAGATCCAGGCGAACATGGATCCGAAGCATCGCGACCGCATCGCGTTCATCCGCGTCTGCTCCGGCAAATTTGACCGCGACATGACCGTGCATCACTCGCGCTCGGAGAAAAAAGTCCGCCTGTCCAGCTCGCATAAAATTTTCGGCAACGAACGCGAGACGGTGGACGAGGCGTTTCCCGGCGACGTCATCGGCCTCGTCGGTCACGACGGCTTCGGCATCGGCGACACGCTCACGACCGACCCAAAAATTGCATACAAGGAAATCCCCCGCTTCACACCCGAGGCCTTTTCCTATCTGCACAATCCGAACACAGGGAGATACAAGCAATTCCGCCAGGGCCTCGACCAGCTATTGCAGGAAGGCGTCATCCAGGCGCTATATTTGCGTAATTCTTCCATCAAGACGCCGTTGCTCGCCGCCGTCGGCCCGCTGCAGTTTGAAGTCGTGCAATTCCGCCTCGAGAGCGAATACGGCGCGGAATCCCGGCTGGAAGCCGCGCCGTGGACGGTCGTCCGCTGGTTGCCGACCACCATCAACGAGGGCGAACTGGATGCGCTGACGCTGCCGACCGGCGCAAAACTTGCCTATGACATCGGCAAAAATCCGGTGGTACTTTTCAGCAATGACTGGTCCGCCAATTACTTCGGCGAGACTAACAAGGGCATCGAACTTTCCGCCTTACCGGTGCAAACCGCGCGCGATTAGGTCGCATTAAATAAAGGCCTTGCTCTGTGGAAAAAGACCGCCCGGTTGCAAATCGGATTATTTACAATGGTTTCTGCACAGCATAAAGATCATTTAGCCGGCTTCGGTGACAATTAAGACCCTCTTAATGCAAGTGACAGCAGCGGACACATTTATGCAGCCAAATTTCGATTGCCAGACCCGTCATTCAGAATTAACTTAAGACACATTATAAATTTCACTATGTCGAACGCTGGAAAAGATGCCCCGTCCGCGAATGATTTGCTGAAGAACTCCACGCTTTACCGTGAATTTCAGGCCGAGCGGGAGGAGATCTTGAAGCATAAATGGATCGAGTCGGAAAAGGCCGGTCGCGATATCGGTTTCGAGCAGGCGCTCACCGATTGGATCATCAAACACCGCGCCAGCTGGCGCAAAAATCGGCAGGCAAACCAGAGCAATTGATTTACGATAGCTTCCTTTAACGCGGCCCTGCGAGGCGGCAAAGGAAAAAATGAAAACGAAAACAACAACGCGAACCAACCCTGACCAACAGGCGTGGTTCGTGTTTTTTATTTTTAA
Source organism: Candidatus Sulfotelmatobacter sp. (assembly GCA_035485115.1). GTDB lineage: Bacteria > Verrucomicrobiota > Verrucomicrobiia > Limisphaerales > UBA11358 > UBA11358. The sequence continues at coordinate 7,817 of DATHOG010000066.1, read as the reverse complement.
TCATCCGTCATCCTCATCGTCATGCTCATCCTCAATTTCGTTTATGAGGACGACGATGAGGATGAGCCTGAGAAGGATTCCCAATGCCTGAATCCGTGGTCATCCTGGACGCCACCGCCATCCAGCGCGCGCTCACCCGCATCGCGCACGAGGTCGCTGAGCGCAACGAGGTTTCCCGTGAAGTGGTGCTGGTGGGCATACCCGCCTTGGGCGATCACCTCGCGATGCGTCTGGGAAAATTTCTCGCCGTCATCTGGAACCATCCCGTGCCCGTCGGGATTCTCGACACGACGATGCATCGCGACGACCTCGACAACCGCGCCGCCCCCACCATTCATCCGACTGAGATGCCGTTTGACGTGAACGGCAAGACCGTGGTGCTCGTCGATGACGTCTTGTTCACCGGCCGCACCACGCGCGCCGCGCTGGACGCGCTCAACGACTTTGGCCGCCCGAAAAAAGTCCAGCTGGCCGTGCTCGTGGACCGCGGCCATCGCGAACTGCCCATCAAGGCCGATTTCATCGGCAAAAACGTGCCGACCGCGGGCGATGAAAAGATTTCCCTGCTGCTGACCGAAGCCGGCGCGGCCAGGGACGAAGTGATCTTGAAAAAGAAATGAGCTGGACCAAAAAACATCTGCTCGACATCGAGTCGCTGACGGCGGACGAGATCAACACCGTGCTCGATACCGCTCGCGGTTTCAAGGCCGTGGGCGAACGCGCCACCAAAAAAGTCCCCGCGCTGCGCGGCAAGACCGTGGTGAACCTGTTTGTCGAACCGTCCACGCGCACCCGCATCAGTTTTGAACTGGCGGCGCAACGGCTGTCCGCCGACATCGTGAATTTTTCCGCCGAGGCTTCTTCCTTCAAAAAGGGCGAGACCCTCAAGGACACGGCCCTGAATCTCGAGGCCCTCAACGCCGACTTCATCATCATCCGCCACTCCGCCAGCGGGGCGCCGCATTTTCTTTCACGGGTCGTCAATGCCCACGTCATCAATGCCGGCGACGGCGCGCACGAACATCCCACACAGGCATTGCTCGATGCCTTCACCATCCGCGAGAAGAAGGGCCGGATCGCCGGACTGAACGTGACCATCCTGGGCGACATCCTTTACAGCCGCGTTGCGCGTTCCGACATCTGGGCGCTCACCAAGCTCGGCGCGAACGTCACCGTGTGCGGGCCGTCCACGCTCGTCCCGAAAAATTTTGAAAAGATGGGCTGCAAGGTCACCCACGATGTGGACGAGGCCATCCGCAACGCCGACGTCATCAATCTGCTGCGCATCCAGCATGAACGCCAGCGCGCGACGATGTTCCCGAGCATCGGCGAATACACGCAGCTCTTCGGCCTGAACAAGGCACGCTTCGCCAACACCAGGCCCGACGCGCTCATCATGCACCCCGGCCCGATCAACCGTGGCGTGGAGATTGACAGCGAGATCGCCGATTGCAGCCGCTCGGTGATTCTGGAACAGGTCACCAACGGCCTCGCCGTGCGCATGGCCGTGCTGTTCCTGGTGAACGGAGGCAAGACAGTTGAAGAGCCTGCCAAGTAAATGCGTGAGAAAATAACGAACCAATGCCCGTTCGATTTATCATTTAATGAGAATCGAATGGTCTATGAGTATCTTAAAAAATATTCAGCGCATCCTGATCTGGTGGAAACTTTGTTATCTGCGCTGGCAGTGTGCGGGGACGTCCAGGTTTTCTCACCGGATATTAATCAGTGCCGCTATGTTGCTCTTTCAACCCAGCGCATAATCTTCGGCTTCGCCATAGATATGAATACAATTGCCTTTAAACAGAATGAAAAAATGAAGGCTATTGCTCTGCAAACCGGGGCAACTCCCTACCCGGAATGCGGGGTTGACTGGGTTAAATTACCCATATCTCGTGTTGATTGGCCGCAAGTTGACTTGAAGTTTTGGACGTTGAAAGCTTACCTCAATATTCGTGAAAAAGTCGGATTGGCTTAAAAAAGCCTAATCAAACCCCGATCGGGTGCCACGCCGTTTTGAATTCCACCCCGTCGAGAATTCGATACGGATCTTCCGTCTTCCCGCTGAACCAGTCTGCGGAGGCGTGATTGAAATAGCGTTTCAGATTCGTTGCGACACCGGCTTGGAGTTTCGTGCCGGTTTCGGCATCGGCTGTGCCGTCCACGATAGCGTTCACATCCATGTGCGTAGCGATGTGTTGGATGAGTTCGGCACGCTTGCCGGTGAGCAGGTTCACCACGCCGCCGGGCAGGTCGCTCGTGGCGAGGATTTCAGCAAAGGTCGCGGCAGGCAGTGGAAATTTTTCGGACGCCACCACGATCGCCGTGTTGCCGCTCAAGATCACCGGCGCCACGAGCGATACCAGCGCGAGCAGGCTGGGTTCATCCGGCGTGAGCACCACCACAACCCCGGTCGGTTCGGGCGTGGTGAAATTGAAGTGCGACGACGCCACGGGATTCACGCTGCCGAAGATCTGTTGATACTTGTCCGTCCAGCCCGCGAAATGTACCAGCCGGTCGATGGCCGTCGTGACCTCGCGTTTTGCTTTCGCCGCCGTCACCCCGGTTGAACGCGCGATTTCCGCCACCAGTTCCGCCGAACGGTTCTGCAGCATTTCGGCGGCGCGATATAAAATCTGCCCGCGGTTGTAGGCCGTGGCCTTGCTCCAGCCGCCGAACGCCGCCCGCGCGGCGACAACGGCCTCGCGAAAATCTTTCCGCGACGCATGAGCAAAATTATCAAGGTGTTGTCCGCCGGCGGATTTCGCGGGCAGGTAGCGCCCGCTCTCGCTGCGCGGAAATTTTCCACCGATATAAAGCTTATAGGTTTTTTTGACGTCGAGGCGCGTGCTCATAAATTATTTTTTGGACGGCAGTAAGAACAGGAACACAACTCCCGCGGCACAACAGACCGCACCGCCGGCGTAGTAATAAGTCACCTGGTCGGTGGGCGAGCCCGTAAAGAGGTTTTTGACCTGCGAATTGATGGCCTGCGAGATGTCGTGTCCGCGCACGAGCAGAAAGATGCCGATGCCGAGCAAAATGACTCCGATGATCTTGTTCATGGTGGTTCCTAAGTCCGTCGCCATCTTCGGAAAAATCCCGGGTAAACGCAATATGCCATTTATGAATTTATTGACTTTTAGCGCGAAGAATATAATCTCTGCGGTTCCTAATTTTGCGGGAACTGCCGGTGCAGTTTTTACCCGCCCCCAGAGAGGAAGTGAGTACATTGACAGAGATTAAACTGAAAAAAGGCGAACCTGTGGACCGTGCGTTGCGTCGGCTGAAGAAAAAAGTCGATCGCGAAGGCACGCTCAAAGTTGTCCGCAGCCGCCGGCAATACGAGAAGCCCAGCGCCGTGCGCCGTCGCAAGGAAAAGGTCGCTCGTTTCTCCGCCATGCTCGCCGCGCGCCACGCCGACGATTAGTTCAAACGTGATCTGCAAGTCGTTAAATCGCTGCTTCGGCACGGTTTAACGATTTTTTATTTTCAAACCCCGGCAACCGGTTAACATTCCAGCCTTTCAACGGACAAAATGTATTCGCTTTCAACCTGCTGGAATTCCGGGCGCCATACGGATGGCCGCGCGATGCTGCGCGAGCTCCGTGAGCTCGGTTTTGAATACGCCGAGTTGAGCCACGGCATCCGCATCAGCCTCATGCCCGGCATCCTTGAAGCCGTCAAGGCGGGCGAGATAAAGATCTCCTCGCTGCATAATTTTTGTCCGCTCCCCGTTGGCGTCGATAAGCCCGCGCCGAACCTCTACGAATTTTCCTCCGACAAGGAGCGCGACCGCCAGTTGGCGCTCAAGCTTACGCTCAACACGTTTGATTTTGCCGTCAAGGTCGGCGCACCGCTCGTCGTGCTGCATTTTGGCAGCATGGACCTGAAGGATTACACCGGCAAACTCAAGGAACTGCTCGAACGCGGCAAACGCGGCACGCCGGAATTTCAGAAGGTCACCGCCGAGGCCCAGGCCGCGCGCGAGGCGAGGAAGAAAAAATTTTATGACCGTTCGCGCGAGCTGCTGCGCGAACTTTACGGCGAGGCCAAATTTCGCGGGCTGAAGCTTGGCATTGAAATCCGCGAGGCCGTCGAGGAACTGCCCGTGGAATCCGATTTCGCCGCGCTGCTGAAGGAGTTTCCCGCGCCCGTGGTCTATTACTGGCACGATACCGGCCACGCGCAGATCAAGCAGGACCTTGGTTTCATCAACCACGCGCAGTTTCTTGCGGAGCGGGCCGACCGGCTTGCGGGCTTTCACATCCACGACGTGAAATTTCCGGCGCGCGACCATTTCCCGCCCGGCGGCGGCGACATTGATTTTGCCGCGCTCAAGCCATTCGTGAAGCCGGAGCACATCAAGGTTTTTGAACTGAGCCCGAAAGTACCGCTGGATTCCGTGCGCCCGAGCGTGGCGCATCTGAAACGCATCTGGGGCGAGGAATAAAAAATGTGACTGCGTCTGTGAAAACACGGCGCAACTTACGCGGGAAATTGACGGTCAAAATCCTTATGGCTTCCAATCCAAATCCAAACCCAGATATCGCCATCAATCCTTTGGGCGACCGCGCGGAAATCGCGCGTCACACGCACCGACCAGAAACGCGGATCAGAACGCAGCCGTTCCAGTTGCAGTGAGGGATGTGCTTGGTTTTGAAGAAATTTTTTGTGGGCGGCACGGGCGGCGTCCTTGGTTCCCGGCGGCAGCTCGTGATAGTCTTTCCAGAAGGCGGGTGTGCCGAGCGACTTCACTTCTGTTGGCCAAAATCGCCGTCTTGAATTTCAGGAAAGCGGCTGGGATTCGCCTTGAACTGCGCAGCGATTTCATCGCCCATCGCCGTGAGAGTGGGGCGCGGGCGGGCGTCGGACAGGATGCGTTCCCACACGGCGTCACCGTTCAACTCCGGCAGGATGGCTGGCAGGTCCGCCACCAGTTTTTCCCGTTCCGTGGCTGGCAGCGCCTGGATTGCCGCCTCAATTTCTTGAACCGTGCTCATCGTGCGCCAAACCTAACACAGGCTTGATGGTCGTGGCAAACCGCATTTTTTCAGCGGCGCTCAAACCATGCGTCCCCGCATCCCGCATCTGAAACGCATCTGGGGTGAGGATTAGAGTATTTTCAAATGTTGTGATCGTAGTAGTTGCTGTGCGATCTCCCTCACCCTGACCCTCTCCCGCTGGGAGAGGGAACAGCCGTTGGTTGGTTTCATAAAATTTGATAATCCCTGACCTGAAACCGCGTTTATCTTCACAAACAAAGAGAGCGTAAATTCGCCAGGTAGCGGGGAGCGATTCACCCTCGCCCAGCGGGAGCAGCGACAGCGGCTATGGCGGGTGAGGGAGAAAATTTACTCAAATCAATGGTAATAAATTTCTTAACCTGCCCCAATTTATCAGCGTGGCGGCATCACCGGCAACGTGGATGCCGGGTCTTGGGGGTTTTTGCCGAAGATAAAAAACAACGCCATCACCACGATGGGAAAAAGAAAAATGGCAACTAACAGGATACGTTTGCGGGTGAGGGGAGTCATGGCGGGGTCCAAAAATTATTTCAAGCGTTTGAGAAGCTGGTCGTATTCCCCGTGCGTGCCGATCCAGAACCACACGATCAAATTTCCCCGACGGCGTCCGAGCGCGCGGTAATTTTGATTGATGCGCACTGACCACACATCCGGGAACAGTTCTTTAAAATGCAACATCGCGGCGAATGGATTTTTTCGCCAGAGCTGGAATCTTTTCCGCGCCAGTTTTTGCACCGGCATGGGCAGAGTGTCAAAGCCCGCCCAAAAATCCTCGTGCGTCCTGGAAATCACGGAAGGTCGCGGAGTTTGCCCTTGGCGATGTCCTTGTCCACCTTCGCCAGCAACTTGTCCAGCTTGCCGCCGGTGATATCGTGCTTCATCTGCTGATCCCACGCGTCGTCCTGCCAGTCATTGAGGCAGCGGGCTACCTCCGCGCGTTCCGCGAGGGTCAACGAGGGGATCGCCGCTTTGATTTCAGCCACCGTGCTCATACCGGAAAATTAAGCCCAAAATGCAGGGGCGTCAACCGGGCAATCAGGAAAGAAGGATGCCCCAGAATTTATGGTTTTGAAAAAATCTCGGTCGGGTTTGCCTCAAAAGCTGGGCTGGCAACCTGGAAAAGCCATTCTGAAAACGGTTTGCTCTTGGGGAGAAATTTTTCCAAGGATTCTATAAACTCAGGCCAGCCTTTCATATCTTCGTTCAGTTCCAGCTCTTTGGAATCTCGATTTTTTATCAGCAGGCAAATGCAGTCCACCGTGAACAAATCGCGTTTGAAGGCGGTAGCCTGGACTATTTCGTTCCATAAAATAAAAATTGGCGTTTCTTCTTTCTGTTTTAATGAAGCTAGCTTGAATCCGGTATCATCAAAAGTCAGTTCCAACAAGTAATCTCGTGTAGTGTTTTGAGATATGCCGGGTTTTCCCTCTTTGATGTCACGAAGCAGGTTCTCAACTGTGCGATCTGCATACCACGGGATGAGCCAACGAAAAATTGCCAATCGAATCAAAATCAGAGCAGCAACACCAATCGCGGCAATTAAAAGCGCTTGGCTGTTCATGACGTCACCCTTTATGCTGCACCTCTTCGTGCACCTTCGCCACGGCCTTGAGCAACGCATCCCAATCCGCTTCGTTGGTTTCCCAGCCGGCGCTCATGCGCACGGCGCGGTGGGCTTGCGCGGGTTTGTAGCCCATGGCGGACAGGACGTGTGACGGTTCCTCCTTGCCCGTCGTACAGGCGGAGCCGGTGCTGACGGCAAAACCTTCCTTATCCAGGCGGATAACCCATTGCGATTTGCGGTCGCCATCGGGCATAAGCGTGGAAACGGTGTTCCACAAACGCGGCTGGTTTTGGCCGAGGATGGTCGCGCCGGGCAATGCACGAAGAAATTGGGCCTCGAAATTATCGCGCCAGACCTTGCGCAACAGGTGTTCGCTGCGGTGGATCTGTTTCTCGCGCACTTCGAGCGCGGCCATCATCGCGGCGATGATGGCGGTATTTTCCGTTCCCGCGCGCCGGCCTCCTTCCTGTTTGCCGCCGAGCAGCAACGGCGTGATCTGGGAGCGATGCGGAATCTTTAAAAATCCCACGCCGCGAGGCCCGCCGAATTTGTGCGCCGCGCCGGTCACGTAATCGCAGTCGCCCAGCCCTTTGCACGGCATCTTGCCGATGAACTGCACGGCATCGGTAAAGAACGGCACTTCGTAGGCCTGGCACATCGCCTGGACTTCCTGCCACGGCTGGATGATGCCGGTTTCGTTGTTTGCGGCCATCATGGCGACGAGGCCGGGCTGTTCCTCGGCGAGTTCCTGCGTGAGCCATTCGATGTCGATCACACCCTCGTGTGTGACAGGAATCGTTTTCAGGCGCTTGCCAAAATAATGTTTCGAGGAATCATCCACGCACGGATGTTCGATGGCGGAAACAAAAATCTTTTTCGCCGGATCCAGCTTTTTGGCGAAATGGTGCATGACCATGTTGTTCGCCTCGGTCGCGCCGCTGGTCCAGATGATATCGGCCGGCTGGCAGCCGAGATAGGAAGCGAGCTTTTCGCGGGCCTCGGCCAGCACAATGGCGCCTTTGGCGCCGTACTGGTGCATGGACGAGGGATTGCCACCAAGCTTCTCGGTGACATGCAGCCACGCTTCGCGCGCCTCGCGGATCACGGGCGCGGTGGCGTTGTAATCGAAGTAAATCATCGGTCTATCAGGATACTTTTCGCGGCGGCGCTGGCGAGTTTTTTGTGAGCGCCCATACTTTGCATGTAGCACCCGCGTCCCGCGGGTT
>DATHOG010000065.1:0-60256 GCA_035485115.1 Candidatus Sulfotelmatobacter sp. | reverse complement strand
CGAAACACTCGACCAGAATGTCCGTGCGGTTTGTGCCGTGCTCGGAAAACCAGTCGGACGGCTCGTAAAGAATCGCGTTGCGGTCGAAAATTTCGCCTTGGAGAACCGATGAGAAATATCGCTCCGCTGTCCAGCGCAATTCCTTGCCGTAATCACTCCCGACACCGCCGCGAAAAATCGCACGTGTGATCTCCCGGCCAGTCCCGTCATTCAGCGCGGTCACCAGGCCGTTTGTTCCCGGCAGCCGGTGAAAGACATTGATGATGCCATCCGACAAAAAATTATCCCGGGTCACCCGCAGCCGGCCATAGACCATCGCCACGTCATTTGTGTCCGCTGTTTTCATGGCAAGAGTTTTTATATAATCCGGACTGGTGACAGCAACACGCTCGATTTTATATTTCTCGTTTGGCACCACGTGCAGATCGGCGTCCAAGATGATTCCGAACAATCCGTAACCGCCGAGCACAAGCGAAAACAATTCCGGATTTTCCGTGCGGCTGCATTTCACGATTTTTCCATCGGCCAGCATCAACCGAAATGCTTGCACGGTGCATTCAATCGGCGGGCGGTTGAATTGCCAGCCATGACAGTTGACGCTCAATGAACCACCGATGGAAAAATCATCGTTTGACTGCATCACCTCGACCGACAATCCGTGCAGGTTCAAATATCGGATCACATCGCTCCAACGCGTGCCGGCCTGAACGTGCAAAATAAGGTTCGTTGCGTCGAGTTCCATGTGATTGAACGGCAACATATCGATAGCGATGCCGCCGGGATAAATCACATGGCCGCCCATGCTGTGCCGCGCACCAGCAATGGAAACCTTCAGATGATTTGTCCGCGCGAACTGCAAAAGTCCGGCAAGTTGCTGCTCCGCAGCGGCCGTATCAGCGGGAACCGGCCAGAGTTTGACAACGTTGGTTTCGTCCAGGCGGCTAGCGTCGTTGATTTTTCCCGCAGGTAATGGAGGCGGGGTGATTCCGTTTTTGTCGTTCCAAACCGTTTTGACGATATGGAAAACCGGGTGTGCGAGCAGAATGAATAGCAACAGAAAGAGAATTCCGAAGCCCCAAAGAATTCCTTTCAAGAATTTCCGTTTCACCTGAATGGTAATTGGTTATTCCTCGCGCTCGGGAAATTCAAACGTGATCTTGCCCTTCTTGTCCATCACGAGAAATGCCGGGAACGGCTTGCCTGACTTGGAAATGAATTTTTCCATCACGTCGCTCTTTTTCTTGTCGAGAATTTTTGCAGCCTGCACCGCGTCGATCGGCTGTTCCAGGATCGTTTTCTTGATGCTGAACTTGCACGACTTTTCCGCGCGTTGCGAATTTTCACAGACGTAGCCGGCGTCGGATTCCGTATCGAACACCTTGCCGCCGCACTTCGGGCATTTGCCGACCTCGGCCTTGCCGGTGAAATCCAGTTTCGGCGGCGGCTCGCTGCTTTTGCGCGCGCCCTTGTTTTCGCGCGGCGGAAAATCAAAGGCCGTCTTGCCGTCCTTCACGATCAGGAATGCCTTGAACGGACGGTTGTTCTTCTTCGAGATGAATTTGGTGAGCAGATCCGTTTTGCCATCCGCCAGCAGCTTCTTGATCTGTTCGGGGGCGATCTCCTGTTGCAGAATGATCTTGCCGGAACGGAAATCGCAGGTCGGCGTGGGACCGGTCTGCTTTTCACAGACGTAGTTCATCCCGTTATCGTAAACATTACCGCCGCATTTCGGGCATTTGCCGAGCGATTCCTTGCCGGTGAAATCCACGACCGCCGCCGGTTCGCCGTCTTTGCCGCCATTGCCGAAATCGAATTCCACCTTGAACTCAGGCGTCATCCTGAGCACGGCGGCAAACGGAAATCCCTGTTTGCTGCGGAAGCCTTGCAAAGGACCAACCACCTTGTCGGTGATGATCTTTTCGACTTCCTCGTGCTCGAACATCCGGCTGCAAAGCGTCTTCCAAAAGGCGAAATCGCATTTTTCGCACTGAAACTGTTTATATCGCTCATGGATCTCGCCACCGCATTTCGGGCACGGCACTTTCAGGATGCCGAAATCGCCGGGAATGGTGTCGTACTCATATTTCTTGGCGCAATCGACGATGCGCCGGGTCATGTCCGCGATGCCGGACATGAACTGCTCGCGGCTGATCTTCTTCCGCTGCATCTCCTTCAACTGAAATTCCCAGTCGCCGGTCAATTCCGGTTTCGTAAGTTCAGGAATGCCCAGACCGTTGAGCAATTCCATCAGCGAAAACGCCTTCGCTGTGGCCTGCAATTCACGGCCGTTACGGTGGACATATTCTTCGTAAATCAAACCTTCGATCGTCGCCGCGCGGGTGGCCGGCGTGCCGAGACCTTTCTCACTCATGGCCTCGCGCAACTCATCGTCATCGATCAGCTTGCCGGCGCCTTCCATCGCGGAGAGCAATGTCGCTTCCGAATATCGCGCCGGGGGTTTGGTGACGCTTTCTTTCACCTCGATGGCACTGGTCTTGACTGTCTCTCCCGCTTTCACGGGCGCGAGGCTCGGTGTTTCATCGGAATCGGATTGCTTGCCGTATACCGTGAGCCAGCCGGGTTGCACCAGAACCTTGCCCGCGCTCTTGAACGGCTCGCCTTCGACGCGCGTGATGCGGTTGGTTTCCAAAAATTCCGCCGCCGGATAAAAAATGGCCAGGAAGCGTTTCGTGACCAGGTCGTAGAGCTTCTGTTCCGGCTCGCTCAATGCCCTGGGCGCGAGCATGGTCGGAATGATCGCAAAGTGATCCGAGACCTTCGCATTATTAAAGATGCGTTTATTGGGATGCACCCAGCCGCCCTTCAGTATCTGGTCGGCAAAAGTGGAATAACCCGTCACTTCGCCCAGCATCTTCAACGTGTCCTTGACCGTGTTGAGGTAATCTTCCGGCAATGCGCGCGAATCCGTTCTGGGATAGGTCAGCACCTTGTGCTTTTCGTACAATGCCTGAGCAAGCCCCAAGGTGTTTTTTGCGCTAAAGCCAAAGCGTGAGTTCGCATCCCGCTGCAAACTTGTCAAATCATAGAGCAACGGCGACATCGAAGTCGTCGGCTTGCTTTCCTCGGTGACGATGCCCGGCTTGCCGAGGCATTTTGTACGGATCTCCTCCGCCTTGGCCAGATCCCAAATGCGCTCGGCCTTGAGCTGCTCATCTTCATCGGACCTGGAAAATTTTTCATCGAACCAGCGGCCGGTATATTGGCCGGCGGCGGCATCAAAGGTGCCGATGGCTTCCCAATAACCGCGCGGGACAAATTTCCGGATCTTCGCCTCGCGCTCCACCAAAATCGCCAGCGTCGGCGTCTGCACCCGGCCCACCGTCGTCTTGAAAAAACCGCCGAGCTTGGAATTGAACGCGGTCATCGCCCGCGTACCGTTGATGCCCACCAGCCAGTCAGCCTCGCTGCGGCTGGTTGCGGCGTCGGACAGCGGCTGCATGGATTCATCGCTCTTCAGCGACGCAAAACCCTCGCGGATGGCCGTCGGGGTCATGGATTGCAGCCACAAACGCTGGATCGGCTGCTGCGCCTTGGTGTATTTGACAATGTTGCGGAAGATCAGTTCCCCTTCCCGCCCGGCGTCACAGGCATTGATGAGCCGGTCCACGTCCTTGCGCTTGATCAGCTTGGCGACGGCTTTCAGACGTTTCTCCGTTTTCTCGATCGGCGTCAGGTCGAAGTGCGGCGGGATGACCGGCAGACATTTGAACGTCCATTTACCCCGCGCGGCTTCGACGCCTTCCGGCGGCACAATCGTCAGTAAATGCCCGACCGCCGACGAGATGACATACTCGTCGTTTTCAAAATATTCTTCGTGCTTCGTGAACTTTCCGAGCGCCTTGCTGATGTCGCTGGCGACGGACGGTTTCTCGGCGATGATGAGCGCTTTACCCATGCGATATATCTTTCTTTACGACGCACTACGCCGGTTGCGCAACAAAAAATTTTCCTGCTCTAAAAAATTCAACCACGGATGGACACAGATGAACACAGATTTTTCAGAGGGATGTTTTGCCCATTTCATTCAATAAAATCAAGGTTGCCAGGCAAGATTTGCCTTGGAGATTTTTATCCGTGTTTATCCGTGTCCATCCGTGGTTAAAAAAAATTTCCAATCAAACGCCGGTTGACCTCGCGCACGTCTTTGGCAAACTCGCCATATATATCTACAAAATTATGGCACGACCCGTCACTCTCTTCACCGGCCAATGGGCCGACCTCCCGCTCGCCGCACTCCTGCCGCTCGTCAAAAAGATGGGCTACGACGGCGTGGAACTCGCCTGCTGGGGCGACCATTTTGAACCCGACCGCGCTCTCACCGAAAAGGATTACTGCGCCAAAAAATGGGCGCTGCTGAAAAAGAACGGGCTCACCTGCTTCGCCATTTCCTCGCACCTCGTCGGCCAGGCCGTGTGCGATCTGATTGATGAACGTCACAAGGCCATCCTGCCTGCCGATGTCTGGGGTGACGGCAAACCCGAAAACGTCCGCCAGCGTGCCGCCGAAAAGATGAAGCTCACCGCGAAGGCTGCGCGCATATTTTTTGATGCCAAGCCGGGCGCAAAGAAAGGTGAAGCTGCCGTTGTCAACGGGTTCACCGGCTCTAGCATCTGGCACGCGATTTACGCGTTTCCCCCGACGAACCAGGAATTTCTCGAACGCGGTTTCAAGGATTTTGCCAAACGCTGGACGCCGATCCTTGACGCGTTCGAAAAAGTAAACGTCAATTTCGCGCTCGAGGTGCACCCCACCGAAATCGCGTTCGACATCGCATCGGCCAAACGCGCACTCGAAGCCGTGAAGCATCATCCACGCTTCGGATTCAATTACGACCCCTCGCATCTCGGTTATCAAGGTGTGAACTATGTTAAATTCATCCGTGAATTTGGCGACCGCATCTTCCATGCGCACATAAAGGATGTGTGGTGGGGCCACGGCGACGGCACCGTGGGTGTGTTCGGCGGGCACACGGATTTCACCGACCCGCGCCGGTTCTGGGATTTCCGCTCGCTCGGCCATGGCGACATCAACTTTGAGGAGATCATCGTGGCGCTCAACGATGCCGGCTATCGCGGCCCGCTTTCTGTGGAATGGGAAGACGGCCGGATGGACCGCGTCCACGGTGCAACCGAAAGTTGTGCCTTCGTGCGCGAACTTGATTTTGCACCAAATCAGGCGGCGTTCGACGCCGCATTCTCGAAGAAGAAATGATTTAGCTACAGATCCGTGAAGGATTCCGTCGCATCGATTGAAACCGCCCCGCCGTTCTGGCCGGCTGGACTGCTCGCGTTCGCGGCGACGTGCATCACCATCGGCATCATGTGGGACATTTCGTGGCACGAGACCATCGGGCGCGATACGTTTTGGACGCCGGCGCACATGGCGATTTATCTCGGCGGCGTTCTGGGCGGCTGCGTTGGCGGCTGGCTCGCGGTGCAATACACTTTTCTCGCCACGCCCGCGCAAAAAAATTCCGGCGTCTGCGTTTTCGGGGCGCGCGCGCCGCTCGGTGCCTGGATCGCCATCTGGGGCGCGATTGCGATGATCACTTCCGGCCCGTTCGACAACTGGTGGCACAATGCCTACGGCCTCGATGTGAAAATCATCAGCCCGCCCCACGTGCTGCTCGGCCTCGGGATGTTCGGCATCGTCTTCGGGGCGTTGCTGCTGGTGCTCACACGGCAAAACCGGCTCCCGGATGGCGCCGGCAGCGGGCTTTTCATATACACCGGCGGGCTTTTCATCGTGATGGCAGGCGTGTTCGTGATGGAATACGTTTTTCCGAACCAGCAGCACTCCGCGATTTTTTACCAGGTCTGTGCGCTCACGTTTCCATTCCGGCTCATCGCAGTTGGTCGTGCCGGAAAAACTTCCTGGCCGGTCACGCGCGTCGCCTTCATTTACTTGTTCATCGTGTGCCTGATGATCTGGATCCTGCCGTTGTTCCCGGCCCAACCGCGCCTCGCCCCTATTTTCAACCCCGTCACGCACATGGTCGTGCCGCCGTTTCCCGTGCTCTTGACCTTTCCGGCGCTGGCGATGGACCTGATCCTCCAAAAAACCGGCGACTCGCGCGGCTGGAAACGGCTTGGGACCGCACTGATTCTCGCCGCGGTTTTTTTGGCCATTTTCATCCCGGTGCAATGGTGTTTTTCCGGGTTCCTGATCTCCCCGGGCGCAGACAACTGGTTTTTTGGCGGCCATCGCGTGTGGGGCTACAGCAACCAGGTCGGCCACTGGACACACGAATTCTGGAACGTGGAGACGTTCAATCTCCGCTCGCTGGCGTATTGTTTCGCATTCGCGACGGGCACTTCCTGGCTCGGGCTCCTGCTCGGTGGCTGGATGCGAAAGGTGCAGCGATGAAAAAATGGTTCGCGCTCGCGCTGCTGTTGGTTCCCGCGTTCGCCCGCGCGCATATCGGCAGTCCCGACGTCTTTTTCGACGGCAACATCGGCACGTGGCCGGCGCATGTCGTGATCCGGATGCCCAATGTCGTTCCCGGTCGCGCGGAAATTACCGTGCAAGTCCGGAGCGAGGAAACGGTAAATGTTTCCTTCGTGCCGATTTCCGCGCGTACCGCCGCGAGCAACGCGCCACCGGCCGAACTGGGCGCGCCGGTGGCCGGCGAGACAAATCTTTATACCGGCGGCTTGTGGCTGATGACCACCGGCGCTTACGGAATCGAAGTCCATGTGCACGGCTCTTCCGGTGAGGGCATCGTGCAAATTCCCGTCAACTCCGTCGCCATTGAACAACTGCCGTTGCCGCGGGCGCTCGGCGGCATATTGATCGTGCTCGGACTGGTCTTGTTTTTCGGTGCGATGGCCGTCATCGGCGCAGCGGCGGGCGAAAGCACGTTGTCACCGGGTGCGCAACCGGCCCCGGGGAACCGGCGAAAATACTGGATCGCCGCCGGCGTCACGGGCCTCGTGCTCGCGCTCGCGTTGTTCGGCGGTAACAAATGGTGGGAATCGGAGGAAAACCATTTTCGTGTGCGATTACGTAGCGGCGGTTATCCCGACTTGGCAGCAGAAGTGACTACGACCAATTCCCGGCGCATTTTGCATCTGGTTATCGGCCGGAAAGCGTTCAGTCCAAATGACCTTCCCAATCTTGCGCGCGACCATGGCAAGTTGATGCACCTTTTTCTGGTCCGCCAGCCCGGTCACGACGCGTTCGCGCACGTACATCCGATCCGCGCGGACAAACTTGCTTTTGACGACGTACTGCCGCCGCTGCCCTCAGGCGATTACGAATTATTCTGCGACCTCACCTTCGAAAACGGCTTAAGTTCCACCGCGACGAACTTCATTCATCTGCCGCCAATTCCCGATGCGTCATCGGGAAAACCGGATTTGAAAATGGACGACGACGATTCGTGGTCAACCAACGTCACCGCCTCGCGTGAAGATTCCGGCAACGACATCGTTTGCCGGCTGGACGATGGTACGCAGATCATCTGGAAAAAACATCCTGCGTTGCGGGTGAGACAAAATGCCGGATTGCAATTTAAAGTACTCGACGCTTCCGGCCAGCCCGCCAAACTCGAACCTTACATGGGTATGATGAGTCACGCCGCCGTGATGCGCACCGATGGCCGCGTTTTCTCGCACCTGCATCCGTCGGGCAATTTTTCTATGGCCGCTTTAAAATTTTTTGACGATAAACTGGCAAGGGATAACGGGCGCGTCATCAGCACCAACGATCCGATCTGCGCGATGCCGGACATGAACGTTGCGGCGGCGAACGATCCGGCCACCGTCTCGCTGCCCTACGAATTCCCCACTAGCGGCGATTATCGAATTTGGGTGCAGGTCAAGACCGGCGGCGAAGTGAAGACCGGAATTTTTGACGCGACGGTGAATTGACCCTTTTAGATCACGTCCGCAAAGGTCCGTTCCATCTTGCGGAAATACCATGTGCCGCTAATGAGCAGAAAGATCACCATGGCGATCGAGGTCGTGAGGCTCTGAACATCCAGCGGCGTTTTTCCCTGGAGCAATGACCAGCGAAAGCCGTCAATGACGCCGACCATCGGGTTCAGCGCGAAAATGGAATAGATCACCTGCCCCTTCGCCGCCACGTCCGCGCTGCCGAAGCCGACCGGCGAGACGTACATCCCGAATTGCACGATAAACGGCACGATGTAGCGAAAGTCGCGGTACTCCACGTTCAGCGCCGAGAGCCATAGCCCGATGCCGAATGCGGCACCAAATGCCAGCAGCATGAACAGCGGCAGCGCAACCATCTGCCAGCCGGGTGCGAACCGGAAAAAAACCATCGTCAGGGCCAGCAAACCCAGCGTGATGAGAAAATCCACGAAGCTTGTGATGACCGCGCCGGCCGGCACGACCAACCGGGGAAAATAGACCTTGGAAATAAGATTGGCGTTGGTGATGAGGCTGTTGCTCGACTCGGTCATCGCGGTGGAAAAAAATTGCCATGGCAGGTTTGCCGCCAGCACAAAAAGAAAATACGGCACGCCGTCGGGCGGTCGCAATTTTCCGATCTTGTTGAAAACGAAAACCAAAACGAACGAGGTCAGCAGCGGCCGGATGACCGCCCACGCCACGCCAATGGCCGTCTGCTTGTAGCGCACCAGGATGTCGCGCCACGCGAGAAAATAGAACAGCTCGCGATACCGCCACAGGTCGCGCCAGTAATTTTTTTCGGCGCGACCGGGTTCGATGAGCAGTTCCGGAAATTCTTGCACGCGCAAAGGATGGCGGGATTTTTTTGTGAAGACAAGAAGGTGTTGAGATTGCTTGACCGGGAGCGGAAGACAGGGTTAGTTGGTTTCAAATCAGTTGCCGGCATCTGGAACACCGAGCCCCAGGACAAATTGGAAGATCATGAAACCGCCCGGAACAAATTGCGCCCGTCGCGGCATGGGCATGACCGAGTATCTCATCATCCTCGCCATCGTGGCGATTGCCGCCGTGCTCGTCGTGGCGCTGTTCGGCAAACAGATCAAGGGCACTTTCACCAGTTCCACCGGCGCCATAGGTGGAACATCTGAGGCGAATCCGGATTTCCAAAGCTCCTCGCTTGTGAAAAGCGACACCATGGGCTCGTTCAACGGAAGTTCCGGTGGCAGCACAACAAGTTCAGGTGGAGGTTCGGGTGGTTCTGGCAACGGTTCAGGTGGTTCCGGCAGCGGTTCGGGCAATTCCGGCAATGACCCGGCCGGATCAATCGGTGGTGCGACGACTTCCGGCGGCAATTCAACAAGTCCAAATAGCGGCGACGGCGGTTCGAGCCGCGGTGCGGCGACTTCCGGCGGTGGTGCAATGGTTTCTGATGCAAATGCATCTGGTACCGGTGGAAGCACGACCGTTTCAGGCAAAAATTCGGGCAGCTCAAAAGGCGGCGCAGGCGGAAACTCATCCGGCGGGCCGGCATCGGCCGCAACAGTCGGCGCACAAAGCCAGAGTGGAGCTTCACCGGCGAAGTCCGACGATATCGTCTTCCCCATTCGTGAAAATTCCCCGAAACCCGGCCTCGTCGAATACATCCAGTCAAATTTTCTGCTGGTGGTCCTGATCCTCATCGCCGTCGGTCTTGGACTCTATTGCGCGTCAACCTACCTCACGTTGAAAAAGAAACAGTAACGGGCGCTTCAATGCCCCGCCCAACAGCCATTCATCATCAGATCCGGACTGATGTCGGGAAGCCCAGTGCCAAGCCGCAGCATAAAGATGCGAGCCGGCAGAGCAGAGGACCGGTTCTGATTCGCCTGACACGAAGCTGTGTTCCAAACATGCTTCGCCGCTGACCAGCCGTGCATCTGCCGGCAAAATTTGGTGTCTTTTTACGAACACCAAAATCGGCAAATCAGACTCTTTTAACCAACCTTCAATTGCAAAGTCATGCACGGATTTTGCGGAAAGATTTTACATTTCCTTGCTACGTAATTTTCCGGCACATCCCCGCCTGGCAATACGGTCGATTTTTCTAAAGTAATTAAGTTTCCCGCCGACAGAGGTGTCGGGGCGCGCACCAGCCACCTCTAATGCGATAAGATCTTATGAATGGAAAATTATTTATTTGGGCCTCGATAATCCTGATTGGATGCGGCGAGTTGTTTTGCACGCGGGCCGCGAACGTCGTCGTTGTCAACGCGATCGCGCAGGCCAAGTCCTATGACGGTACGACCGCCGCCACCGTGAATTTCAGCGGCGCCATATTGGTAGGTGTATCGAATGCCGACCTTGGTAACGTGACCCTCGTCACGAACGGCTACTTGGCGACGTTTGACGACCAATATGTCGATAGCGGCAAGACCGTTACGGTCTCCGGCCTGACGCTGGCCGGCAGCGCCGCCGGTAATTACACGCTCACCCAGCCCGTGCTCTACGCCGACATCAATCCCCTCCCCCTGACCATCACCGCGACGGGCGTGAACAAGACTTACAATGGGAATACCAACGCTTCCGTGACCCTGTCAAATAACCACCTTGCCGGCGATAGTGTCACTGCGTATTACACCACCGCCGGGTTCGCGGACAAAAATATCGGCACAAATAAAGTCGTGACCGTTTACAGCCTGATCATCGCCGGCGCGGATGCCGACAGTTATACGCTGACCAACTCGACCGTCGCCACCACCGCCAACATCAGCTCCAAAGTCTTGCACGTCGCCGCCACGGGCGTGAACAAGCCTTACGACGGCACGACTGCCGCGACTGTGATGTTGACGGACAATCATGTCATTGGCGACAGCATCACCGACACCTATACCAACGCCGTTTTCTCCAGCCCCTACGTTGGTAGTGGCATCACCATCAGTGTCAGCGGCATTGCCGTCGGCGGCACGGACGCGGTCAATTATTCCCTCGCCGCCAACACCGCAACCGCCCAGGCGAACATCACGACGCGCACGTTGAACGTCACCGCCACCGGCCAGAACAAGACTTACGACGGCACCACCAACGCCACCGCCACCCTGTCCGACGACCGCATTTCCGGCGATGACATCACCGTGACTTTCAACAGTGCAGGCTTTGCCGGCAAAAACGCCGGCACGAACGAAACCGTCAGTGTCAACGGCATCGTCCTTACCGGCCCCGATTCGGACAGTTATACGTTGGCGACCAATGTCGTGGCCACCACGGCAAACATCTCTTCCCGCACGCTCACCGTCGTTGCCAGCGGCGTGAATAAAACTTACGACGGCACCACCAATGCCACTGTCACTCTGTCCGATAATCGCATCGCTGGTGACAATCTGACCAACAATTATTCCGCAGCCGGTTTCAGTGATAAGAATGTCGGCAATGGCAAGACCGTGACCGTCACCGGCCTCTGGCTTACAGGCAGCGACGCCATCAATTATTCCCCCGGCAACACCACCGCCACGACGCCTGCGAACATCACTGGCCGGACACTCATTGTCACCGCCACGGGCGTGAACAAGACCTATGACGGCACCACCAACGCCACCGTCAACCTCTCCGACAATCGCATTTCCGGCGACGTCTTTACCGATACCTACGGCAGTGCAGCATTCAGCTCCAGCGCCGTTGGCCCCGGCATCACGGTCAATCTCACCGGCATCCAGATCACCGGCACCGATTCGCAGAATTACAACTTGTCCAATACCTCCGCCACCGCGACCGCCAATATCACGGGCCGCGCCCTCTCCGTCGCCGCCACCGGGGTGGATAAAATCTACGACGCCACGACCACCGCCAGCGTGACGTTGAGTGACAACCGCCTTTCCGGCGATTCGCTGACTGTGAATTATGGCGGCGTGAATTTCATCAGCAAGACCGTCGGCAGCGGCAAGAGCATCACCGTTTCCAACCTCACTTTGAGCGGCACAAGCGCCGGTAATTATTACCTGGCCGCGACGAACATTACCGCCACCGCCAATATCACCGTCCGCCCGCTCGCCGTCACTGCCACCGGCGTGAACAAGACGTACGACGGCACCACCGCCACCACCGCGACGCTCGCCGACAACCGCCTCGTCGGCGACGTCTTCACCGATACCTATGGCAGCGCGGCTTTCAGTTCCAGCGCCGTCGGCAACGGCAAGACCATCACCGTCACCGGCATTTACGTTGCCGGCACCGACGCCGGCAATTATTCCCTGACCAACACCACCGCCACTACGACCGCGAACATCTTGGCCGCAGTTTCCGGCCTCGCGTTCAATTCCTCCGTCAATCCCGCCGGTTATCTGGGCAATGTCACCTTCACCGCCACGCTTCCATCCGACGCGACCGGCACGGTGACCTTGTTCACGAATGGAGTTTCCTTCGCGTCCGGCGCGCCCGGGTCCGGCGCGTTCGCCGCCAGCCTGGCCTCGCTGCCGCGCGCCACAAACCTCGTCACCGCGATCTATTCCGGCGATGCCAACTACGCCGCCGCGACGAACTCCCTATCTGAAATCATCACCAACCATCCGCCGCAGACCGGCTACTTCACATTCAGCGTCACGAATGGTATCTCACTGAAAGTTTCCCTCAGCAGTTTGTTGACGGCGACGGTGGATCCGGACGGCGACGCCGTCTCGCTCGTAAATGTGAGCAGCACCAGCACGAACGGCATGCCCATCGCCACCAACAGCACCCTGCTCCTTTTCCGCAACACGAATTACGTCAATGACAGTTTCTCCTACGTCGTGAAGGATAATTACGGCGGGTTCGCCACGGGCCAGGTCTACGTCGCCTCGGTCATCGCGCCGTTCACCGGACAAAACACCACCCTCTTCACCGGCGGATCATCCAATCTCCTCACCTTCCACGGCATCCCGGATTACAGCTATGTCGTGCAACGTTCCGTGAACCTGCTCACCTGGAAAAGCATCTCCACCAATACCGCCGGCAACACCGGCGCCATCAATTATATGGACACCTTCGCTGATTTATCCGGTCCGCCGTCGTCCGCGTTCTATCGCCTGCTCTGGCAGCCGAATTGATTTATTCAGCGCGCCGCAGCCTCCGCTTTCAAGTCCTTCGAAGTCGCCACGGCGATGACCCGGCCTTCGCTGCCGACGGCGCAGTAGAAGTGATAGACCACGCCGTTCCATTTCACCAGCCACGGCTTGTGCGCGTAGGTCTTGTCGAAATCCACCGACGGCTCGACCAGATTTGCCCCGTCCCATTTCGTCCAATGAACCAGATCGTAGGAGCAGGCGAATGTATCAAACACCTTCGGTTTCCAGCCCGCACCGAAATAAAACATCGTCCAGACCTCGCCAATTTTCACGATCTGCGGGTCGCCGCTCATGCCGCGTTCCTTTTCCTCGCCGTTGGCCACGACCGGGTTCGTGCCGTAACGGTTCCAGTGAATCATGTCCTTGGACACCGCCATGCCGATCCGCTCAAAACCGTTCTTCAACTTCGCGTTGTAAAACGCCACGAAGGGAAAGCCGAGGGATTCACTTTTTTCATGGATGATCTGCGTTTTGTAGAGCGTCTTCTTTTCAAAAACCCGCGCATCCGGATCTTTGCCCGACAAGATGGGATTTTCCGCGAGGCGGTTCCATTCCACTGCCGCCGTCGGATTCTTTGTCCACGCAATGCCGACCGATAGCGGGTCGGTCTCGTAACCCTGCTTCGCCCCGCCGATATAGCTCAGCCAGTATTTGCCCTCGTACTTTTCCGGTTGATGACTGCCATCCCAACGATAATCACACAGGGCGATCGAGCCATCCGCCTGCCATGCATCCCATTCATTCGTTTGCGTGAACGACAAGATTTTCCCCAGCGGCTGCCAATGCAAAAGATCATCGCTCTTCGCCAGAAATGTCTGGTAGCCGAGTTTGTTGGAAGTGGCCACGTACATCATGAACCATTTGCCGCCGCTCCGAAAAACCGTCGGGCAATCCACCAGTTCATTTGTGTCCGCGCCCTTGATGACCACGCCATATTTGAACGGCGTTTTCACCTCGTCAAAAATCTTCGCCATCGTGTTCGTATCCACCAGGCGCGTGATGGGAATCGCCGGAATGACGGCGCGGAGTGAATTGGTTTCCGCCGCGGACAAAAAAGCCGTGGATAAACCAATCACCGTCAGGATGGCCAGCAGTAGTTTCATGGATGCCGCACTTTACGCGAAGGCGGGATGCCGCCCAATAGGCAAAATGCCAGCTCGTTTTTGATTTTTGCGCGGAGTTTCAGCCGGAGATCAGGACAAGGTCCAAAAAATCTACCAGCCATGACCGCCCCCGCCAAGCCGCAAAACAGCTTTGATTTGGATTCAGGGAGTCGTCCTCTAATTTGGTTTGATTTACTTGGATTTGGTCGGATTTGGGGAATCATTCTCATCCTCGTCCTCATCGTCATCCTCATTTTTTGGTTTGATTTACCTTGATTCAGCCCGATTTGGTACGGTTCCCAGCATCAGTTTGCTGCCCGGCTCGGACCCCGTCCGGAAGGATCACAGTATCTTCGTGCCTTTTTTTGGTTAAAACCCGCTCCGGATGGCCAGACCGGCTCGGATTTTGGCTTAAAATTGGGTTCGTTTTTTTGGACACTGATGCACTTTCATTGGCTTTTTTGCGGAAAAATTGGGTTCGTTTCGTAATTTCCACCCCCATCACCTTTGACCTCTCAACTCAATTTTGAACCTTGACTAACTTTGACTATGCTTGACCAAGCTCATTCTCGTCCTCATCGTCATCCTCACTTTTTTTACTTGGATTTGGTCGGATTCTGTTTGATTTGGTAGGGACGGCGCGCTGCGCCGTCCGCGACCGGGCGCAGTCGAGGTCGCCGCAAGCGGGGTTTTGATGGTGCGGCGAGTGATGCCGATCATCGGCCGTGCCCTCGCGCCCACCACCAGTCAACCCCGGCCTCCAGCAACGAGCATCGAGCATCTAATCAGTCGCCACATTCGTGGCTATGTCAAAGAACAACCTGCAAATCCACTATGGCCAACTACGAAATCTTTGTCAACTATAAAAGTTGTCTGTGTTTTATAAATCCGAAATCGGCCATCGCCAAAACCTGTCGCCGGAATGTGCAAAAGATCCACGGCCTCAAATTTACTGTCAGATGAAAATAATTCGTTTTTACCAGTTTCATCGCCCCAACTTCAAACTTTGGTTTTTGGTCGGATTATTGCGCCGGCGCACTGTTCGTTTGCGGCATCAGCATGCTGAACGCACTTTTCATCATATCGATCTTTTCCTGCTCGCTGGTTTGGTATGCCTGAAGCTGCGGCGGCGTGAGTACCGGCTGGAAAAGGTTCATCTGGTTCGTCATCTGCTCCAACTGCTGCTGCACAGTAAGGTTCACCATGGTGGTGTAATCACCGGAACTACGGGCGGCGGCAATCGCGGTGGCCTCGGAAGCATCACCGGAACCGGCCGGATTCGACGAGTCCTGCAAAATCAAATTGTGGATCTGCTGTTGCTGTTCGGACGTTAAGGACAATTCATCTGTCAGGCTCTGCGCCTCCATGCTGGCGCTTTTTTCCAGGTCGGCGGCCTTTTCCGCCTGCTTGAAGCCGTCGTAACCCGCGAGCTGGTCGGGCGCGAGGTCCGCCTTGATCTCATCTTCCTCGCTGGGTCCGTTGTTCACGCTGCCGGCCTGCAAACCGACATTATCGCCGTCCATGGTTGCACTGAGATTACCACTGGTCATCGCCTGCATTATCCGCTGGTTGTCCTGTTCCAGATGCTTGAACATGATGTCGGTGATCGCCTGCGCCTGGTCGTCGGTGAGATGCAACGCTTCTTTCATCCGCGCAACCTTCGCGCTGGCGGACTTTTTCTGGGACGCCAGCGCCGTCTTCATCCCCATCGCCATCGCATTCGTGAAGTAGCCGGGCATGCCGGTCTTCTGGTTTTTCAAAGCCGCCTGCGCCTTCGCCAGTTCCGTCACGGCCGTCTGCGCCTGCCCGGCCTGCCCGCGCAGTTTTAACAACTCGTTGAACTGCGACTGCGTGAGCTTTTGCTGGTGCTTCACCTCGGCGAGGTTATTGGAAAGTTTTTGGTTTTCCGCCGTCAACTCCGCGAGGGAGTTCGTCAATGGCATCCGCTCGGCTTTTAATTCGGCAATCTCGTTCCGCGCATCCTGCGCCTGTTTCGCGGCGTAAAGTCCGCCGGCGATAGTTACGGTCAGCGCCGCGGTCACGGCAATTTTTTGAAGTGTGGTCATGGTGATGATTTTGGTGATGGTTAAAATTGTGGCGGCAGTCGTGGTCGTTCCGGCAAGCGCGGCAGCGGTGATGGTGGAAACGAGCGCAACCGGCGCGGCGGTCACGGCATTCGCAGCCACGGCCCCGGCAATCGCCGTCACGCCCAAAGTCACGCCGCGTTTCAAGAGCAACGAACGCAGTTTCTCCAGCGCACGGCTCACACGCTTCTGGGCGGCTTCCTCGCCAATATTCAACGCGGCGGCCATCTCGTTCGCGCTCTTGTTCTCGAAAAAACGCAGCACCAGCGCGGCGCGGTCCGCGTCGCCCAGTTCGCCCATCGTTTCATCGAGCACCGGCGCGAGTTGCTGCCAGACGACGGCGGTATCCGCTTCGTTGGATTGAGATTGCATGAAAGCCTCCTGTTCGCGGAATTGGCGGCGGCGAAGTTGTTTCAACGTGTCGGCGGCGGTGTAAATCGCGGAACGATAAAGCCAAGCGGAAAGGATCGTCCCGTCGCCGAGACTGCCCGCCTTTTGCGCCAGCAGGATGAAAACCTTCTGCGCGATCTCCTCCGCCAGATGCGCGTCGCCGCCCGTCTGCCGGAGCGCGGCGGAATGGACCAGGCCGAGGTGGCGTTGAACCAGCGTGGAAAACGCCGTTTCCGTGCGATTCGCCGCAAAATCGCGCAACAGGGATATATCATCGCCGGTCATCATCTATACATACATGGACGCAGAACCCGAATCCGGACAAGATTTTTCGAATTGGATCATCCTCATTTAGAGCAACGGCTGGATTTTGGCAGACTACCTTCGTCCGGAAGCCGATTCCTTCATCCCAACGGGATGAAAATCATCCAGCCCGGCGTTGACGATCCGAGCCGACAGGCGAGAATCGGCTACGCCGGGTTACCGTCACCCCGGACATCAACTCTGAAAGAGTTGAATCAATCCCGCACATAGCGTTGGTCAAATTCAATTTCCCAAGCTGGACAAACCCCGTTCACACCGTTAAATCTTAAACCGCAATCCGGCCTGTATGTCAGAACAGCAGCCACCCAAACATCCGATGGAGAAATTCACCATCGCAGGCCGTTTACTGATTGTCGCAACCATCTGCTTTGCCGGTGGTTTTTTGTATTGGAATATCATTTATATTAACGACAACTTTCCCGCCAGTCAGTATCCGATTGCCTTCATTGCGATACCGGTTTTGATCGGCTCGGCCATTTTCTTCGGAGTTTTTTATTGGATACTGAGGCTCTTTGGGATTCGCGTTCAGAAAGATTCGGACGATGACAACAAATCCGCCTGACCAGTCGCTGGTTCGTGCCAAAGGCACAACTGGAAATTAGCCAGATACGCAGTGTCTGGTTTAACGGCAAAAAGAAAATCCGTCCTGAAAGGACAGCGGAAGAATGCGGACGTCACAGCAGGACAGGCATCTTGCCTGTCTCTAATTTTCCCGACCGTGCAGACGGATAATAACCAACCTCCTTTATTTCAAAAACAGCCCGGCCACAATCTCATACGAGTGCAATCGGTCTTCCAGCCGGTAGAAGTCTGAAAACAAAATGATCTCGTTCGCCTGCGTGAGTTCCAGAAATTCCTTCAACTTGCGGGCCACCCTGGCCGGTCCGCCAATCACGGCTGCGGCCAGACGGCTTTCGACCGCCCGCTTTTCAGCGGCGTTCCAAAGTCCGTCCATGCTGGCAACCGGCGGCGGCGTAAAAATCGGCTGCCCGCGGATCAATCGCAATGCCCGTTGTTGCGTGGAGGTCGCCAGATGTTCCGCTTGCTCGTCAGTATCGGCTGCCAGAACCGGCAGTCCGATCATCAGGTAGGGTTGCTTCAAGATGGCTGAAGGCTTGAAATGTTGACGATATAGTTTGGCCGCTTCCAGCATCATTTCCGGCGCAAACTGGCCCGCAAACGCGAAAGGCAATCCCATGTGCGCGGCGAGCTGGGCGCTGAACGTGCTTGATCCCAACAGCCAGATTGGCACGTTGGATCCGCCGCCCGGAACGGCCTGAACCCGCTGGCCCGGCGACACCGGGCCGAGGTAATAAATCAATTCCTGCACCATTTCCGGGAAGCGATCACCCGATCCCGAATCCCGGCCCAATGCCACCGAGGTCAGCGCGTCGCCGCCCGGCGCCCGCCCCAGTCCCAAATCAATGCGTCCCGGATAAAGCGCTTCCAGCGTGCCAAACTGTTCCGCAATGACCAAGGGCGCATGATTGGGCAACATAATGCCGCCGGAACCTACCCGGATCGTTTTCGTGGCCCCGGCCACATAACCGATCAGCACGGAAGTCGCCGCGCTGGCGATGCCGACCAGATTATGATGTTCCGCCAGCCAAAAGCGCCGATAGCCCCATTTCTCCGTATGTTGCGCCAGCGCGAGCGTGTTGCGAAAACTTTCCGCCACCGTTCCCCCCTCCCGGACCGACGCGAGATCAAGTACCGAAAGGATAATGTCGGAATCTCGTTTCATTATGCGATGCTATCAACCGCCTGCGCCATCCGCAGCCATTTCTTCAACCGTAGCCGCGGACGTCAGTCCGCGCCATCTGAGTTCCAGCGCCGCAGGGGCGACATATAACTTGCTGTGGAGAGCGCCGGCAAAGAATATGGATTTTGAAAACTTCCCCCTGCTGGTTCACTTCAATTTATCGGCATTGATATCGATGAATGTCTTATACGCTTCTGGATTCAACCCGCAAATTTTATTGGTAAAGGCCGCGAACTCATCCGGTAAAACCCATCCGTAAAACAATTCAAAGCTGGTCACCGCTCCCTTCAATTCCTTGTCTTGCTGGGTCAGCGGCAACTTTTTATCGTAATCATGCAGATTCCCCGTGATAAAAGTGGTGGTCGGAATTTTGGAAACAAAGAATTTGGGGTCAATTTTTTTTATGTCATCCAAGATTGAATTGCGTGTGTCTTCGTCCTGCCACCACATCGCGTGAACCATGTCCGGCACGGCAACCAGGGCGTTGGTGCCCATCGCCGCCAGAAATCCGGCGGCCTTATAGGCTTGATGCTCATCCTTCAACGCCTCGCGCAAGTCATCCAGCGTATAGTTCTTGGACTGCCAGATTTGTTTCCATTTCTCGTCATCCTCCAATTGCTTGACGCTGGCGGCTATCTGCGGATCCGTTTTCCCCGCTTCAGGATCAATCATTGCCACTGCCGTCCTCGCAGCGGATTGCGCGCCGGTCTCTGTGGCGTAGTCGGCGAATTCAAGCATGTCCGGCACCAGCGGTTTCGCCGCCGGACCGGCGTTTTGCAGGATGCCCGCGGCCAAATCCTTGAAATATTCGCTGGCACGGTCGCTGGGCCGCGCGAACAGTTCATGTAACGGTGGATAAATATTTTGGTTGTTCGTCCCCTCGAATTTGACCAACGCCAACGCCGCGCGAACCTGCGTGTTCGAATTCTGGCCGGTTAACAGGGCTTCCAACGGGGCAATGTAAGGCATCGAAGATTGCGGATTTTTCTCCAGCACATCGGCGATCGCTTCAGGGACGAGTTTGGCCAAAATGTTTCCGTTCAATTTTCCATCATCCGCCAACAAATCCGTCAATGCCGGCATATCCCAATAACCGAACCCGATCTGTTCCAAGGCCTGGAAGATGTGCCAACGTTCACGGCTGGATGCAGTCCCCAGCATATTCCACAAAACCGGCGCGACCTCGGACAAATTTTTCCCGACATGGCCCATTCCGTAGATGGAACCGGCACGGACAAATTCTTCCGGATCGCTTGAATTCTCCAACAACACATTAAACGCTGCTTTCCGATTGAGGCCAAACTCATCGATTGCGTTGGTGATTGCCGCCGAACCGTACATGGAATGTGTCGCCGGTGCGGTGTGCAACACCAGCCTTAAGTGTTCGCTGGCAAGATCTATATTATCTCGCGGTTCACTGACAATATTCGTTACTGAACCATTCCCAATAGTTGGCTGAACCACCGTCCCGGCTATGTGGGTTTCGGTGGAATGCGTTGGCTTCGGTGATGTTGTTTTACCCGCCTCCCGTACACCCGCCAAAACGCCGATAAATAAAATCGCAAGCGAACTGCCGACAACCAGCGTCTTGCCCAAAATGGTTGAAAGAAAAGTTACGGAACCAACGCTGGCGGTGATTACAGAACCGGTCGTAGCCACAATTTTCGGGAGCAAATGATTGGGCGCGACCGTCACCGCCTTGGCCGTCACCGCTCCCGCAATCGCCGTCGCGCCCAAGGTCACGCCCTTCCTCGTCATCAAAGTACGAAGTTTCTCCAGGGCGCGATTCACCCGCACCCGCGCCGCATCTTCGCTCACGCCCAGCGCCAGCCCGACTTCCGCCAGTGGTTTGCTCTCAAAGTAACGCAGCAAAACCGCGTTCCGGTCCGTCTCACCAAGCGCACCCATCGCGTCATCCAGCACAGGCGCGATTTGTTTCCACGTTGCATCCGTTTCGTTTTGGTTCAGGGTGGATTGCATGTAAGCCTCCTGTTCGCGGTTCTGGCGGCGGATTTTTTGCTTGAGCGCATTGGCGGCCAGCAGCCGCGCCGTCTGGTAAAGCCAGCCGGTCAGAATGGTTTTGGCACTAATGCCCCCCGCCTTGCGCGCGAGCAGGATGAATACCGCCTGCGTGATGTCCCCGGCCAGCGTATCGTCGTCGGTAAATCTCTTGGCGGTCGAATAGACCAGGTTGATGTGTCGCTGGACGAGCGTGGCAAAGGCGCTTTCCGTGCCGGTGCGCGCAAAGACGGTCAGCAACTCATGGTCGGTCAATTCAGCCATTCACCGAATAATGTCCGCCGATGCAGGAAGCGAACAGGCTTTTTGCAGAAACTTTACGGCGGTAAAATCACGGTTGTAATTCAACTACAACCGTGGGCATTTCCAGCCTCCAGTTCACCGCCCCGGTTCACCGTCCTTAATCGAAGGGCTGAAAGCCCGATATTGGCCGATCGATATTGGCCGATATTGGATTACGGACTCGACAAATAAACCTTAAGCCTATAAAATTCATCTACCCGCATTGCACGGCATCAATGCGGGTAGATGGTTTCTATTTGAAATAATTCGTGAGTTGAAAGTTCCATTGCCGGTCCAAGGTTTATTAAAAAACCCGGGCAAAAAAATAACACATGACCAGCCTCCACGGTGCATTTTGAAACGCCCTGTCAATTTTTCTTCAACAACTCCCGCGCCACTTGATTAGCCAGATTCCCCGCAAACACGCCTTCGTCCGTGTTCGACAAAATAATGATGACCAGATGATCGTCGGGGAAAGTCTCGTTCGCCGCTGAAAAACCGCTGGTGACGCCGCTGTGGCCGATATTGTGATGACCGTTGACCGTGCCCAAAAACCAGCCGAAGCCGTAGCTGCCGGCCTCGCCCCCGCGTGGATTGCCCACATCCTTGCCATTGTTCAACTTGGCGGGTGTCCACCAAAGCTTCTTTGAGGCGTCCGTGAGCAGATTCGTTCCCGCCAGCGCCGCATCCCATTTCGCCAGGTCATCGACAGTCGAAACGATCGTACCGGCGGCAAACAGGTCGGTGAGGTCGTAGTCGCGCTCCCGGTACGCGCCGTTTTTATATTCGTAACCGGCGGCCCGGTGCGGAATGACCAGCCATGGATCGCGACGCGTCGTATTCGTCATCTGCAACGGCTTGAAGACCCGTTCAGCGAGAAAATCCCAATAATTCTGGCCGCTGACATTTTCCACGATGTAGCCAAGCAGGTTGAAACCGGAGTTGCTATAGTGCCATTTTTCGCCGGGCGGAAAATCAAGCGGCTGCGCCCCGAGCCGTTCGATGAACTGCCGTTGCGTCAGGTGCTGCCGAAGCTCAAACCCGTCCAGACCGTCGTAATTTTTCAGGCCGGACGTGTGCGTGACCAGATGACGCACGGTGATATTCGTCCAGGCCGCGGGCAAGTTGGTGAAAAACTTCGTGATGTGGTCGTCCACCGAAAGTTTGCCTTCCTGCGCGAGCATCAGGATGCTCGCGGCGGCAAATTGCTTGGAAACGGAACCGATCTCAAAAACCGTTTTATCATCCACCGGCGACGGCCATTCCAGATTCGCGTTGCCGGAGAAAAAACTCACCACCGGCGTCCCGTTGCTGATGACCAGGCACGCCATGCCCGCGACATGATGCGCCGTCATTTCCTTTTGCAATAAATCTTCCACCTCCCCGCCACGCACACTTCCGGTGAGCAACCAAAGAAAGGCAAAAACAACCACCCCAATTTGATTCATTGTCATACGTTCGAGTTTTTCAAGAATGTAACCGCGACCATGCCAAAGCGCTGCGAGCGTTTCTCCCTCTCCGCGTTTGGCGGGATTAGGGGCCAAATGGGGAGAGGGCCGGGGTGAGGTGTACGTTTCACCAACTTTGGGTTCAAGGGAGGTAACATACCAAACTCACGAAATCAGCAACGACCTGCCCAGTTTCAAAAGCATTTCCCGGTCCGCATCCGACCGGCCCTCGGCGTAGATGCGCAAAACCGGTTCGGTCCCCGAACCGCGCAGCATGAGCCAGGTGGAATCTTCCGCCACAAATTTTACGCCGTCCCGCGCTTCGACCTTGACGAGCTTGGATTTCAATAATTTCGCCGGCGGATCCTTTTGGAGCGATTCCATCAAGTCCGCGCGTTTTTCCAGCGGGTAATGCGCGTCGTATCGTCCATAACGGTGCGGGCCAAATTCCTTCTCCAGCGATGCATAGATTTTGTTCACCGAAACCTTCTGCATCGCGAGCATTTCGAGCAGAAAAAGCCCGGCGGCAAGGCCGTCCCGCTCTGGAATATGATTCGCGAAGCCGATCGAACCGCTTTCCTCTGCGCCATACAACGCACCGGGCTTCATCAATTCCGGCGCGATGTAACGAAAGCCGATGCCGACTTCGGTCAGCGGCAAATTCCACGCCGCGCACATTTTGTCCACCATCGCCGTGGTGTTGTAAGTCTTGGTCACCATGCCATGGCCGCCACGGTTGCGAACGAGATGATGCAACAGCAACGCGATGACCTGCTGGTTCGTCATCGGTGCGCCATTGCCATACATGGCGCCGATGCGATCGGAGTCGCCATCCGTCACGAGGCAGATGTCGTGTGGATTCTTCTTCAACTGCGCACCGCCGAGGACGTAATTTTTTGGCAACGGCTCCGGACAGATTCCGCCGAACAATACGTCGTGCGCACCATTGAGCGTCGTCACCGTGCAATTTGTTTTCGCGAGCAAGGTCTCGAACACCCCTGCCCCCACGCCAAACAACGCATCGTGCGCGACGCGCAATTTCGATCTGGCGATGAGCTTGAAATCCACCAGCTTCTTGATCGCCGCAAAATGCGCGGGACGGACATCTTTAATTTCGAACTTTGAATTTCGAGCTTCGAATTTGGGTTCATTTTTATCGAGAAAACTTTCGACGCCCTGGCATTCCTCCGGGCTGCTGCTGCCGCCGAAATATGATTTCAGCTTAAACCCGTTGAACTCCGGCGGATTGTGGCTGGCAGTGATCATCACCCCGCCCGCCGCGCCGAGATTTTTCACCGCAAACGAGATGCTCGGCGTGGGCGTGGCTGATGAAGTGAGCACGACTTCGTAATCGTTGGCCGCAAAAACCTCCGCCGTGATGCGCGCAAACCGGTCGGAAAGAAACCGCCGGTCGTAGCCGATGATGACCTTCGGCTTTCGGTTGAAAATTTTGGATTTTGGATTTTGGATTTCGGATTGCCAGAAATCGGCGGTCGCCTGCGCGACGCGGGCAACATTGGCGAAGGTGAAATCCTGCGCAATGACCGCGCGCCAGCCATCGGTGCCGAATTTTATCCGGCTCATAACGGCAGCGTCGGCGCGGCGGCTGTGGGAACGGACAGGTCGGCAAGCGCGGGGTCGTTATCGCAGACGATCTTCCGCATTTTCTTGATGGCGGTTTTCAAGCTGCGCGCGCCGAACAGACTCGTCCCCGCGACGAAAGTGTCCGCGCCCGCCCGCGCGCATTCGGCGGCGGTCTGGTTGTTGATGCCGCCGTCCACTTCCAGCCGGTAATTTAATTTCCGCTCGCGCCGCCATGCGTCAGCCTGCTGGATTTTTGGCAAACATTCGTGCATGAATTCCTGTCCGCCAAATCCGGGAACGACGGTCATCACGAGCAACAGGTCGATCTTGTCGAGAAACGGTTCGGCCTTGGCGATGGCAGTCATGGGATTGACGGCGAGACCGACCTTTTTTCCAAGCTGGCGGATTTTCCAGATCAGCGGTTCAACTTTTTCATCGAGTTCAACGTGGATGGTCATTTCGTCCGCCCCGGCCCTGGCGAACGGCTCGAGCAGAATTTCCGGTTTGCCGCACATGAGATGCACGTCGAAAAACAGATTTTTGGCGAACGGACGGACGGCTTTGACCACTTGCGGCCCGAAGGAAATATTCGGCACGAAGTGGCCGTCCATGATGTCGAGGTGCAGCCAGTCCGCGCCGGCGGCGGCGGCGCGCGCGGCTTCCTTGCCGAATTTGGAATGGTCGGATGCGAGCAGCGAGGGCGCGATGATCATCTTTGGCCGTTGATTTTATGTTTTTTGCGTCCCGTTGCAACGAAACACCGCGCAAAAAAAGCGTCGTGAATCCGAAAACGGCCGCTGCTTGGCGGCTCACGAGTTTTATGTAATCAGCCAACGGCTGTCCCCTTTCCCAGCGGGAGAGGGTCAGGGTGAGGGAGACAGTGCGTGGAACCGCCATGGCTCCAAAACTAGTTTGTCTTGGTATCAAGCTGCTTGCGGACGATCCGGGCCAGCGCGTGCGGCAGATACGGCTTCTGGAGATAATTCAAATCGGGGTCGAGCTTGAAATTTTTCCCGAGCGCGTCCGCGCCGTAGCCGGTGGAGAAGATCACCTTCAAATTCGGTCTTTCCGCCCAAAGCTTTTCGGCGAGTTCGCGGCCGTTCATGCCGCCCGGCATGATGACGTCGGTGAAGAGCAGCTGGATCTCATTCTTGTATTCGCGCCAGATCTCCAGCGCGTTGTTGCCGTCCACGGCCTGAAACACGCGGTATCCGTGCCGGTTGAGCGTGCGGGTGATGATTTCGCGCAGGTCGCGCTCGTCCTCCACCACCAGCACCGTCTCGGTACCGCCAAGCGCGCGGAATTGCGTCTCGGTCGCCACCTCGATCTCCGGAGCCTTTACGGTGCTCGCGGGCAGAAAGATGTGGAAGGTCGTGCCATTGCCGACCTCGCTCTCGACCTCGACCCAGCCCTTGTGTTGTTTGACGATCCCGTAAACGGTCGCCAGGCCGAGCCCCGTGCCCTTGCCCAGTTCCTTGGTCGTGAAAAACGGTTCAAAGATGCGCTGCATGTTTTCCGGCGGGATGCCGCTGCCGGTGTCCGTGTGGCTCAGGCAGACAAATTTCCCCGGCGTGGCCTCGACGGATTTGCGGATGTAGGCCGTGTCCACTTCGCGTTGCGAGATGCGGATACCGAGCCGGCCGCCCTTGGGCATGGCATCGCGCGAATTGACCGACAGATTCAATAGAATCTGTTCCATCATCGTCGGATCGGCGTCCACGATGGCGGGATCGTTGCTGAAGTTGAGCTGCAGCGCGATGTCCTCGCCCAGCAGACGGCCGAGCATCTGGGTCATGCCTCCGACAACGCGGTTCAGATCGAGCGGCCGTGGGTTGACGATCTGCTTCCGGCCGAACGCAAGCAACTGGCGCGTGAGGCCGGCGGCACGTTCCGCGGCCTGTTTGATCTGGGTCGCGGAAGTTTGTGCCTTGGCCTCCAGCGGCGTCATGCCGAGGAGCGTTGCATGGCCGAGGATGATGGTTAGGATGTTGTTGAAATCATGGGCCACGCCGCCGGCCAGCTGGCCGATGGCCTCCATTTTTTGCGACTGGCGCAACTGCTCCTCCAACCGTTTATGCAACGTCACATCGCGGAACAGGCTCAGCTGCAAACGCGGTTTGCCGCCCGACTCGACGTAGCTGTCCGTGATCTCAAAAACGACCTGCCTTCCGTCGTGCAACTTAAAGTTTCTCTCCGCTTTTTGTTCCGCGTAGCCGGTGCGGAAATTCTGGCGGTGATTTTGCAGCATCGCCTGCCAGTCGTTGCCGGTTTCATAGACGACACTGAAAGGCTTGGCCTCGAGCTGGTCCTGGGACAGCCCGACCAGCCGGCAATAGGCGCTGTTCACCGCGATGATCGTTCCGTTTTCATCCGTCAACCGCATGCCGTCCACGGAATTTTCCCAGACGGAACGGAACAACGCCTCGGAACTGCGCAACGCCGATTCCGCGGCGTAACGTTCGCTGACATCCCGGACATGAAACAGCAGCGCCGGCCGGCCGTCGAAATCCACGCGCACCACGCGCGCCTCCACCGGCACGACCCGCCCGCCGGCCGTGAGGCTTTCGCTCTCAAACCATTTGGTTTTTCCTTCGACGATCCGGGCGAGGCTTTCACGGGCGGCTTCGCGGCGCGAGGGCGGCACCAGTTCCTCGACCGCGTTTTTCCCGATGAGCTGTTCACGCGACAGGCCGTGCAGCGCGCACGCGGCGGCATTCACATCCAGGACCACCCCGTCAAAACCTTCGACAAAAATTGCATCGGGGGAATTTTCAAACAGGTCATGAAACCGCTGGCGGCTTTGGCGCAGATCATCTTCCGCGCGCACACGTTGCAGCGCGCCACCGCATTGGTCGGCCAGGGTTTGCAGCGTCGCCGCATCGGCCTCGGCGTAGCTGTGGGTGCGGCGTGCCTGCACGAACAGCACGCCGATGACGTTCTCGCCCTTGCGGATCGGCGCGATCATCGTCGTCCCGCTGCGTTCGCCGGTTTCCTGCGCAGAGATGACTTCCGCGCCGCGCGTGATGACACGGCGCACGATGGCGTTCGCATGCTGCGGCTGCGGTGATGCGGGGATTTCCACGCGCTGTCCCTCGATGGTCGTGATGGACAGCAGTGAAACCACCGCGTCCTCCGCCGCCGAATACAGATCGAGCGCGAAGTCGTCCCACCGGAACAATTCATCCGCCGCCTCGCAAATGAACATCGCCGCCTCGGCCGCCGTCGTGGCGGCGCTCAAGCGGTGGCTCAATTTTGAAAGCACTGCGCTGTGTTGCGCCGAGCGCCGGCGCGCGGTCACATCAGTCGCCATCGTCAACGCGGCGAGTTTGCCGTGGAACGCCAGCGGTGACCACTTTACCTCCATGTCCACTATCACACCGTCCTTGCGACGGTGCCGCCAGATCACGTTCGCATCCGGCAAGGCATGACCGCCGCGTTCATCCGCGCGCAAATCCGGGAGCGCCATCGCGAGGAATTCGTCGCGGGAATAGCCGTAATGCTGGACCGCCGCCTCGTTGACTTCGAGGAACTTCAACGTCTCCAGGTCGAAAACCCACATGGGATGCGGGTTGCCCTGGAACAGGATGCGGTATTGTTTCTCGCTGCGCTTGAGTTCCTCCTGCGTTTCCTGCCGCAACGCGCGTTCCGCCGATTCGGCGATGGCGCGGCGCACGGCGGATGGCAGGCGCTCGCGGTTATGCTTGAGCACGTAGTCGGTCGCTCCCGCCTTCAAACTTTCAATGGCCGCATGCTCGCCGATCGTGCCGGACATGAGGATGAACGGCAGGTCGGGAAGCTGTGCGCGGACGATTTTGAGCGCATCCAGCCCCGTGCAGTCCGGCAGCTTGTAATCCGAGATCATCAGATCCCATTTTTCCGCCGGCAAAGCCGCGAGAAATTCCGCGCGATTCCGTGTGTGACGGATTTGTGCCGGCACGCCTTCGTACTCCAGGAGGTCGCGCACCAACAGCGCGTCCGCCGGGTTGTCTTCGAGATGCAGGATACGGAGAGTCTGGCTCATTCCTCAAAATTTCTCTAAAATCAGCAATTTTCACGCCGCACAGGCGTGAACTGATAAAAGACCACCCCGCGTGAAAAATGTAAAGAACAGACACGTTTTCAATCAATTTTCCCCGGCCGGCCCGCTCCAAATCGGGACAAACGCAAGAATTTTAGACGTTGACATTCTGCCCGCATTCGCTAGATTTTCCGGCCTTTTACGGAACTAAATAATTATGCCGAACACGAAGTCAGCCGAACGCCGCATGCGCGGCAGCGCCCGCAAAGAACAGCACAACCGCAGCATCGTCTCCAAACTGCGCCGCATGGAAAAAGAATTCCGCGCCGCCGTGACCGCCGGCAAGAAAGATGACGCCGCCAAACTGCTGCCCGGCGTGCATTCCGCCTTCGACAAGGCCGTCAAATCAGGCGTCGTCAAGCGCCCCACCGCGAACCGCAAAAAATCCCGCCTGGCCCTCTCGCTGGCGGTTAAAAAATAATTTCACCCCCAAACCAGAGGCCGGAGCCAAGCCGCTCCGGCTTTTTTGTTATAGCGGTTTAAGAAAAATTGTAGCTGTCCATTTTCGTAAAATTTCTCCCTCACCCCGGCCCTCTCCCGCTGGGAGAGGGTTAAACGCTCCCAGCTTCCTACGAAAACCGGCGGCCGGATTGGAGAGCACCACACTCAAAAAAAGAGGGCAAACATGGCTGTTCCCTCTCCCAGCGGGAGAGGGTCAGGGTGAGGGAGAGAGGGTGCCAACCACCTCGGCAACGACTTGTTTTAAAATGCCCTGGCTCCGGCTTTTTTGTTTTAACCCGCCCCGCTCCGTCCTAAACTTCGCGCGATGTCTACCTGGTTTGAACGGCTCGCCGCGCGGCCGCAACGCACGATTCTTTTTCTCGGCGTCCTGCTGTTGTTCGCCGGCAACGCGATTTTGCCGATGACCGACCGGGACGAGGCGCGTTTCTCCGAGGCCTCGCGCGAGATGATCCAGCGCGGCGACTACATCGTGCCCTGGTTCAATGGCGAATGGCGTTTCGACAAGCCGGTACTCATCTATTGGTGCCAGATCGCCAGCTATAAATTTTTTGGCGAGAACGAATTCGCCGCCCGATTCCCCTCCGCGGTTTTTTGCATCGCCACGGCGCTGCTGCTCGCGCGGTGGGCCAAAAGCCGTTCGGACAACCGGACGGCCCTGCTGGCGGGAACGATGTTTCTCACCGCGCTGCACGTCGGCATCGTCATCGGGCGCGTGGCGACGGCGGACATGGCGATGATCTTTTTCTGCACGCTGGCGACGTGGAGCGGCTGGGAACTGACCCGGCCGGAAAATCGGGAGCGCAGCAAATGGTGGTGGATCTTTTACGTCGCGCTCGCGTTCGGATTTCTGGCCAAAGGCCCGGTCGCCTGGCTCCCGCTCGGCGGCATGATTTTAGGACGAATTCTCCGGAAGGATGGCTTCCGCCTGCCGCTGAATGAAACCGTGGCCGGCTTGTGCGTCACCGTCGCGCTCGTGGCGTTGTGGGGCGCACCGGCGCTGGCGCAGACGAACGGCCAATTCTGGACCGTCGGCATGGGCGAACATGTGTTGAACCGCAGCGTCAGCGCCATCAACGGCCACGGCGCCAGCAATACGTGGATGTTTTTTGCCCTGCTGCCACTGTATTTCATCACTTTCTTCGCGAGTTTTTTCCCGTGGTCTTTGCGCGTGCCGCGTACGCTTAAAAACTGGTGGCCGGAGCGGAAGCGCGACGATCTTGGCTGGTTCTTGCTGGTGAATGCGCTCATCGTGTTCGTGGTTTTTACGTTGGTGAAAACCAAGCTGCCGCATTACACCATGCCGGCGTTTCCGCTGATTTCTTTCTGGCTGGCGCGACAGATATCGGGAGACAAAAAAATTTCCCTCTGGTTCACACGACGGCTGGCTTTGATGATTGGAATCATCCTGGTCGTCACGGTCGGTGGTTTTGCGTTTGCGCGCAGTCGTTTATTGACGGAAAACGTCTGGAACGCGGTGCAATCGCACGTGACGCCGGAAACCAAGGTCGGCTGCTTTGGCTACACCGAGCCAAGCCTGGTCTGGAAATTCCGCAGTGTGACGACGAATTATGTGACGCTGGGCGCAACGCGTTCGGCGAAGGATTTCCTGACCAATACCCCGCCCTTCATCCTGATCGTACCGACGGAATCGTTGACGAATTTGCCGGACACGACCGGCATCATCGCCCGCGTCCACGGCCTTGACCTTGTGCCGTTCAAAAACCGCGATTTGACCGTGATCGCGCGTGAAGTTTCCCGCAATTAAAATCAGTTTGCCCAGAAGGCGCCGTTGCCGCTGATGGGCATGAATTGACTGTTCCCGATGTATTGGAGTTCGACCGCCGAGCCTTGCGGGCCGGTGATGGAGCCATTGGTGCCGATGGTGCTGGAGGTATATTGCAGCGCCGGTTGCCAGTAATAAATGCTACCGGCGGTCGAAGTGCTCAGGTAACCGCCGGCGGTCATCAGCGAACCATCCCCGGAGCATGTAACGGCTTGCCAATTTTGGGCCGGGAGGGGCTGCTTGCTCCAGGTTGCCCCGTAATTTCCAGAGACATACACCGTAAACCCGTTGGCCGCCGCGATGAGCTGGCCGCCACTGGCCGAGGAACTGATGGAATACCAGTTTGCCGTCGGCGCATTGGTTTGTTGTTGCCAGGTTATGCCGGAATTGCCGGACGTCCAGATGCCGCCACCATTGACAACGGCGGCGAGCTTCACACCATCCGCCGAAGAAGCGACGGCAAAGGCGGCGGGAGACCCGGATTGTGGCGTCCAACTAGAGCCGGAATTCGTGGAGGTGTAAACTTTCGAGCCCGTGACAACGGCGGCAAGTTTGTTGCCGTCGGCGGACGAGGCGACTGAAGTCCAGTTGCCGGAAGTGGGACCGGCGGACCAGGTGTTGCCGCCATTTGTCGAAGTATAAATGTCGCCGCCATAAACCGCCGCCGCCAATTTGAGCCCGTTATACGATGAGGCAACACTCCGCCAGGTTGTGCTTCCTAAAGTTGCGGCCCAGGTGGAACCAAAATTGGTGGAGATGAAAAGACCGCCACTGCTGCCATAAACCGCCCCAATCATCAGGCTTCCGTTGGCTGAACTGGCCAGGGAGACCGGAGCGCTGCCGAAGGAAGTGGTGGACTCATTCCAAGTGAGGCCGCCGTCCTGCGAATAATAAATCTCCCCGCTGGCGCCCGTGTTTCCGGCGGCGACGAGCACCTGGCCGTTGACGGATGACGCCAGGGCCACCCAGCCGGCGCTGCCGGCGTTGTCCGCCTCAAGCCAGTTGGAATTGCTGACGTTTAAAAAACTTCCAATGATGGATTGATTGGTGTTTTGCCCGACGATCCAGCCGCCGCTGCCCGCGCCGGTAATTCGGACGATATCACCGGTCAACAAATTTGACGACGCCGGCAAGGTCACTGTCGTCAGATTGGAACTTTGCAGCAGATAACCGGTGTCGCGCACCGCCTGGATGGAATTGCTCGGCACCGCGATAAAACCCACCAAGCCGTTGCCAAAGAAACTGCCGGTGAAACTGTTGGTGGCGTTATTGAACACATTGACGCCGGAAAAAACCTGGTTCGTATTCAGCAACGCCACATTGGTGCTGAGCCGCGCGTCGGCCACGGTGCCGGCCGCGATGTTCGAACCATTGAGATTCGTCAGGTTGAGGCCGTTGCCGTTGAAGGTTCCCAGATAAGTATCCGATGAATTCGTGAAATTGACCGCGCCGAAGTAATTTCCCATGACCTGTGCGGACGGCAGGGTGCCCGTGAGCTGCGTCGCCGACAAGGTGCCGATGACATTGCTCGCGCTATTCGCAAAGATCGCGTATGGCACCGGCAGCAGCGGCTGGCGCGGCCAGAGCAGCGTGAACGTGTTCGTGTTCAGCGCCACGCCGGCATTCGTGCGCACACCGAGTGAGAGCCAGTAGTTGGTGCCGGTGAAAACCGCGCCAAAATCCACGTTGGTCGAGAACAGCCCGTTGTTGACCGCCACGGCAAAATTCGTCTGCGGCGTGGAAATTAAATTCCCGTTGGTCGACGCGTCATATAGCGCAAAGCGCAGGTCATAAACATTCGTCGCGGGACTGCCGCCATCATTCAAGCGCCCTTGGTAAAAAAACGCCGTGCCTTGGGCAGAAATACGGGCGGCCGCGCCAAGAATCAAAAGCGCAAGCAAAGGAAAAACAACTTTACGGTTCACGCGCACAGTCTCGCCCAAAACGGCAAAATTTCAAATTGAAACCGAAGAAAAGCCGTCAGGATTTGAGAAATTTGAACTTTTTCAGGTAACGGAGGCTTTTTTCGACCGCCTCCGTCACAGAAAGCTTGTCCGTGTGCAGTTCGATCTCGGGATTCATCGGCGGCTCGTAAGGCGCGGAGACGCCGGTGAAATTCTTGATCTGTTTGGCCCGCGCCTTGGCATAGAGGCCTTTCGGATCCCGAGCCTCGCAAATTTTCAAGGGCGCGTTGACAAACACCTCGACAAATTTTTCACTTGCTATGGCGCGCACCAGGTTCCGGTCGGCGCGATAGGGCGAGATGAACGCGGCAATGCAGATGAAGCCCGCCTCGGAAAAAAGGTTCGCCACCTCGCCCACCCGCCGGATGTTTTCATGACGGTCGGTCTCGGAAAAGGCCAGGTCGCTGCATAATCCGTGGCGGACACGGTCGCCATCCAGCACAAACGTCTGACAGCCAAGCTTGAAAAGGGCGGCCTCGAGTTCGTTGGCGATGGTGGATTTGCCCGCCGCTGACAGGCCGGTGAACCACAGCACACAGCCGCGATGGCGGTTGCGCTTTTCCCGCTGCACCAGGGAAATTGTGCTTACGGTGGCCGTGATGTTATTTGAAGCAGGTGTTTTTTTTGTCATCGCTAGGTGGGTGTCGGTTGCCGGGTTCTGATTATTTGACGTGCGGGTCGGTTTTGTCGAATTCGAGCCGGATGCGGCCGAGGGTGAGAATGATGATTTCCACCAGGATGAAACGAAAAAACAGATTCCAGGCAAATACCGCCTTGGACCGGTAATCGCTGTCGCCATCATATTGGATGATCTGCGGGAGGATTGAACTGACGATTACAAAGAGCGTGGCCCACCGGGTGTTCACCACCAGCGCCACCAGCGCGCAGGGCATCATATAGAACGGCAGGAACATCAAATGCGGGTTGGCGTGAAGATGGATGAAGGCAACCAGTCCAAGCAATCCGACGGCCGCCAGGATCGTCTGCCAATGACGCTTGAAGTCCTGGATCATGGAAGTTTTCTCGTCCACCGAGCCGGTGGGCGGGTTGATCACCCAGTTTTTCATCAGCCGGTAAAGCCGCAGCCAGACGAGCGGCAGGAATTCAAACCCGGCCCGCACCAATGAATCGTAAAGCGTGAACAGCCGCCCGGCGGAATTGTGGTAGGCGAATTCGATGGCTCCCGGCTTCGCGCCGATGGTGCCGTTTTGCGGCTTGATCCAAGCCGACTGCAGGCCTTCCCAACGATGGCGGTAGCGTTCCAGTTTGTCCACGGTGGCGGGCGGGACGAGTTCCAGCTCGTATTTCTGCCGCTCAATGATGCCGCGCCGGAGAAACGCATGGTGCGGCGCCTTGTAGATCGCGGAGAGGTCGGCCTGATTGAGCTGCAGCATCCTCTCATCATAGGTCACGCCAAGGAATGCGCTGATGTCGCGGCAGGTTTTTTCCGTCTGGTCCACAATGCCGGCATAGTCCACACGGAAAATCCGCGCACCTGATTTTTCAATGGCTGACATCTGACGGATGGCCTGTTCCTGATGGTAAATCATCCGGCTCAACATCCCCGGCTTGCCAAAAAACCGCGAGGTTCGTCCGGCCTTGAGCACGCTGCGATAGACTTCCGCCGGATTGCGCCAGACATAAATGAAAGCCGCCTGCGGGTAGCGCTGGTGAAGCTCCACCAGCCGGTCACAGTAAAACGGTGATTTTTCACCGACGACCGCCGCGCCTTTCAAGGCGCCAAAGGCATGATACAAATCCCGCGGCTCGCGGATGTCTTTCAGGGCGGAAAAATCATCCCGCGAAACAATTTTGTGCCTGGATAGCGCCTGGTTGTAGAACTCGATGCGCTCCGCCCAGCTTTGCCGGAAGCGGATATCGAGCAGTGAACGCGGGAAATTCCAGACATCGCACTCGAACATCAGCGCGATTTGCGGATTCTGGTTTAGAATCGAGCAAAGCAACGAGGTGCCGGATCGAAAAACGCCGACGACAAACACGGGGTCCTTGCTCAACATAATTTGAACGACTGATTTTGAAACAGCCAAACCCAACCGTCAAACCAAATACGGCTCATTGCCCGCCTAGACGTAACCAAACGGTGAATTGTTTCAGGAAAGTCACACGTCCGCCTCGGGGAACCGCTCGCGGATCTGTGAACGTAAAAGCGTCTCATCCGCCGGCTGATAGCGACGCCGGTTGACCAACCGCTGCATCGCGTCCAGCAGTTCCATCCAGTCCTCCAGCGGCGGCTCCTTCACCGGATGCCACTGGTCGAACCGTTTGCCGCGGTGGAAGAATTTCCAATCGCGCCCGATGTGCTGCACATAGACCTGCAATTTCTCGCCGTCCTCCGTGGTGCGCTTCCAGCTGATTTCTGCTTTGGCCATGGTCAGGAGATGTCAACGCTTGCCACCGCCATCGCCGCGATTCCTTCCTCGCGCCCGATGAAACCCATGAGTTCGTTCGTCGTCGCCTTCACGCCGACCTTTTGCTCGGGAATACCCAGCGCGGCGGCGATGTTTTTCTTCATTTGTGCGATGTGCGGATAAATTTTCGGCGCCTGCGCGATGACGGTGGCGTCTATGTTCACGATGAGGGCCTTCTGTTTCGCCGCCTGTTTGGCGGCTTCCTCCAGAAAAATTTTGCTTGGCACGCCTTTCCAGCGCGGGTCGGTGTTCGGGAAAAAATGGCCGATGTCCTCCTGCCCCAGCGCGCCAAGGACGGCGTCGCAGATCGCGTGCATCAGCGCGTCGGCATCCGAATGGCCGTCGAGACCTTTCGGGTGGGGAATCTCCACGCCGCCGAGCACGCACTTGCGCCCCGCGACGAGTTGATGAACGTCATAACCGATGCCAACGTGAACCATGCGCGCAGGATAAAATTTTATCGCACGCGGAAAAAGAAATTTCGGAAGCCAATTCCCTCCGGGACTTTCGGCCTACTTCGTTTCCGTCGCGGGCAAGGTGAAATAAAAGGTCGCGCCCTGGCCGAGCTCGCTTTCGCAACGCACCTCGCCGCCGTGCGCCTGTACGATATGCTTCACGATGGCGAGGCCGAGGCCGGTGCCGCCCTGGTCGCGTGAACGCGCCTTGTCCACGCGATAAAACCGCTCAAACACGCGGACGAGTGCTTCCGGCGGAATGCCCGGCCCGTCGTCGCGCACAAAAATCTCCAAACCGCCGTCGTCCTTCTTTTTTCCGCCCACGGTGACATGTCCTTCCGCACGACCGTATTTAATGGCGTTGTCCACCAGGTTCGAGAGCACCTGGTCGAGACGGTTGGCATCGGCGTTCACGGTGAACTCCGGCAGTTCGTTCGCGAGCTTTATATTTTTGTTGTCCGCCTTGGTCTGCAAAAAGCTCAGTACCTTGTCCACGAGCGAATGCAGCTCCACCTGCTGCAAATCCACCTTGGTGCGGCCGGATTCGAGCGCGGAAATCGTCAGCAAATCCTGGATGAGCAGGTCGAGCCGCTGGGAATTGCGCTCGATGATCTTCAGGAACCGTTCCGCCACCTCGGGGTTGCTGCGTGCGCCGTCGAGCAACGTTTCCGTGTAACCCTTGATGAGCGATAGCGGCGTGCGCAGTTCATGGCTGACATTGGCGACAAATTCCTCGCGCTGGCGTTCGAGCTGTTTTAATCGCGTCAAATCGTGGAAAACGAGGATGGTGCCTTCGCGTTCGCCGGCGGAATTGTTGATGACCGCGGCGTTCACCTGCAACCAGCGTTCGTTCAGGTCCGGCAGCTTGAGTTCATAATTCAGCACCTGGCCCTCGACCTGGACGCGTTTGGCGAGATCATCCAGTTCATGCGAGCGCAGCGCCTCGAGGATGGTCTTGCCGCGCAATTCGATCTTCTGCCCGAACAGGTTCTTGAAGGAGCGGTTGGCGAGATAGATCTTTTGCGAACGGTCGAGCAGCAGCAGTCCTTCGAGCATGGAATTGAACAAAACCTGCTGCTGCGCCTTCGCGTCGACGGCGGTCTGCTGCTGTTTGCGCTGCGATGCCTCGATTTCCGCCGTGCGCCGGCCTTGCAGCATGTTAAACCGCGCGCGCCACCAAAAATGAAGGCTGACAAGCGCGGCAAACAAAATCAGGGCGACCAGCCACATATCAGGAGGATGAAGCAAGAAGGTGGAATGCAGAAACTAATTTTTGCAGGCTGCCGCGGCGGAAAAAGTTTCTGACTGCGGCCGCCTTCATTCGACAAACCGGTAGCCTACGCCACGCACGGTGTCGAGGTGCCTGGCCGCCGCGCCGATTTTTTCCCGGAGACGCCGCATGTGCGTGTCCACGGTGCGCGTGTCGATCAGGCTGTCGTATTCCCAGACGTCGCGCAAAAGCTGGTCGCGCGATTGCACCCGGCCGGCGCGCTGTGCCAGGACCGTGAGCAATTTGAACTCCGTCGCCGTAAGCTCGATGGTCTTGCCCTTCCAAGTTGCAACGTGACGCGGCACATCGATGTGCAGGTCACCGAAGCGCAACTGGTCCTTCGGCTTTTCCTCGGCCTGGCCGCGCGCAAGGATCTTTTTGATGCGCAACAGGAGTTCGCGCGGGCTGAAAGGCTTGGTCAGGTAATCGTCCGCGCCCAGCTCAAGACCCAGCACGCGGTCAATTTCCGCCGCCTTCGCGGTAAGCATGAGGATCGGCGTGCGCGCGGTGGCGGTCTCCAGGCGGAGCGTCTTGCAGATTTCAAAACCGTCCATTTCCGGCAACATCACGTCCAGCACGACGAGGTCGGGCGGCTGGGAGCGGGCCTTCTTGAGCGCCTCCGCGCCGTCGGCGGCGGTGATGACGGCGTA
Organism: Candidatus Sulfotelmatobacter sp.; assembly: GCA_035485115.1. GTDB lineage: Bacteria > Verrucomicrobiota > Verrucomicrobiia > Limisphaerales > UBA11358 > UBA11358. The sequence continues at coordinate 23,202 of DATHOG010000065.1, read as the reverse complement.
ACCGGCCTGCTTGAGGTTGAACTCCACAAGTTCGACCGCTTCCGGTTCGTCATCCACGACTAGGATTCTTTGTTTCACTCAGGCAAGAATGTCACGCGGCAAATCGTCACACAATTTCAATCGCGTGACAACAAGGTTACGATTTGGCGACGGAAAAACCAACGGTTCCCGGAAGCTAATGAGCCTGCGGGCTCTTGGAATTTTTGAAAATTGTCATTCTTAATTCCTCAATTTTCATCAATCCCCCGCCATCCCTGCCGTATTTTATCAGGAGCGGGGTTTCCTTGCCGGAATCAGGGCTAAAAATGTTCGCGGTCAGCGTCACCGTAAAGCCGTCGCTGGAATACTGGATGTCGCGATACTCATCTTTATTTCCATGCTTTTGTTCAATTTCATTTTTTATCTCCGCACGGAAGGCATCTGGAGGAATGACGACTGAATTTGTCTGCGACTTCTCGTCAATCACCTTATACATAATCAGACAGTCCTTGGAAAAAAGGTCCAATGAACGCAAATCATCCTTTTTTTCATATTCGACGAGTTTGCCGAAAGCAGTTTTGGCATCGGACACATCATCTGCTGCCAGCAAAGAAAAGCAGTTGAATGATATTAAAAAACAAACGAGAGTTTTCATGTACAATTGGAATTATTAGAGAGATAGCAGGTATGTGCGGCAATTCAAAGAATTCTTGATACTGGAGTCAGGACCCTTGAAACTTTTGCCATGTCTTTGCCCGTCATCAGCACCGCGCAGATGCGCGAATGGGAAGCCGCCACGTGGGCGGCCGGCCGGACCGAGGCCGAAGTCATCCGTCGCGTCGGGCAAAGCGTGGCCCGCCGCGCGCAATCGCTCACACGCGCAGGTGATCTGCTCCTCCTGCTCGCCGGCAAGGGCCATAATGGCGACGACGTCCGCGCCGCCGCCGAATTCCTGGGCGACCGGAAAATCATTTTGCTCAATGCGGAAGACCCGTTGGCGTTGTTCACGGAATTTGAACGCTGTATTCTGCCGGTCGCAAACCAGAATGAAACATTCCCCGGGGAGAATCCCACCACCCCTCCTTCGCTCATCATTGATGGAATTTTTGGCATCGGCCTGAACCGGCCGCTGGCCGAACCGTGGCAAAAAGTCATTGCCGCCATCAATGCCGCCAAAATTCCCGTATTGTCAGTGGATGTGCCGTCCGGGTTGAACGCCGACACCGGCGAAACGTATGGCGCGGCCATCGAAGCTCAAGTCACGCTGACCGTCGGCGCACCGAAAACAGGCATGCTGGCGGAGCCTGCGTGGCCATTTGTCGGGCGGCTCGAAGTCGCGGAAGACGTCGGCCTGACCGAGTGTCCGCTGCAGAGCGACTTGCAATGGACGCTGCCGGGGGATTTCAAAAATTTCCCGCCGCCGCGCAAGGTCTCGGCGCACAAGGGCTCGTTCGGCCATGCGTCCGTCATCGCGGGCAGCTTCGGTTTTCACGGCGCGGCGGTGCTGGCCACGCGCGGGGCGCAGCGGGCGCAGCCGGGACTGGTCACGGTGTTCACCCAGGAAAACGTCTACCATCCCGTTGCCTCGCAATTGCAATCCGCGATGGTCAATGTCTGGCAGCCCGATGCAAAAAAAATGTCGGTCGGTTTCGATGCGCTGCTCGTCGGTCCCGGCCTGGCCGCACGCGACCTGCCGCCGGAAGTGCGCCACGCCGTCCGGCACTGGTGGCGCGATTTTGAGCATCCCCTGATCGTGGATGCCAGCGCGCTGGACCTGGTCGTAGGCGAGCCGTTCTTGAAAAAGTATGTCCGTGTGCTCACGCCGCATCCGGGCGAGGCCGCGCGTTTGTTGAACTGGCCGATCCCAAAAATCCAGGGCAACCGCATCCTCGCGTTGCGTGAACTTTCAAAAAAGTTTGGCGGGGCGTGGGTGGTTCTAAAGGGCCATCAAACCCTGGTCGGGCGCGTGGAAGGCAAAATTTTCGTGAACCCATCCGGCAATCCGCACCTGGCCCAGGGCGGCAGCGGCGATGTGCTGTCGGGATTCATCACCGGACTGCTCGCCCAACCGGGGTTGCAGGCGGACGCGGAAACCACCTTGCGCTACGCCGTCTGGCAGCACGGCGCGGCGGCGGATGAGTTGCAAACGACACGCGCGAACTGGACGGTCGAGGACATGATTGGCAAACTCGGCGATGCAGCCAGATGATTTCCGCTGGCAATTTCCGATTTTAATTTTACATTCCGCACATGGCAAAACTGCCGTTGATTTTGGTCACGCCCAGCATCGAGAAGCGTGGCGTGGAATTTCATGATGTTTCCGCGAGCCTTTCGGCCCGCTACAATACCGCCATCCTGAATGCCGGCGGCATACCCGTGACCGCGCCGACCTCCACCGACCGCGCGGTGCTGGCCGAATGCGTCCGGCGCACGGACGGAATCCTTTTCACCGGCGGCGACGACATCAACCCCGACCTTTACGAAAAAAACCTGCCGAAAAAAGTCCTCAAGACCATCGAGCAGACGCCCGATGGCGGCGCGCGTGACATGCGGGAATTGATCTTGATCGAGGAGGTTTTCCGCCAGCGCAAGCCGTTGCTCGGGATTTGCCGCGGCCTCCAAATGTTGAATATCGCGTTCGGCGGCAAGCTGGTTGCGGACATCAAGCAGCAACATCCGGGTAAAATCGGCCATCGGCGGATGGATGCCCCCCTGGAACTTGTCCACGAAGCGACATTGACACCCGGCTCTTTAGTGTCCAAAATTTGTAATACCTCGGTTTTGGGGGTCAATAGCACCCATCACCAAGGCGTTTTGGAACCAGCCGGGCCGTTTGTGGCGACCGGACGCGCGGCGGACGGTATTGTGGAAGTCATGGAATTGCGGGAAAAATTGTTACCGTTTTTTTTGGCGGTGCAGTTTCATCCCGAACGGCTGGTGCAAAAACATGTCCGTTACAGGAATATTTTTGGGAAGTTCGTCGAAGCCTGCGGTAAAAATAAAACGAAATCATGAAAGGCAAAATTCTCATCGTTGACGATGAACCGGAATTACGGATGCTGCTCAAGTCCATCCTCGAGACCGATTACACCGTGACCGACGCCGATTGCGGCGCGACGCTTCAGAAAAAATTTGCCGATGAAGCGCCCGACGTGGTGCTCCTCGATTTGAAGCTGCCGGACGCCAACGGCCTTGACCTCCTGCCGCAGATCAAAAAGAACTGGCCCGATACCGAAGTCATCGTGCTCACCGGCGAGGCGACCTTCGAAGCCGCTGTTTCAGCGACCAAGCGCGGCGCGTATCATTTCATCAACAAGCCGTTCGATACCCAGGCGCTGCAGGTCACCATTGACCGCGCGATCGAAAACCGCCAGCAGAAGGAGGAGAACAATTCCCTCCGCCGCGCGTTGTCCACGATGAGCGGCGGTTCCGCGCCCGTGTTCCAGAGCGCCGCGCTCCAGGCCGTCGTCCGCACCATCGAACGCGTTGCACCGAGCGACGTGCCGATCCTCATCACCGGCGAAAGCGGCACGGGCAAGGAAGTCATTTCCGACCTCATCCACAGCATGAGCCCGCGCGCGAAGGCGAAGATCGTCAAAGTCAACTGCGCCGCCCTGCCCCGCGAACTCATCGAAAGCGAACTGTTCGGCTCCGTCAAAGGCGCGTTCACCGGCGCGACCACCGACCGCGAAGGTTTGTTCCGCCAGGCCGAGGGCGGCACGCTGTTCCTCGACGAAATCGGCGAGATGCCGATTGATACGCAAAGCAAGTTGCTCCGCGTGTTGCAGGACCAGAAAGTCCGGCCCGTCGGCGGCAAGACCGATTACCAGACCAACTGCCGCCTGCTCGCCGCGACCAACCGCAAGCCCGAGGACGCCATCAAGGACGGCAAGCTCCGCGAAGATTTGTTCTACCGCATCAGCGCCATTTCCGTCCACATCCCGCCGCTGCGCGAACGCCGCGACGACATCATGCCGCTCGCGAACGCCTTCCTGAAAAAATTTGCCGCGCAGGCCAACCGCGTGCTCACCGGCTTCACGCCGCAGGCCGTGGAACGTCTCACTTCCTTCGACTGGCCCGGCAACGTCCGCCAGTTGCAGAATGAAATCCAGCGTGCCGTGCTGCTCTCCGAAGGGCCGGCCGTCAACGTCACCGACCTCAGCATCAGCGATGTGAAATTCATCCCCACCGAAGGACACGACACCGCCTTCACGCTGCTCGAAGGGGTGGAACGCAACGCCATCATCCAGATGCTCAAGGAAACCGGCGGCAACAAGCTCGAGACCGCCAAACGCCTCGGCATCGGCCGCCAGACGCTCTACAACAAGATCAAGGCCTACGGTATCGAGATGTGAATTAGCGGTCACGGGGCTTTTAAGTCCAAGACAGGCTGCAAAATGTGTGGCCTAATTAGTGTTAGGCCACATCGCAGGAATGAAAAAAGTTTTGCATAGACTCAAGGCTTCGGTGTTTTACTTTATTTTTGCGTTCGTCGCTTTTCTGTTCGCTTCTGCCGCCATCCACCCTGATAGTTTGCGATTCCGCAACCGCGAAACACCGACCGATGGGCAGCGAACCGCTGGGATTGTCGTATTATTTTTGATGGTGCTGATTGCCGGTTATGGAGCGGTCAAGTCGGCGCAGCGAGATTTGAGACATTGGCGGATGAGGCACAAGGAGAGAAAAGATGATCATGTGGACTAACATCATATGTGGACTAACATCATAAACAGGCCGTCAATTTTGATTCACAAAAGTCATTACCCATCATGAAAAAACGATCTACTATTTTTCTCGCCCTCGCCGCCCTTGTGGTTGGTGGGGCCATCGGTAACGCCATTTCCTCCCATTACTCCGGACAGATGCTGCAGTTTCAGATCGTCGCTGCTTCCTTGAAAGGAGTTTCGGATTCTTACAAACCACTAAAATTGCTCCGCAATGGCGATACAACCAACGCCGCGGATGTGCTGCAAACGCAAATGAACACCGCGCTGCAACGGGTGGACCTGGTGGCGCAGGCGTACAACCGGCCCGACATGCTCACCAACGCCAGCGTGGTCAACGCCAAGGCGTTGAAATAGGCGTGGCAAGAAAACAGAATTTGAAACCGTGGCCGAACTCGGTGGGGCGAGCGTCCTCGCGAGCCGCTTAAACCTAAGGCTCACGACGGCTCGCGAGTACGCTCGCCCCACCAGCTTTTTGGAATTAGATTGGATTTGGATTTTTCTTCAGCCGCTTACCGCCTACATTTCACGAGTGCAACAATCGTCCCGCAAGTTTCCATGGCTCGTCTGGCTCGTCGCAGGAGTCATTGTGATTGCCGCTGGCTTTGCACTGGATAACCGCGCCCAAACAGCATTGAATGTCTTGGGCAATCCCCATCTAAAAGGCTTCGCGTGGTGGCTTTCCAAATCCGCCGAAGGCGAAATCATCGGCGGCCTCGGCATCTTGCTGGCGATAATTTGTTTCATCCGCCGCCAGCAGTTGCTCGCCGGACGAATATTTTTCGTGTTCGCCTCCGCGTTGTTGATCGGCTTGGCAGGAACCATCATACGCACCCTTACCGGTCGCACCCGTCCCGGCATTCATGCACCGCCAGACGTGGCCCAAGGCTTTTATGGCATATGGCACGACGGCCATTTTATCCTGGGACACGCGGCATTCAACGCATTCCCCTCCGGCCACTCTGCCGTCGCCGCCGGTCTTGCTGCCACCGTGACTTTGATGAACCGAACCTGGGGCGCAGTTGCGTGGATCTATGCCGTCGCCGTGATGTGGTCGCGCGTCGCGTTGCAATGGCACCATCTCTCGGACGTGCTGGCGTCGGCAATATTGGCGTGGCCGCTGGCGTGGTTCCTGAAAAAACACCTCGCGCCGACGATAGAATGGCATTGCGAGAATTTTTCACGCCGTTAGGTATTTTCCCCGGAGTGCGCCCGTCCCCGGGCGCTGCAATAGGCAAACGACCGGAAGCCTCTACCATTTTAAGACGTGCGTTTAATAGAACATTGCAGTGGCCGGGGACGGCCACACTCCGCGACAAGTCGGGGATGAGGTGTACCTTCCACTAATTTAATAGCGGACCCTGTCCGTCTTGCTCTTCCACTCGGAGAAAACCGCCAACGCTTCGCCGTGCAGCAGTTGTTTCATCGGGATCAGCCGTTTGGAGATGGGCTTCGGTACTTCGCGGTAGATCAGGTCGTCGTCGAAATCGATTTTTGCCGCGTCCTTGCGCGTGTTGGCGTAATAGACCTTTTTGAAACGCGCCCAATAAATGGCCGACAGGCACATCGGGCATGGCTCGCAGCTCGTATAAAGTTCACAGTCGTCGAGCTGGAAGGTTTTCAACTTTTTGCACGCATCACGGATGGCCGTGACCTCGGCGTGAGCCGTGGGGTCATTCGTGGACGTGACCTGGTTCCAGCCGCGACCGACGATCTTTCCGTGGCACACAACGACCGCGCCGAACGGTCCGCCGCAATTTGCCCGCATCTTGGAAAGCGAAAGCCGGATGGCTTCCCGCATGAATTTCTCCTTCATCTTTTTATTTTAACCACGGACGGACACGGATGAACACGAATTTTTTCTCCTTCTCATCGTCATCCTCGTGCTCATCCTCGTCTTGTGATTTGAGCATGAGGATGACGATGAGGATGATTATGATTTTTCCCCGCCGCCAAACAATAGCCGCAAGCTGTTCATCACCACCACCACCGTGCTGCCTTCGTGACCAACCACCCCGATGGTTAGCGGAATCTTCCCGACCAGGGCGAAACAAACGAGCACCACGACCGCACCCAGCGAGATGAAAAGGTTCTGCTTGATAATCGCGGCCGCCCGCTGGCTCAAACGGAATGCCGCGAGAAAGTTTTCCAGCCGGTCATGCATCAGGACGACATCGGCTTGCTCCAGCGCCGCGTCCGAACCGCGCGCGCCCATCGCCACCCCCACGTATGCAGCCGCCAGGCTCGGCGCATCGTTCACACCGTCGCCGACCATCGCCACCTTGTTGTCGGCGCTTAATTCGCGGATGGCTGCGACTTTTTCCTCCGGTTTCAACCCGGCGCGGACGTCGTCCAGCTTCAATTCCGACTTCAAATAATCGGCGGCGGACTGGCGGTCGCCGGTCAGCACCACGAACTTCAAGCCTGCCTGCCGCAACTCTTCGATCACTTCTTTTGCCTGCGGCCGGATGTCGTCACGCAAAACAACACACCCGACCAATTCATCTGTGACGACCCAGACTTGTGAAACTGCGCCAGCCAGTTCAAGGCCGCGCAACAGCGCGGCCCTACCAGCAGCGGTAGGGCGGAGCGGCTGCTCCGCCACCCATTCGCGTTTGCCGAGCACAATTTCCCTGCCGTCGTATTGCGCCTTCAACCCCTGCCCCGTCACAGATTCGAATTTGGAAAACTCAAGCGTGGCCAGACCAAGCTGTTTGCCATGACGCGTGATGGCGCGCGCCAGCGGATGCGTGGACAATTTTTCGAGCGAATATGCCAGTTGTGCGATCTCGTTTTCGCGGCCGGCCGGAAAACTTTCGATCTTCTCCACGCGCAACTCGCCGGTCGTCAATGTGCCCGTCTTATCAAGACAGACTGTTTTTATTTCCGCCAATTTTTCTACCGCCGCGCCGCCGCGGAACAAAATTCCATGGCTCGCACTCCACGCGATCGCCGCCAGCACCGCGCTCGGGATTGAAAGCACCAGCGCGCAGGGCGACGACACCACCAGCAGCGTCATGGTACGATAAAACGCGCTATGTGATTCCGCCGCCGAGGTGAATGCGGCCAGATGAAATCCCAGCCACCAGACAAAAAACATCGTCAGCGAAAGCCCCAGCGCGCCATAGGTGTAATATGTGCTGAACTTGTCGGCGAACCGCTGCGCGGGCGCCTTTTGCTGCTGCGCCTCGCGGATGAGCTTGATGATTTTTTGGAGCGAACTTTCCGAGGCCGGTTTGGTCACGACGACTTCCACCGCGCCCCAAAGATTGATCGTTCCGGCCAGGACGGGGTCGCCGACCTTTTTTTCAGCGGGCGTCGCTTCGCCGGTGAGATTGGATTCATCCGCGGCCGTCGTACCTTTGGCAATTTCCGCGTCCACTGGAAATTGCGCGCCGGGCTTGATCAGCAGGCGCATTCCTGCGGAAATTTTTTCCACGGCGACCTCTTTTTCATTACCGCCGGCATCAATAAGCGTCGCTGTTTTCGGTGCGTCACGGAATAATGAACGAATCTCCTTTTGCGTGCGACCGAGGGCGTAATGCTCCAGCGCGCCGGAAAACGAAAATAAGAACAACAACGTCGCGCCTTCCGCCCAGGCACCAATGCTCGCCGCGCCGATGGCGACCGCCAGCATCAAAAAATGCACGTCGAGCACACGCTGTTGCAGACGTTCCCAGACCTCTTCCGCCGGAAACCATGCGCCCGCAAGATAGGCCGCCACAAACGCCCAGACCTTGAATGGCGCGGGAACCGCGAAGGCCGCAAGCAACCCGAATACGCCACATAGCACGGCGGCGACCATCTGCAGCTTCCATTCGTCGGGAGGATGATCGTGGTCATGGTCATCGAGCGGAAGCTCCAGCGCCTTCGCCTCGAAACGGAGCGGCAGATCGCGCCAGCGCCAGAATTTCGGCGCGGTCGGGCATGTCACCCGCGCGATGGTCGTCACCCCGCCGTCGCGCTTGATCGTGATGCGGTTTTTTTCGGCGGCAGACAGCGGTTGATGGCAGGTCGAGCAGTCATTTTGCCCGGAAAGCAGCAAACAGCCATTGCTCGTCGCCGATTTTTTCGCCGAATGGATCCGGGCGGAAATTTTTTGCGTGAGTTCGTCGGCATTCACGCGTCCAAGCGTGGCCACGGAGATTTTATTCTGCGCGGCGTCGATGGTCACCGCCTCGAGCGCCGGCTCCTCGGCCAGCGCCTCGGCGACGGAACGCGCCAGGCAATCTTCGCCGGGTGCATCGTCGTGATCGTGATGATGATGTCCAAAACCCATCTTCTGATTTGTAACATATTGCGCGAAAGTGCGCGAATAATTTGCGCGGCCGGAGGGCGAACGGTAGATTTAATCGGTGACGCACAAGTCCGGTCAACCGCAGTGGTTTAACGCCGGGCGGGAATTCTTTCCCGCCATGCTGTCGGCCATCGAGGGAGCCAAAACCAGTGTCGAACTGGAAATCTATATCTTCGCCGGCGACCAGACCGGCCAGACATTTTTGCAAGCATTGACGGGTGCCGCCCGGCGCGGCGTTCAAGTCCGGGTCCTGGCCGATTCCTTTGGTTCGTTCCTGCTGCCCGGAGATTTTTTTGCCCCGTTGACCGCTGCAGGCGGCATGGTGAAATTTTTTAATCCGCTTCGCTTCAGCCGCTTTGGAGTGCGCGATCATCGCAAACTGCTCTTGTGCGACCAAAAAACCATCTTCATCGGCGGCGCGAACATTTCCGACGACTATGCCGGCGATGGCATCACGCAGGGCTGGTTTGACACCATGACCCGATTGGAGGTTGCCACGCTGGCCACTTTGCTCCTGATGGAATTTCAACGGCTGTTCACAAATGCTGAATTTGAATCCACCAAACGCCGGCGTCTGCGCGCATTCCGGCCGTTGCGCCGCAAAGACGGCGAAACCCAATTGTTTCCCGAGAAGCCCGGCCGCAACGCGGGCAGTTTCCAGCGCGCATTGCAAAATGAACTCGCCAGCGCCACGACCGCCGATTTCATCACCCCGTATTTCCTCCCGCGCCGCCGGTTGCGGCGGGAACTGCGCCAGGTGGTCAAACGCGGCGGCCGGGTGCGCCTTTTGCTGGCCGGCAAGAACGATGTTCTTCTCGCCCAACTGGCCGCTTATGTTTATTACCCCCGCCTGCTCCGCGCCGGTGTGGAAATCTACGAATACCAGCCGCAAATCCTGCACGCCAAACTCTACCGCGTGGACGGAAAAGTCTTTGCCGGGTCCACCAATCTGGACGTGCGCAGCCTGAAATTGAATTACGAATTGATGCTCTGCTTCCGCGACACCGCGAGCGTGAAAGCGGCGAAGAAAATTTTTGAGGACGCCCTGCAACATTCCCGGCGGATCGAACTCAAACCGTTCCGTAAATCACAAGGTTTCTGGCAACGGTGGAAAAATCATTGGGCGCATTTCCTTCTGAAGCGGATCGATCCGCTCGTGGCCTTGCGCCATATCCGCTAGGGTGGCAAACGGAGTGCGCCCGTCCCGGGCGCTGCAATGGCCAATGACCGGAGGCTCTCAAACATTTCACGGCAGTCGTGAATCGAACGTTGCAGTGGCCGGGACGGCCACACTCCGGGGACTTTCGCCTTGTAAAAAATCGGCGGGGAATAAATCTTCTTCGTGCATGAATCAAAAGCGTCTGCCGAGCTTGCCGCATAATCCCGGCGTGCGCGATTTGGTGCGCGGCAAGTGCAAAGGGTCCCGTTCGCTTTCACAAGAGGATACAGAGCGCGGCTTTCAGGGCTGGCACGAAGGCGGATATCTGCCTCATCGCGATGAACCAGGCCTGATTCAATTCGTCACCTTCCGTTTGGTTGATGCATTTCCGGAAACGTTGCGTTCCGAGTGGGAAGCCTTATTAAAAGTTGAGAATGACCGCCAGCGGCACATTGAATTGGAAGCATATTTGGACAAAGGGCGCGGCGAATGTTTTTTGCGTCAGCCAGAAATCGCCAAAATGATTGAGGATTCACTTCGCTTTCGGCATGACAAAGATTATGAACTGTCGGCATGGGCGATCATGCCTAACCACGTCCATCTGCTTTTCAAAGTGTTTGAGACTCCCATGTCGCAATTGATCGATGCATGGAAAGGTTTCACCGCCAAGCAGGCTAACAGGCTTCTTGGGCGAAAAGGAAAATTCTGGCAAGCCGGCTATTGGGACACCTACATACGAAGTGCAGAGCACGAGCAACGGACGAAAAATTACATCGAAGGTAATCCTGTAAAGGTTGGCTTGGCGGTGTCCCAAAAAGAATGGCCGTGGAGCAGCGCACGTTTTCGGGATGGTTACGAGCGGCTTTGTTTGCCCGACTGATGGAGTGCGCCTGTCCCGGGCGCTGCAATGGCCAATGACCGGAGGCTCTCAAGCATTTCACGGCAGTCGTGAATCGAACGTTGCAGTGGCCGGGACGGCCACACTCCGTTAAGATGTCTTGGTTCCGCTGCTCATCCCAGCAGGCTCTTTACCTTGGCCAGCGCTTCGTCCAGCTTGCTCGCGTCCTTGCCGCCGCCGCGCGCCGAATCAGGTTTGCCGCCGCCTTTGCCACCAACAATGGGTGCGATGGTTTGGATAATCTTGCCGGCCTGGACTTTGGCGGTGAAATCGGTGGAGACCGCCGCAATCAACGTGACCGCCCCGTTCGCCGCCCCGCCAAGGACGATGACGCCTTTGAACTGCGATTTTAGCGAGTCAGTGATGGCTTGCAGCGTGTCGCCGTCACTGGCACCAAGATTTGCGATGATGGCGGGGATGCCATTGATGGTCTCGGCTTTCGCAATCAGGTCTTTGGCGCTGCCAGCGGCTTCGCGCTGTTGTGCGGCCTTCAGGGACTTCTCCAATTCCTTTTGATGTGCGAGCAAAGCTTCGACTTTCTTTTCCAGCTCGTGCACTGGCGAATTGATCTTGCCGGCAATGCTGCGGATAAGCTGCAACTGCTCGTTCGCCAGTTCGTAAGCGTTCAGACCGGCAACAGCCTCGATACGACGCACGCCGGCAGCGATGGCGTTTTCGCCGACGATGCGGAACAAGCCGATCTCGCCCGTTGCGCGCGTGTGCGTACCACCGCAAAGCTCCATCGAATAGCCATCCAGCTTGTGCGCGGCACCGCCGATCTGTACGACACGCACGGTGTCGCCATACTTGTCACCGAAGAATTGCATCACATCCTTGCGGCCTTTGACATCCGCATGAGGGACTTCCGTCCACGAAACCCCGGCATTTTCGAGGATGCGTTCGTTCACCAACTTCTCAATGTCGGCGACCTGCTGCGGCGTAAGTGGCGCGCTGTTGAAATCGAACGTTAATTTATCCGGCCCGACGAAGGAGCCTTTTTGCGACGCTTCTTTGCTGGCGACTTCGTGCAAGGCCCAGTGCAAAAGATGCGTGACGGTGTGATGGCGTTGGATCGCATTGCGGCGGGATTTATCCACAGTCAACGTGACATGCTGGCCAGGCGCAGGGGCGTCGCCGCCCTCGATGAAATGCAACCAGGTGTTGCCGGACTTCTGCGTGTTGACGATTCGCCAGAGCTGGCCGCTGCCGGTGAGTTCGCCGGTGTCGCCAACCTGCCCACCCATCTCGGCATAACAGACCGAATTATTGAGCACCACGGCGGTCTTGTCCTTGAGCGCAACAACTTCCTGTACATCCGCGCCGATGTGGCTGTGGTCATAGCCGACGAATTTCGTGGGCGTGGTGGTCTCGATTTGTGAAAGCGAAATCACTTCTTTCTTCTGCGCAGCACGGGCGCGGGCACGCTGCTCTTCCATCAACTTTTCAAAACCTTCCTTGTCCACGGTCAAACCGCGCTCGCGCGCCATCAACTCGGTAAGGTCGAGCGGGAAACCATAAGTATCGTAAAGTTTGAATGCAAAGTCACCGGTGATTTGGGGAGCGCGCCCGCCCCGGGCGCTGTTTCCCGCGCCCTCGCGGGAAACTTCGGCCGTGTGAGTTGCAACCGAAGTATCCGGAGTCCACAGCCAGCGATAATTCTCCGTGAGGGGGACAACTCCATTATCCCAAGGATTTCGGCAGATATAATGAAATTTTTCTTCCAAATCAGTATCACCACGCATCAGGCGATCAAAAGATTCTTCCTCCCAAACATGAACACCCGTCACTTTTGCCGCTTTGTTGATTTTGTGCGCCGTGGTTGATTTGATACCGTGCAAAATTTCTCCAAGCGGAAAAAAGACCGGCTTTCCGTCCTGGTTCTGTTCCTTGATTTGCGGCTCAAACAATAAATGAACGTGGTCAGGCATCACGCATGCGGCAAAAAGTTGATATTGCCGATGCGTGTGCGCGTAGAGAATGCTCTCAAGCACAAGGTCACGCTCGGCGGGCGTTAATTGACGTTTCTGACGCGTGGAGAAAGTCACCATGTATTTGCCCCACGGGCGCTCAAAATGGGGGAGACGCCTTTTGGAGTATTTTGCACCTTGGTTGTTGGATGCCTCGGTGCCGACCGCGAGGGCGCGGTCGGCTGCGCCCGGGGCGGGCGCGCTCCCGTCAAAACCGGTCAGTCGTGCTGCTTCTCCATTAAACAATTCAATTCCCCGATCCAACGTCTTATTAAACGCCTCTTCTTCTATGCGGATGGTTTCCTGCACTTGCTTTTTGCGGGCGCGGATTTCAGGGAAGACGTCGCCCATCGTCTCGGCGAGCACGTCCACGAGCTTGTAGAAAAACGGCTCTTTGAATCCAAGTGTACGGCCATAGCGCACGGCGCGGCGCAGGATGCGGCGCAGGACGTAGTTGCGGTCGTTGTTGCCGGGCTGGATGCCGTCGGCGATCGCAAAACTTAGGGTGCGGATGTGGTCGGCGATGACGCGGAAGGCTATGTCGAGGGCGATTTGGTCAGAGGACGGTGCAGCGCATGTTTCGTCGGGATCTTCATCGTCCGGGCAATTGGAATGTGGTTTTTCAATGCCATGATCCCCCACTTCAATGATGTTACCCTGCCCTTCGCCGCTGGTCTTGAGCGGGGTTGACGAGGGTTTTGCGGCATCGCCGGGCAAGGTGCTGCCGTATTTCTTAACGCTCATCTTTTCCAACGCGTCGAAAATCGGGCGGAAGATGTCGGTTTCGTAATTGGAAATCTTGGCGTTGGCGAAGTCGGTCAGGTTTTTGGTGCCCTGAATGATGCTCGTGACGCGCTCAAACCCCATGCCGGTGTCCACGTGCTTGGCAGGCAACGGGGAAAAGGTGCCGTCGGGATTGGCGTTGAACTGGATGAAGACGAGATTCCAGATCTCGATACAGCGGGCGTCGCCCTTGTTCACCAGCGAACCTTGGGTGTTTCCTTCCGGCGTCAGGTCGATGTGCAATTCGGAGCATGGGCCGCACGGGCCGGTTTCGCCCATCATCCAGAAATTATCCTTCTTGTTGCCGTTGACGATGTGGATGTTCGGGTCGAGGCCGACGCTCCGGAATTTTTCGGCCCAGAAATTCCAGGCCTCCTGGTCGAACTCACTCGGGTCGTTTTTAGATTTGTCCGGACTGTAAACGGTGGCGTAAACCCGTTGCGGCGGAAATTTCCAGATGCCGACGACGAGTTCCCAGGCCCATTCGATGGCTTCCTGCTTGAAATAATCGCCGAAGCTCCAGTTGCCGAGCATCTCGAAAAAGGTGTGGTGATAGGTGTCGAGGCCGACGTCGTCCAGGTCGTTGTGCTTGCCGCCGGCGCGGATGCATTTCTGGGTGTCCGCTGCGCGGCCGGGCGTGTAGGGGCACCGGGTCTGGCCGAGAAAAATGGGCACGAACTGGTTCATGCCGGCGTTCGTGAACAGCAGGTTCGGCGAATCGGGCATGAGGCTCGAAGAGGGCACGATGGTGTGCTGTTTCGATTTGAAAAAATCCAAAAAGCTCCGGCGGATTTGAGTACTGGTCATCATTTGAAAACGGGCGTGAACTTTAATAAATTTGGGGACGGCATGCGAGCGGAAGTTTTGGCATGAAGCCGGTCAACGCTTGTTGCGGGCGTCCAATGCATCCGCAAACCGTCCCGGCCCGATGCGCTGGCGGAAATCATCCGGCGCAACCTTGATGAAAAATGGCGTGACAGGAAACTTCAGGAGAATCGGGGGGGGAGACTTCCATACAAGCACGAAAAAATTTCCATGCAAGGTCTTTATTGTAAAACCTGGAAAATTTTTTTGTAAATTTCGCTTGAGAAAAATCCCGAACCGGACGATTAATTATGCAGCAGCTGATCTTTGTAAAAATAAAAATTTCCCTGCCCTGTTCGTGATTCGCCACAGTCCTTGGACCGTAATTAAAACGAACTCGGGATGAGCCGCAGACGGTGGCCAACATGTCGGCATTACGTCCGAAAGTTGTAAGCCATCGGGCAAGTCCCACATATGTAAAACATATGTTCATAGGATCTAGTTCGACACGGCAATGGCGGGGGTTCTTTCAGATTGTCCGGCATGCATGCTAACACCGGCAATCAAAGCCCGCCACCCGTTGCGGGCTTTTTTATTTTGCGAACATCAGAATCATTCTCGTCCTCTTCCCCATCCCTGGTTATCATTATTTTATTATGGCGCGTGACGATCTGTTTTCCACACCGGCTGTGAATCAGCCGGAGGAAAGACCCATGGCGCCCGGGGCGGAGAATAATTTCCGCAACCAGCCGCTCGCCGCGCGGATGCGTCCGCGCAACCTCGATGAATACGCCGGGCAGGCGCACATTCTCGCCCCGGGACAGCTTCTGCGCCGGGCCATCGAGGCGGACCGGATCCAATCGCTGCTTTTCTACGGACCACCGGGCACGGGCAAAACCTCGCTTGCCCAGATCATCGCGCGGCAGACAAAATCAAAGTTCGAACGCTTGAGCGGCGTCGAGTCCAACGTCGCGGATATGCGCCGGGTTTTGTCCGCCGCCGCGAACCGCCTGGAAAATACCGGCGCGTCCACGATCCTGTTCATCGATGAAATCCACCGGTTCAACAAGGCGCAGCAGGATGTATTGCTGCCGGACGTGGAAAGCGGCGTCATCAAGCTCATCGGCGCGACCACGCACAACCCGTTTTTCTTCGTCAATTCGCCGCTGGTCTCGCGCTCGCAAATCTTTGAACTGCGTCCGCTGACCGAGGACGATCTGTTCTTGCTGGTGCAACGTGCTTTGAAAGATGAGGAACGCGGGCTGGGGTATCTGAAAATTTCCGCCGAGGAAAACGCGTTGCGGCATCTGGCCAAAATCGCCGACGGCGACGCGCGCAAGGTTTTGAACTCGCTCGAAATCGCCGCGTTGACCACGGTGCCCGATGCCGACGGCCTCATCCGCATCACGCTGGCCGTGGCCGAGCAGAGCATCCAGAAAAAGGCCGTGGTTTACGATGGCGATGGCGACGCACATTACGACACAATTTCGGCGTTCATCAAATCCATGCGCGGCAGCGATCCCGATGCGGCGCTGTACTGGCTGGCAAAAATGATCCACGCCGGCGAAGACCCGCGCTTCATCGCCCGGCGGATCGTCATTTGCGCGGCGGAAGACGTAGGCCTGGCCGATCCAATGGCGCTGGTGCTGGCGAATGCCGCGCTGGCCGCGGCCGAATTTGTCGGCTGGCCGGAGGCGCAGATTCCGCTGGCGGAGGCGACGATTTACATCGCCACCGCGCACAAGAGCAACTCCGCCTACAAGGCCATTGGGGCCGCGCTGGAAGACGTGCGTTCCGGCCGCACGATTCCCATACCGGAACATCTGCGCGATTCACATTACAAGGGCGCGGAGCGTCTCGGTCACGGCAAGGGCTATCAATACGCGCACGAAGGTGAAGGGCATTTCGTGGCGCAAGATTATCTGGGTGTGGACAAAATTTTTTACGAGCCGACCGAACAAGGCGTGGAAAAAAAGATCAAGGAACGGCTGGAGAACTGGCGGAAACAATTTGCGGAAAAGCGGAAAAAAACTCCCGGGCATTAATTGTCCGTGATGTGCAAACGTAGCATCGCCCATTTTGGCGTGCGTAGGATACAAGGTCTAAATCTTCGCCCCGGACCTCCCCTTAATGGCATGTATTCGGGAAACTAACCATTTGGCTAGCTTGGAAAGTTGCAAATGACAGGTAGCCTCATCCCGTATCCCCCTGCTTAACGAAAGCAAACACGTATGAACCCGATGTTTCATCTTCAGACCACAACCATGTCATCCACATCCCTGCAAAAAACGAATGGTAACGAATTGAAATCCCGCAGCAGGAGAATCTTTAAAGTCATTTTTGCCCTGATGGTTGTGATCGCCTTCACCGCCCTGAATGCGTCAGCCGCGCTCAATGCTTACGAGCCGTTTAATTATGCCACCGGCAGTTTTGTCAACAACACGGCCAGCACCGGTGCCGGTTTTACCGGCAACTGGACGTGCGGTGGCGCCGGCACCATTGTGTCCGGCCTCACTTATTCCGGTCTGACCACGGCCAATAACTCTTTAAAATCCGGCGGCAGCCGGCAATTCGTCAGTCTGGCCACCCCGCTCTCCAGCGGCACCCAATGGATCAGCTTTTTGTACACCGCGTCCGGCAACATGGGAGGAAATATCGATGGTGTCTATTTTCCCAACGGCGGCACCGGATTGTTTTTCGGTTTTGGCCTGGCACCTAACACCGGCACCCAAGGCGGCTTGGGTCTGGGTTCCATGACCACTACCGGCTCCAGCGCGCAAGGCGCATCCAGTCTCGCCAGTTCCTTTCAAGGCACATATGGCGCGACTTATCTCGCGGTCCTGAAAATTCAATTTAACACTTCAGGGAACAATGACACCGTGACCGTTTATCTCAATCCCGTTGCGGGCGCGTCGGCACCCGGTGTAACCGCCACCTACACGTTAAGCTCGTTCGATGTCGGCACCATCGCCGGCATCGGTTTGAATGTCCAGGGCGGTGCGAACATCACGGTCGATGAAATCCGGGTGGGCGATACGTACGGCGACGTGGTGGGATATCTCCCGCCGCCCTCTGCGCCGACCGGAGTGACCGCCACGCCCGGCATCAACTCGGTCGCGCTCATCTGGAATGCGTCCAGCGGTGCCACCGGCTACAAGGTGCTACGCGGCATCAGCACAGGAAATTATACCGTGACCAATAACGTGGCGGTGACCAACTTTACGGACATCACGGCGGTCGGCGGGACGCCATATTTCTACGCGGTGGAAGCCACCAATTCTTCCGGTGCCAGCGCAAATTCTTCGGAAGTTACGGCCACGCCGACCATCGCGCTCCCCGCAACCCCCGGCGGCGTGACCGCTACAGGCACCAATGGCGCGGCCAACGTGAGTTGGAATGTCGCCACGGGTGCCGCCAGCTACAATGTCAAACGCTCGACCACCAGCGGGACCGAGGCCACCATCACCAATGTTTCCACGACCAGTTATCTGGATACAGCCGTGGCCAATGGCACGCCGTATTTCTACGAGGTTTCGGCCACCAACAGCGCCGGGGAGAGCGGCAATTCCACCGAGGTTTCCGCCACGCCTAATGTTCCGCCAGCGGCCCCGACCGGTCTTGGAGCCACGCCGGGCACCAATCAAGTGGCGTTGTCCTGGACCGCTTCGGCAGGAGCCAGCAGTTACAACGTCAAACGCTCAACCTTGAGCGGATCGGAAGTAACGATCACCAATGTCACTACGACCAGCTACACCGATTCCACGGCGGTTAAATTCACGCAATATTTCTACGTCGTCTCCGCCTTGAGCGGTTATGGAGAAGGTGCAAATTCGAGCGAAGTCGCCGCGACACCGACCGGTTCCTATGGGCCGACGGATTATGAATCATTCAACTACGCTCTCGGCACCCTCGCGAACAATACTCCCAGCACCGGCACCGGGTTCACCGGCAATTGGACCGTGTCCGGCAGCCCGGCCATCGTGGCTGGTCTCACGTATTCCAATCTACCCACGAGCGCCAATGCCTATCAGCATAGCGCCGCCGGCAGCCAGACGACGGAAAACTTCGCCACCCCGCTCTCCAGCGGCACCAAGTTCATCAGCTTCCTGTTCAAAGGCAGCGGCAATTCCGGTGGCGATTCCGTGGGTGTATTCTTAAAAGGAAACAATGCCAACAGCCTGTTCGCCGGTTTCCATGTGCCCAACGGGGCCAATACCACCGGTTTTGGATTGGGCACGGTCAACAGCACCGTTCTCGCCGGTGCCACCGGTTTGGGCAGTGCCGTTAACATTGACAATACCGCCGTGCATTTCATTGTTCTGGAAATCGATTTCAACACCTCCGGCACCAATGACACGGTCAGTCTTTGGATTGATCCGCCGGCTGGTATGTCCACTCCCGGTGTCGCTGCCAATGTGGTAAACAGCACTTTCGATGTCGGAACCATCTCCGCCTTCGGGATCAATATCACCGGTGGTTACAATCCCATCATTGATGAAGTGCGCGTCGGTGATGTTTATGGCGATGTCGCGGGCTATGGTTCGGGCCCGGCACCCACAATTCCCACCACGTTGGCTCTTTCGATTGCCCAAGGCGAAAGCGTCGGCTGGACCGCCGCCAGCACCAACAGCTATCAACCCCAGGAATCCGTTGACAACAATACCTGGACGAGCATCGGCAGCCTTCTGACCGGCAATGCCACCACCTCGGTGTATGTGGCTTCACCGCAACCTTACTATCGCGTGCTTGAAATTCTGCCGGGTGCGGCAGGCACCAATGTGGTGGCCGATTCCGGCTTTGAAACTCCTGCGGCGAACAGCACCGGTGCCGCCAATTGGAGTTGTGATCCGAATAATACGAACCAAAGTGTCTGGGCCACCAACACCTACGGATCCATCACACCGAACAGCGGTTCGAGCATGCTTTACCTGGAGGGAACCACGCCCGCCAGCGGACCGGTCACGCCGCCCAATGCCTATGCCCGGAGCGACTTGTTTCCGGTGACCGGCGGCCTTACGTACGATCTGCAATTCTTCGCCGCCAATCCGGTAAAAGTCGGCGGCGCAAATCCCCAATACCGGATCACCTACTTCAATGCCGGCAATGGCTACATCTCCGACAGCGGCTTTATCAGCTTTGGGTCCGCCGGTAACACTTTTACGGCTTTCAACCTCACCAATACCGCCCCGGCGGGCGCCGCCTATGCGCAAATCCTCTTCATCCAAGCCGTCGGTGGTGGCAATAGCTTCGATTGGGTCACCCTCCTCGATGATGTCACCGTTCGCGCCACGGTGACTTTTGGCGCCACGAACATCCTGTCGGCCACGAGGCAATTAGGCGCCACCTTCACCGGCACGGTGCAAACCAATGGTGTCACTGCGGGAGGTGCCTCGGGTACGATCAGCTTTTTGACCAACAGCGCAGGCCTGAGCATGAACATCGTCAGTGCCGGCAGCGCCACCAGCGCGACCACCATTCTTAGCCCGCCCTACACCGTCACGGCCATCTACTCCGGTGACAATACCTTTATCGGCAGCACCAACACGCTCACCGTGAACCACGCCAGCGCGCAGGTGGCTTTGCAGAATTTGAGCCAGGCGTATGATGGCACGGCCAAAACGGTCACCGCCATCACCACGCCGGCGGGATTGACCGTCAGCTTCACTTACAATGGTTCATCCGCCGCTCCCACCAACACCGGCACATACCTTGTAATTGGTTCCGTTGTGGACCCGCTGTATGTTGGCGGCGCCACCAATAATCTGGTCATCACGAATGGCGTCAGCCTCGCACCGATCACTTTTGGCAGCAGCCTCTCGGGCGGCCAAATCACCTTGACCTGGCCGTCCGACCATCTGGGTTGGGTTTTACAATCGCAGACCAACAGCCTGAACACGGGCCTTGGCACCGGCTGGATGGATGTTTCCGGGAGCGGAACCAGCACCCAATCGGTTATCAATATAGACCCATCAAATCCAAGCGTGTACTTCCGCCTTCGTTCGCCTTAAGCCGCAATCTGTTGTAAAATAAATGACTCTTTTTTTCTCGAACCGTTAACCATGAGACGTATTTTTTTCCCGACCACCGCCGTCATATTTCTTGGGCTGGCCGCCAGTCAAGGGCAGCCATTGTTGACTCTTCAACCTGGAGTTCAAGTCAGCTGGCCCACCAAGACCAACGACACCTACCAGCCACAATGGTCCCCGGTTTCCGCCAGTTCGTGGAACCCCCTTGGCGCCTCGGGGGCGGGCAATGGCGCGACCAATTCGCTGTTCGATCCTGTTTTCAGCGGTCTGCGGAATTATCGCGTCATGGAAATGGTTCCCGGTGCACCGCCGGTTTCACTGATACCCACGAATGGCGGATTCGAATCGGGCAGCGGAGCGACAGCCAATAACTGGACCGTGGATACGGCCGCCGGTGGTCCCGTATATGCCGTGCGCACCAACGACGCCCCCCACAGCGGTTCCTATAATTTCGAGATCCATCTCGCCAGCACCGGTGCCGGGCCGGTGGTGCAATTCAATCAAGCCGCCATTCCCGTGAACGGTGGAACCACCTATCCATTCACGTTCTACGCCAGCGCTCAAGCAGGGAGTGCCGGAGCCAATGCGCAATGGCGTATCTTTTGGAGCACGGGGGGCGATACGGGATATCAAACTTTTAATCCAGGCAACGCCACCTACTTCTTAATCAGCAATAACGTCGCAGTACCCGCCGGGGCCACGTCAGGCACCATTTATTTCCACTTTGCCGGTGCGGCCTCTTCCAGTCAGTCCGCCACCATTGATTTGGATGATGTCACCCTGGGCAATGGCAGTTCAACCCCGGCCAATCCCGGCTCCACGAATATTATTTCAACGGTCAACGCTCCGGTCGCGAATCTCATCTGGAACTCCACGCTCGGGGTTCAATACTATCCTGAATCCAGCACCAATCTCGCCGCCGGCTCTTGGACCAATACCACCGGGGTGGTCACCGGAAGCGGTGGTACCGAATCCGCCCTGCTGCCAGCCACGGCCAGCACCGCGTTCTTCCGTTTACGCATTCCACCCGTGGTCGTCCTGCCGCCGACAAGCCTGCATCAGATCGCCTCGGGTTCGGTCGGTGCGATCGGGCTTGCTTGGAATGCCAGCCTGACGCCCGGCGTGAGCGGTTACCGCATCCTCTACGGCGATGTCACCGGCACCACCACCAATTCCTTGGATGTCGGTTCCGTAAACAGCGCCATCATTCCCAATCTCAACACCAACGCGACCTATTTTGTCTCCGTGATCACACTTTCCCTGAGCGGCCAAAGCCAGGCTTCCGATGCCACCATCACCGCCCAGCCAGACACCGGTATCGGCATCGTCCCCTTGTTCGACGCCTTTACCGCGCTCGAACCTGACACCATCAGCAATACACCCAGCGCGCTTATCACCTGGATTTCCGACCGTCCGCGCGGCCGTCACGCGCGTGAGAATGGCCCCTCGTTCAGTCTGTATGACACCTACCTTTCCTTCTATTGGGAGCAGCGCATGACCCGGATTCAAATCATCGACACCATCGCCCAAGGCGGCACCGGCATCACCTTCAACATCAGTTCGCTGAACCAGCTCGACACGCCCAATATCCGGTTCTTCTTCCAAGGCCAGACAACGGTAGCGCAATACGCTGACAACCTTTATGCGGGACAAGTGGATTCGACTCTTACCAATTGGTCCACCACCATCACCCAGAATATCAACTTGAACCGGCCCTTGCAGGTCGGCGACCGCATGGAAGTTGAGTTCAGCCCGTTCATGCTCACGGCCACCAACGGCCAGCTTAATTATTACGGCGGTGCCATCCTTTATGTGGTCGGCCAAGGCATCGTCCCGTGGCAGGCGTCGCAATCCAACATTGATTTGAATCCCGCCAACGACGGACCGATTGTCGGCGGCGTGCGCACCAACATTGATTCCTATCCGATTCCCACCAATGGCTGGCTGGCGGGGGTTAATACCATGCCCTATCAATATGCCGGCGAGACCAACCATGTTTTTAACCAGATGTCACCCGGCGCATCACCCCTGACCGGCGAACCTTTCCTGCTTGGTCGCCGGCTGCATCACACGGATTTTGGTGACGGTACGCATGCCGAACAACCCAACCCGGTTTATGCGGAACAGACCGGAAAACTCGGGCCGAAATATGTGAACCGCAGTTGTGTCGCCTGTCACGCGAACAACAGCCGCGCGTTGCCGCCCGCTCTCGGCCAGCCCATGTTGCAATCGGTGGTGCACGTGGCCAAAGATGCCAGCGGCACGCCCGATCCGGTTCTGGGTTCCTTCCTGCAACCGCAAAACACCAATGGCGCCGGCGAAGACAGCGTGGTGATCTCCAGCTACACCACCATCAACGGCAGCTATGGTGATAGCACTCCTTACACCCTGCAAAAACCAAATTATTCCTTCTCACCCTATACCCCGGCGTTTTACTCGGTACGCCTCGCACCGCAACTCGTCGGCATGGGACTGCTCGAAGCCGTGAGCGAAACCACAATTGAAAACCTCGCCGCCGCCCAGTCCGCCGCGAGCAACGGAATTGCCGGTCGCGCCCGCATGGTC